>JBBQKK010000013.1:0-15947 GCA_038326785.1 Saccharimonadales bacterium (SeqCode) | reverse complement strand
AGAAGTGAGCCCATGAAATTACCGAAGGTATACGAGCCGAACCAATACGAAGATGATATTTACCTCCTGTGGGAGAAGAACGAGGCTTTTGTACCTAAAAATCGGGGCTCCAAAGAAACCTTCTCTATGGTTATGCCGCCGCCCAACGCCAACGGCCAGTTGCACGTTGGTCATGCACTAATGCTGGCGATTCAAGATGTTGTAGTCCGATATCAGCGCATGCAGGGCAAAGCTGTCTTATGGGTACCTGGCGCTGATCATGCGGGCTTTGAAACGCAAGTTGTTTACGAAAAACAGTTGGCCAAAGAAGGGAAGAGCCGTTTCGACTTTACTCGTGAGCAGCTATTCGACCAAGTGTGGGATTTTGTTGCCCAAAACAGAGGTGAGTTTGAAACTCAAATTCGCCGTATTGGCTCAAGCCCGGACTGGCAGCACCACACATACACTCTTGATGATAAAATTATTCGCCGTGCATACTCTACATTCAAAAAGATGTGGGACGAGGGCCTAATATACAGGGGTGAACGACTCGTAAACTTCTGCACGCACCACGGCACAGGATTCGCTGATATTGAAGTAGAACACAAACAGACATCTGGGCATTTATGGCACATAAAATATCCATTAACAGATGGTAGCGGGGAAATTACAGTCGCTACCACCCGCCCTGAAACCATGCTTGGAGACACGGCGGTTGCCGTCCATCCTGACGATGAACGATACAAGCAATTTGTAGGCAAAACCGTAAAGCTACCTTTGACAGCGCGCGAAATTCCTATAATTTTGGATAGTTTTGTTGATACTAGTTTTGGAACTGGTGCCGTTAAAATTACCCCGGCTCACGACCCGAATGATTACGAAGCAGGGCAGAGACACGATTTGCCAATGATCACCGTTATTAGTCATGAAGGTAAAATTGCGCATACGGCGCCAAAAGTTTACCAAGGCATGACGGTAGAAGAGGCCAGGAAAGCAGTAGTCGCCGACCTAACCGACTTAGGGCTAATCGAAAAAACCGAAGACCATATGCACAACATTGGCCACTGTTATAAGTGCGGGACTGTGATTCAGCCATTGCTGCGTGAACAGTGGTTTATCGACATGAAGCCACTAGCGTCTGAAGCAATTCAAGCTCTGCGTGCTGACCGGATTAAATTTTACCCGGAAAGCAAAAAAGACCAGCTCATAACGTACCTGAAGGGACTGCGTGACTGGAATATTTCACGACAAATAGCCTGGGGAATTCCGATTCCTGCGTTTCAAAGTATAGAAGACCCAGAGCACTGGATCTTTGATGAACGCGTTGATCAGGAGACCATCGAAGTCGATGGCAAAATGTACCGCCGGGACCCTGATGTATTCGACACTTGGTTTAGTAGCAGCAGCTGGCCGTATGCCACACTAGACTATCCTGATGGCGATGATTTCAAGCAGTTTTACCCGACAAATTTGATGGAAACCGGCGGGGAAATCCTCTACCCATGGGTATCACGCATGATTATGCTCGGACTATACGTAACAGGGGACATTCCATTTAAAGAAGTGTATATCCATGGCTATGTACTTGCCGAGGATGGCGCCAAAATGAGTAAATCTCTTGGTAACGTCATCAACCCGATATCCGTTATTGATCAGTATGGCTCAGATGCGCTGCGCATGGGCATCATTGCTGGACGCACCGCGGCCGTTAATCGTGGCTATGACTCCCGGCGAGTGATCGAGTCACGCAATTTCTGCAATAAACTTTGGAACATTGCACGTTATATAGAAGACAAAGTAGGAGACGACTTTTCATTCAGGCACAAGCCGCAGCCAGAAACGCCAGCCGATTACTGGGTGTTGAGCAAATTACAACATCTATCAGAGCAAGTAGGCACCTTTACGGAACAGTACCGACTAAGTGAAGCTAACGAAGCTATCTACCATTTTGTGTGGGATGATTTTGCTGACTGGTATATCGAAGCCAGCAAGTCTAACGTCAACAAACCCATGCTGGCCTATTGCTTGGAAGCAATCCTCAAGATTGCTCATCCTTTTGCGCCGTTTGTAACGGAGACAATCTGGCAAACACTCGCATGGGAAGGCGAAAATAGCCTACTTGCTACGAGCCAATGGCCCGAGATTAAAGGTTCATTCACTAAAAAAGGTGGGGTATTTGAGGAGATTAAGGCGATCGTCTCAGAGATCCGCTATGTTCGCACCGTTGCACATTTGCAAAGCGGACTACAGCTCTACCATGCCCACGACTCATTCATTGCCGAGCACGCCGCGATCATTAAAGCGCTTGCAAGCCTTGAAGGGGTCAAAGAGGTACGAGATGGCCACGGACTACACTTAACCAGTACAGAGCGCGTCTGCTGGCTCGACATCGACAGAGAAACTGCCAATCATCTGCTGTGGGAAATTGCAGCCAAAAAAGAACAGCAGCAACTTACCATTGGCCGCCTGGAGCAGCGTCTGTCTAATAAGTCTTATGTCGATAACGCGCCAAAGAAGGTCGTGGAAGAAACTAAGTCCCAGCTAGACGAGGCCCGTGCGCTTATGGGCAAGTTAGAAGAAGAGTACAACCGCTTCGCCGAAGCTACTCACTAGGAGTGGGTTTATTCGCCGTCAGGTGTCAGAGTGGCTCTAATGCGCTCTACAGATTCCGCAGGGCGGTAATCGTCGAACCAAAGCACGTGCCATCCCATTCGCTCGGCTGCCATTAGATTGGTACGTGAATCGTCGATTAGTAAAATCTCACTGGAAGGATGCTGAGACATTTCCTCTGCTATCTGATATATCTGTGGCTCGGGCTTGATGGCTTTTACGGCCGAGGAGTCCACTATAGACTTGTAATCAACTTTTGGCAGTACGCCGTTTTCGAGCATGATGTTAATAAATCCAGGCATAATGTTGCTAAGTAGGCCAACATAGTAATATTCGCTCGCCCATTTAATTAGATCCTGCATTTCATCGATCGGATCGATAGCCTTTAGGTAGTAGTCCACCCAATTAAGCTTTTCGGCGCCTATTTTCTGTGCAAAGGCGGTGTTGAATTCATCCATGGTCATGTCACCGCGGCAAACTGCGTCATTGTAGTGCCAAAAAGTAGTTTCGATAACGTCTGCTGGGGCTCCGCATTCAGATGCAAGAGCGGTGAATGCCCGGTGAAAAAACCGTACTAAACAGCCGTTAATATCAAAATAGACGAAACGGACTCCACTGCGAGAGCGGCGCTTAGTCTGGCCAGCTGCCTTAGGTATGGAAACAGTGTCCATAAGATCAGCCAGTGGCACTCCCAGTACTGCTGCGATGTTTTGGATCGTAAAAATAGATGGTGCCTTTATTGCACCACGTTCAATCTTTGCTAGTGTCGAGTAACTCAAACTAGCACGCTGACATAACTCCTGTTGAGTTAAGCCTGCGTTCTGACGCGCTTGTTGCAGCGCTTTTCCTAATCCCACCTCATTCATATGCGCCTAATAGTACCAGTTAAATTGCTGAAAAGCGAGTCTAATTAGTATTAAAAGGCTAGTTATTGTCTAGTTACTGGGGATAAAGCCCATGATGGTAAATACAGTCAAAAAAGCTAAACCAGCACACAAGACCGCTACGATGAGGGAAGTTTGCGTGTTGTTGCCGGTGTGCTTTTGAGTTTTTGCATATACCCAGCCACCAAAGCCGATGGCGACCAATAAAGCTACAGTTGCATTTGAAAACATATGCTTATACTACTCGAACTTTAACTTTTCAGCCATAGAGGCTAGAGCAGCATGGTCCGGCTCGGACTGCATGTCGCCCTTATCCTCGAAGTCATCCATGGACCTAATCGGGATGAGGTGTACATGTGCATGAGGCACGTCAAAGCCGATTACTTTGGCGCCGACCCGCTCGCAGGGAAGCGCTTGCTGCAAGCGCAAGGCAACCTTTTGGCACGCATCCATTAGTGCCTGATAATCCGCGCTTTCCAAATCCCACAAATGATCAACTTGTACTTTTGGAATTACTAACGTGTGTCCTGGCCGGGAAGGGTAAATATCTAGGAATGCGAGCGCGTGCTCGTCTTCATAAACTTTGTGGCAGGGAATCTCTCCCTTAATGATTTTGGCAAAAATACTGTCTTGCATACATTTATTATATACCGGCGAGAATTGTTGTATTTCTTAGTCTCGATATTTTATACAAAGGGGTCTACTATAAGGCCAACATGGACCGAGAAGGGGAATTACGAGCAGCACAGCCCGAAAGTGTTGCTCAGCCACAACACAGGGAAATAAACTGGCATATTGCTAGCGTGGCAGGGAAGTGGGCCAGGCGAGCCGTTGTTGGGGGTCTTGGTTTTTCTTTTGCCCTCAGCAGCCAGCTGGCAACTACGCACGATGAAATCGGCCCCGCACGAGTTGAGGCTCATTTAACACTCGGTAGCGGCAAAGTCAGCGGGGAAGTACCACTAGTCGGCCCGGCAACACTCGAGCCCAGCATGGGACCATTTGGCATGGATTTTGAACTGAAGGAGATACCAAATTTAAATGTAGAGTCTTTGCAAAGCGAGTTCCAAACCTTTGAACCGAGCAAGTTTGAAGAGGACGCTCTGGTTGATCTAAAGAAACTAAGCGCAACAGCAGCAGCCAGGGGTGGGCTGATAGGCCTTATCGGCGGAACGGCAGCCATCGCAGGTAGCGAGGCGCTTATGGATGTGGCTCGCCGCAGAGGACTTAAAAGAATCGGGAAAATGGGTGCGATAGGTGTTGCAACCACTGCTAGCCTGGCGGCAGCTGGCGCCGGACTGACTTGGCAAACCTTTGATGAGGAGAATTTACAAAAGCCGACCTATAGCAACTCCCTGGAAGAAGTAATGTCCTTTGTAAACGGCACCATATTTTCTGTAGACCGCTACAAACAAACGAGCGAACAGGCCACCAACTGGCTCAATAATATGCTCGCAACCGCGAATAACGCTGAACAAATACCACTAGCTGACAGTAATCTTATTCCTATTTTAGCCGTATCGGATATTCATGGCCGTCCCTGTACGCTCGAACGCATGAAGCTTATTATTGATCGCCTAAACATAGAGATGGTTATCGATGCCGGGGACATGAGCGAATGGGACCAACCGCAAACGGAAGCTGCACTGTTTAACGCAAACTGCTCTATGGGACTGGAAAATTATGGGGACTTAGGCGTTCCCGTGTATACAGTTTTAGGGAATCACGACGGTAACGATACGCTGCGCACCGTCAGCAATCCCAATGTCACTGTACTGACCGGTGAACCCGTACTTGCGAACGCAGGGGAAGCAACACTCGAAATCATAGGCAACTCCGACCCTGTCAAGACCGTAAGCCCAGGCGCACGGTCATCAAAGCAGGAAGAGTACCAAATGATATGCGATCTGGGTGACTCATTAGGTAGCAGCGCCCGCATAGCTCAGTCCGACATAACAGTGGTTCACAGCCCAGTGGCCGCCGAACGGGTGCGCAGCGCCCTTGGGGAAGAGGATAAATCCTGGATAATCACAGGCCACTCTCATAAATTCAAGGTTGACGAGGAAAATCGTATTATTACTCTTGGCACCGCCGGTGGTGCTGGATTTAGAACTTTTGAAAAATCACCTGAAAACGAAGGTGTAACAATGCAATTCCAGATACTCTATTTGGACGAAACTACCAAGCAAGTGTCCGCAGTTGTGCGGCTTATGGTTCAAAATGATGGTTTTGCCACCAGCCAGATCGAAGTATTGCAGCAAAACTCCGAAGAAAGTAAGGGCGATAGCGCCCTTAGCGTCCAGCCTAACAATTAGCGTACAATAAGCTTATGAAAAAACTAGCTCGGGTGCTAAGCTCATCCATCCTAAAATTATCGTTATTTAATTTAGCGCTCGTCGGTGCGGCCGTATTGGTACTTGGTACTTCTGCTCAGCTCAAACAGTCCATAGTCGACAGCAAGTTATACGACAGCTTTGTTGACAGCGTCTTGCAGGCTTCGATTGATGCATCAGAAAATCAAGTGCAAGGCCAAAGCTTCCCATTATCTGACCCCGAAATTCAGTCGGCCGCCAAGAAAGCGTTTCCGCCGGAGTTACTGCAAAATAATCTGGAACAAGTTATAGACGGTACATACGCATGGCTCGACGGCACAACCGCTGAACCAAAATTCTCTGTAGATTTTGGCGATGCAAAACAAACTTTTGCAGCTGGGGTAGGGGATTTTGCCGTTCGCCGTTTCAATAGCCTGCCTGCCTGTACAATTGGGCAATTGCAGTCGCTAGATCCATCCATTGACCCCTTCAATGTTCCGTGTCAGCCACCCGGAGTGACTGCCGCAATGGTGCAAGCCCAAGTTGTAAATGAAATCCAAACGTCAGAAGAGTTTTTACCAAAACCGGTGATCACTCCAGAGACAATGCCGGCTGATGAATCGGGCCAGACCTTTGCACAGCAACTTAGTGGTGCACCAGGCGCTATGCAAACGCTAAAGAAATTGCCCTGGATTCTAGCCACCGTAGCACTTGTGGCTGCTGCTGTTACTGTGCCACTTCATGAAAAACGTCGCTTTGGGGTGCGGAGTATTGCCACCACCTTTGCTGGAACAGGTATATTTTTGCTCGTGAGCACCTTGATACTGGGGTACTTTTTTGCACAAATGAATAAACCTGGAGGCAGTATTTCACAATTTGCCGAAGGGCAGTTCCAGCAAGCAGTTGTGTCTATTTTCAGATCACTGTCTATCGAATTTAATAGCTACCTGATTAGGTTCAGCCTTGCGTACATAGCCATTGGTGTTTTACTGTACGGCGTTCTTCGAATTATGCAGGCCCAAGATCACATGGAGCCAATAACTGCAGGAACCCCCATTGCTTCCACTAATGCGACATCTTCAACTAGGCTTGATACCCCAGCCACTAACGCAGACTCAGGTAGGGACGAAAAAGTTCAGTAGTCACGCGTCACTCGCCCCGGCTTCGCCGTACGGGTTCTCAACCCTGCCAGCAAACAAAAAAGACTTACCATTTCTGGCACGTCATTTTTATTTGGCGGAAGAGCAGGGATTCGAACCCTGGATACGAGTCACCCCGCATACACGATTTCGAGTCGTGCGCCTTCAACCAGCTCAGCCACTCTTCCTTGGTAGAAATTATACCAGTACGTTACCGGCAATAGCCCATGCGTAACACAACAGGCGACTGTCCGCTTATATATTATGAAAATGAACAGATTATGAAAATTTGAAGATTTTAGTTACGGAAGAGCAATAACAAACAACAATTCAAGCTATACTTTTTTAATAAATATAGTTTTTAAATTAAAGTATTTTATGAAAAACTCCCGAGATATTAATGCGTAAACCATGCGACCAGACAGTACTGCTAGTCCTTGGAGGCACGGGCGAATTACGGCCAGAATTATTGCATAAGCTTAATCGCCACAATTATGTGGTTTCTAAAAATAGTTCATGGGATGGCCTCAGCAACTTACCCTCCAGTCAGGATATAGACTGCATGATATTAGACAAAGACCAGATATCACAATGCGCGATGACCGTTTGCATGGGATTGCGGCAGAAAGGATTTCTGGCTCCAATCTTAGTTTTATCTAGCAATCATGAAAAAACGGACATTGTACAAATGCTGAATTCTGGCGCTGATGATTTTTTGAAAAAGCCGTTTGATTTTAACGAATTGCACGCCCGCCTCCAGGCAATGCAACGGCGATATAAGCGTAACTTTTCTGTTGGCACGCTAGAATCGTCTGGCATAACTTTGTATGTGCATGATCGAAAAGTTACCAACGATTCGCAAGCTGTTGGCCTGACTCCTACTGAAACAATTTTACTCAGCAGACTTATGCAGCACTCTCCCAGGCCCATAAAGAGAAATACACTGTTCGAAGAAGTATGGGGCATCGACGATAGCCATACCAGTAATCGGCTCGACGCTTACATAAGAAGACTACGTATGAAACTAGCCGGAATATACGACGAACCGTTAATTCACACGGTGCACGCTTCTGGGTATTATTTTGGTCGAAGGGAAGGGTAGGCAGGCGGACCCAGCCGTGCACGATTATTTCATATAACCTACAGCCATGCTCGAAGCAAGCTTCTGCGCGTGGCTTTGCTTATCGAACTTGTGCTTCGCACTACCGTTCGAACCGCGCAGGGACAAATAAAAAGCCGGTCCTTGGACCGACTCTTTATTTGGTGCACCCGGCACGATTCGAACGTACGACCTTCAGTACCGCAAACTGACGCTCTATCCAGCTGAGCTACGGGTGCATGTTTGTCTTCGCGACAGGGCGGGTGGCTCGAGGCCTAGGGCCCTGCTTATTTGCAAAGAAGCAGAAAATACAATGCAAATATTACCATGAATAACAGATAAAAGCTAGTCCTTTTGCCTAAAAGCGCAGCCGACGCATCAGTCGGTCGACTAGCTCTTGCTCTCGCTGCTCAAATGGCAAATAAGACGACAGAACATCTATAATTTTGTCTTCGTCCTCAGGATCCATGTAAATGCTAATTGGCGGAAGGAATCGCTTGAGCGGAACGATATTTATAGACCTGACACCGTCTTCCTGAATGAGTGAAAAAGTTTTTAGTTCATCGTAGGGATACGTCTTGTCACCAATGTGAACTCCCACCATATCAACTTGATAGGGGAGGATGCGTGGTTTGCGATTTGCAAAGACGGCAAAAATTACGAGCATGACGAGCACCACGATTGTAGAAACTAAGTCACGAGTTATCAAGAATGTAAGTATGACTATGACACCAGCTGCTAGCCCCATCATTACAAACCAGTTTGTGTCCTTTTCGTGGGCAATAAATTCAGATGCCGTCCACGATACGGATTTTTCTTCAAAGCTTTGAGGATTCGACCCAGCCGGATCGCTATTGTCATAGACCCAGCCTTGCTGCTGAGATGAATTGCCCTCTTCCATAAGCGTATTGTACCTTATAGCGGTATCAATTCAGAAGCTTTCTAGTGATTCAGCCGAACCACCCCTTGAACACTCGCCGCAAACAAAGTGATTACACCAATGATCGCGAGCGCTCGACTTCCATTATCTATAATTTCACGAAAATCAGCGATGTTGAGCAGCAACAATATTAAAAGCACTGCCACTGTAAACAATCCCGTTATAACCCCCAAACTAACCGTTTTTACTACTTTCATAGAGCCTCCTTAATAACTTAATTTTAAATACATATCTTTTGATGTCGCAATGTTTTATCTGATTTGCTATAATCTCCCTCTGTTAGCAAGTGAGTAAGCCAAAATATCAAACCAAGCAGCTTGACTGCTGTTTGGGATTTTGAGAGGAAAAGACTTGTTCGGGGAGTTATTTTTGCCGGCAAACTTGTTTTACCGGCAAATAGACTGCCCGAAGGTAACGCTTTGACGAGGAGAGGTACCCAAGTGGCTGAAGGGGACGGTTTGCTAAATCGTTAGGGGGGCGAGAGTCCCCGCGAGGGTTCGAATCCCTCTCTCTCCGCCAAGTTTTGTAGCTAGGCCACGAAGGTCTGGCAACAAAACTTGTTAGAGTGATATGAGAGCCCGATCCGCGAAGCGGAGGGTTCGGTGAAGCGAGGGCACGCACAAGAATTTATTCTGAGCATGCTTGAGCGGAAGAGGCCAAAGGCCGATATCCCTCTCTCAGATCCATACACCAGGGAAGGGTGTCCGAGTGGTTGAAGGAAACGGTCTTGAAAACCGTCGTGCCGGCAACGGTACCGAGGGTTCGAATCCCTCCCCTTCCGCCAAATAAAAATGACTTGCCAATAGGGTAGGTCTTTTTTATTTAAGACTAGCGCTAAGACTCATGGCACAAGTTAAGTATCATTAATTGCGGACTATATCGCTCGCATGAGTATCCCTCTCCTTAAACTCCTCACTTTTTCTGCGCAAAGACAACCCCGTACACATGCTTGGCTCCGGCGAATCGTAGCGTTTTTGCTGCCTCCTGCATAGAAGCGCCAGTCGTCAGAACATCATCTACGAGCAGAATAGTAGCCTCTTGGAGCAAATACTCATTACGCGGCCTGAACATACCTTGCAGCTGTGCAAAGCGCTGCTTGCGTGTTGCGCCCACTTGTCGCGTCTGGCCCATTCGATGTAGCGTGTCTGCGTAGTGCAGGCCTCTAATATCAGCCAATTCCTTAGCTATAAGCCGCGCATGATTATAACCACGCTGGCGAACTCGCGAGCTAGCCGTCGGAATAGCGGTAACTACGACTGCTTCGTCAAGATAGGGGAGTGCCTCACTTATCACTATCGCCATTACTTTTGCGGCCGCCTGCGCACGTTCATACTTCAGAGAGCGCACTAAAGCCTTGCTATGCGATACATACTCGGTACCAACCCACATGTGGGACACCGCGGTAGAACTTCTACACGAACGACACACCTTGCTGTCCACTCTCAGCGCGTGACAGCGAAAACAGCGGTCGGGTAGGCGCGGAAGGACTACTTCGCGACATTCATTACACAAAAGTAACGGCTCGCGCTCGCAAACTATACAGGAATGCGGAGCCACCACGCTTACAAACTTTTCGAGCAGGGACATGTATTTACTATACCTTCACCGAAGTGAACACCGATTTAATTTCAAAATTGATTCATATCTAGGGTGCCATGTTGTTATTAATGTGTTGTAAATATGATTACTTCGGTTGCACCTCTTGTAATAACTAAGCTATACTTAGACTTAACAAAAATTGCAAATCTCGAAAACACTTACAATAACGGAAATGCCCTGGTCTAAATTACTAGGGAACCCACAAGCTCTAACAGGCAGAGTGGGGAATAAGCTGGAGGGTAACAATTATGGCACGCAGAGGCCGCGACGAAGACTTACTGATGGAAGACGAACTAACAGCAGCTTTCTTGGGTGAAGATGATTTTGTAGACGATGGCACAGGCCAGCCTCAACAACAACAGCAGCCAATGGCCGCTCAAGACGACTGGGACGAGGAAGAAGCCGTACCAGGACAGTTGGCAGTTGATGTTTACGAAACCAAGGAGCGCCTTGTAGTAAAGGCCCGTACAGCAGGCGTAAACAAGCATGATCTTGATGTCAGCATTGCGGACAATACGCTTAGCATTCGCGGTACACTTTCCGCTGGCACTGAGGACGACGTAGAGAACTACTTTGTTCAGGAATGTTACTGGGGTGAATTCTCTCGCAGCATAGCGCTACCCGTACCAGTCAAAGAAGACGAGA
The DNA here is from genome assembly GCA_038326785.1 of Saccharimonadales bacterium (SeqCode). Classification (GTDB taxonomy): domain Bacteria; phylum Patescibacteriota; class Saccharimonadia; order Saccharimonadales; family JBBQKK01; genus JBBQKK01. Next base: position 4,743 of record JBBQKK010000013.1, on the reverse strand, counting down.
TTGAAGCAGTACTAAAGGACGGAGTTCTGACAATCAGCTTCACAAAGATGAAGCAGGATTCAGTTAAGAAGATCCAAGTTCTGTAGTCATAGTAACGAATAGTTAAAATCCCGGGGTATCCCCTCAGGATTTTTTATGCAAACAAAAACGCCCCCGAGAGGGGCGTTTTTTTAAAATCGCGACAGACTAGGCGCCTACGCGAGCGATAACGAATCGTACAATGAACTGAGCCATTGCAACGATCACTAGTCCGATAATCGCATATAGGATAGTGTTCTTTGCACCGGTAATGTTTCCGGAATCACCAGCAGACATAATGTACTTAAGGCCACCAATGATTATCATGATAACCGCAACCACACCTACCACTAATGAGAAAATATTAATTACATCCGTAAGAAGACCATTAACTCGTGCTTCGGCACCTTGCTCGTCACATTGTGTTTGACCAACCTTAAGGTTACCGCCAGCACATAAATTGCCTTGAATATCTGCCTGTGCGTGTACTGCTACGGGCGCAAGCATAGGCACAACCATTAAGGCAGTGGCTACGAGGTTAATGATATTTCTTTTTATTGTTTGAATCATACAAGACCTTTCTTATTGTCAGATTACTTATACCATATATTAACGATGCTCCGCAAGAGCGGCAATACCTAAAGTCGAGTTAACACAAATTTTACTATGAACTGAGCCATTGCAACTATAATCAGCCCCACTACCGAATATATAACCGTATTTTTTCCTGCTGCGACTCCATTAGTGTCACCTTGCGCAAGTATAAAGCGTAGGCCCCCTATTATTATGGCGATAACCGCTGCTACCCCCACTATCCATGACAAAATATTCACGACACTAACCACCAGTTTATTAACGCTCGTTTCCGCGGATGTAGAGTCACACTGCGCGGCGCCTGACTCCTGCAGGGCAGCACCCCGGCAAGCCTCTCCTTTTGCACCATCGAACAGTCCCGCATGCACGGGTACTGCGGGTATCAAAAACACCTGCAACACAATGATAGATACTGTGACTGAGCGGAAGAGCCTGATTATATGTTTCATGTATTTCTCCTAAATTCTTGTTATAACAAAAGGAACGACAAATTGAGCAACTGCAACAATAACTAGCCCAACAATCGCAAATATTAGGCTACGCCTAGCTGCAGCTATACTCGAGGAATCCCCACCAGATGTCGTAAATCGCAGTGCGGCAACAATTATCATAATAACGGCGATAACACCGCCCGCAAAAGAAAGCATATTTACTACAACTTTGAGAAGTCCGGTAATAGGGTTACCTGCATCATCCGTCTTATTATCCTCACAAATTCCAGGTTCTGTATTGGGACTTGTCACTTTCGCCTGATCACAAGCAGGCTGTAATAAGTCCACAGCTGACACAGATCCAGCCACCGTAAGCAAGGGGACGAACACTAGAGCGGCTGCCAAAAGTGATGCAAGAGTCTTTCTCATAACCTACCCAATACGAAAGTCACAATTATTTCAGCAGTTAGCACTATCACCAGACCCAACGCTGCGTAAATTATCGACTGCCGAGATTTTGCCACGCTTTGCGGATCACCCTGATCAACCATGAGTTTTATTCCTGCAATCATTATGTATATGACAGTAACGATCGCAACAACACCAAAAAGCAGCTGCAAGCCCGACCTTACGGCTGAATCGGTTGCACAAACCCTGGGTAGCCCTGTCAGGTCATCACGACCGCCATCAACGCAAGTTGCTCCAAACACATACAAATTAGAAATGAATTTGTCCATTACTTAAATCTCCCCGCGACAAACGTAACCAGACCAGTAGCCGCTATCGCTATAACCAAGCCTACAACCGCATTTAGGATTGTTTTTTGCGCAGATGCCGTTTGATCAGGCTGACCTTGGCTCTTTATATAAGAAACACCCCCATAGACGATATATCCTATAGCCAGCAGTACCGCCAATCGTAGCAGCATGTCTATAATCGCAGCCCCTATCAACCAAACATCATTAATACTCGTTATGTGAGGCGAACATATCGTATCTTGCTCGGCGTTTACCGACTCAATTCCTTGTAAATACTTATACCATTTAGGAAATCCGAATAAACCACCGCCCGCAGGATTGCAGCTCGTAGCAGCTAAATGTAGTAAAAATTTCATTAGTAAAATACTCCTCCGGGAACTAACCAATTTAACAGCGCATAAGCGAATATATATAGCAGAAGGGCAATTACGGTGTTACGGACGCGCTCTACGGCTTTTACTGTCGCGGCCACATCTCCTCTGGACGCAGTGTATTGAATACCCGCGACAATAGTCGAGCCAATAAGTACTAGCCCAACTCCTACAGAAAGAAACCTGATAAATGCGAACGTCATATCTAAAATAGGATTACCCTCACCTCGACAACCGATGTCAATAAAGGGCTTATAGGAAGCAGTACCCGAGCCACATTCCTTATGGCCACCTTGAGCTTGTGGATCGTTAATTTCTAATTCACCAACGCCTCCACCAGTTTGGGCTGCTACGGCTGTTGGCGGTAGTAATCCAAGGCTGAAAAAGAGACCGCTTATTATAAGAACAAGTTTTAATTTTTTGATGCCAAACATTTAATGCAACTATATCCTGAAAAAACCTACTACGCAACTAAAATGAAATAACGTCTAGACATAATTGACATAATATGTTATAATTTAATATAAGCTTTACTTTATGACTTTCTAATAGTAAGGTGGGCTAAACCCTAATCAAGAAAGGGAACAAGTATGTCACTAACAGACCGCCCCGATCGATTCCCGATCGATGAGCAGCAAACACTATTTAATAACCAAGAATTGCTCGACAGCAGTGCGCCAACACAAGAAACTGCCGAGCAACATGATGTGCCTGATCAAGACACAAGATATGAGTCTACCACTGTAACTCAACCAGTTCAACCCCCAGAACTAGCGCCGAAACCGGTATCTACAACACTAGAGCGTGGTGGATCGCCAATAGCTAAAAAAATAGCAGTTGGAATTTTTGGAGTGGTAGCTGCGGGTGCGAGCATTTTCGGGGTTACTAAACTACAGGGCGGGGAAGAGGCTAGTCGCACAATAACTGAATCTGCCGAACAGCCTACTGAAGTTACTGATACCACTATTGCCGCCGAGATCCATGACGAGAATGACATGATTGTCGAAGGAACACCATGGTACAGTCGTGAATTCATCCCCAAAGAAACTAAATTTGGTGAACCCATCGAGACTATAGTTCAGAACATCAGCACAAACATTTACCGGGGCATCGTAAGTGAAGGCAAGGAACTTCGGGGCCAATATAAAAGCTACGTTATTGGCGACAATCCTGACCCCGATACCGAAAAAGAATTTGACCGATTTTTTCTAACGGAAACAGAAGTATTTCGTAACAGTGATGCTGGTGTCAGTACGGTAGACTTCGTTGAAGATATTGCCATGCGAATCAATGTCATAGGAACCGAGGACATTGGCGATAGTGTCATACGAGTAACACTCGAAGTCACCAACCCGGTCCGTCCCGACTCGTCGATAACAGCAGTCTGGGATATTGCGTCTGCGACTGGGTTCCAGTCACCAGACAGCGATTTGCCAGAAGACAGGCCAATAGTAGTTGGCTACCCCTATCCGATAAATCCATAACTTAGTAGTCGATCACAAAAAAGTTCGCCTCTTGGATAATCAGGGGCGGACTATTAATTGTATTCGCTCTTATGTTTGCTACAATGAGACCAATGTTTAAGCGTCGTTTTGCATCGGCTATTTCTGCCACACTTTTGGTGTTTACTATAGTGGTGTCTAGCAGCACACCTGTAGGCGCGACTGCGACCTATGAACAAGACGTGCAAAGACGCGTACTTTCTACGCTAATTGAATGCTTGGGAGACAAACACCTCGATACCGACGATGATATGGACAATTTCAGTGATTTTTTCCATGATGGTCACTATACAGGCGAACATATAGTAGTCGGGTTTGACAGGGACAGCAATAATGGAGTGCAGAGCTGTAAAACCGTCCTCGCCAACGCAATCAAAATACTTGAACCAAGCGCGAATACCGAAACAGAACAAAATAAGTTTTTCTTAAAGAAACTGACGGGAAATGAACAGCTAACTTCATCGGTAGATAACGAAACAGTAAAGCCTAAACGCGATGCTTGGGTAAGGGAACTGCAGAATCGCGTAAACGCACTTGGTTCACCAGCAAAAAAACTTACCAGCACCCGACTATCACGCTTGGTCAACATCTGCTATGACATAAAGACCAGCAGCACTGCCGCCCTAGACAAGGACAAAGACTTTCAGGCAGATATAGGCGGGAAAACTCATTACTTTGTTTTTCGAGATAATCTTGATGATGACGATATGCCCTGGCTTAGAGAAACAGATGGTTCAGGTTTTCAGACTAATAGAATTTATCTAGGTGATATCCCCCTAGATTTCTCCAGCGGAGGTGTAGATGATTTTGATAACTGGAATAACGACTTCTATCCCTTCGGTCGTGATCTGGAATACTTAAGCAACACGAGGAGTTTTATAGATGGCTATACTGCGGATGATTCGGTACTGGGATGTAAATTTCTTTTTGATAATAAAAGCTTTGTGCTTGATAACATAGCGCTAGTTAATGAAAATACCGACACCATAGTATACGGCGACGACGCCGATGGTGATGGGGTAATTTCGGAAGACGAGCGTGAGGCAATCCAATCGGGTGGGGGACTGAG
>JBBQKK010000012.1:0-17973 GCA_038326785.1 Saccharimonadales bacterium (SeqCode) | reverse complement strand
CCGCATCACAAGCTCAGCGTCATCCGTGAAATAGCGAGACAACAATTCCCCAGCCATTAGGCTAAAGAATAAATGGCTCGTGTTAACGCGGAGCAATATGCCGAGAAGCAACGGTGTTGCCAGCACTATGCCTAAAATAATGTAGGCGGTCATGCCTTAAATATAGCACAAGCGTTAAAAGGTAACTTGCTGCCCTACTTTTAGCCCTAATGATTCGGCTACTTTGGCATTTGTTTCAATCACATACTGGGCGCTGGAATCAGTATTACAAAAGCTAGCGGGGTATGTTGAAGGCGAAACATTTGCTTCGATTTTTACTATTCGCTTTTCTTCATTTACCCAAATCATATCTATGGGAATGTTCATACTCTTCATCCACATACAGTGCGTCCCTGCCGCGTCAAACTCAAACAGCATGCCATAATTTATGCTGAGCTCTTTTCGGCCTGAAAGACCTTTCGCTCGGGCTTCATCAGTGCTGACGCGCTCTAGGTATAACCTACATTTCTTGGGATCAGCGCCACTTGCATATCTAGTTTTGCCGGCCGTGAAATCCGGATACGGCTCAAAGCAAACATTAGCAACGCTATCTCCATAGGAGATTGTCCGTGCTGGCGCATTCACGAAAGACACCAATGCAACAATACACAAAATAATAGTAATGATTGAGGCTACAAACCAGGCTATTTTTCTGTCAAGCGCCGACACGGTCACGGCGTCGCTTACCCTTGGCGTTCTGCTCGATGTAGTCCAAAATTTTAGCGGCTACGTCTCGGCCGGTGACCTTTTCAATTCCAAATCCAGGGCTGGAGTTAACTTCAAGCACCAAAGGGCCACGGTCGCTGCGCATCATGTCGACTCCGCAGATCGGGAGTCCCATTGCCTTGGCAGCCTTTTGAGCGGTCTTACGCTCTTCGTCGGTAAGTTTGATTGAGCGACCCTCACCACCTTGGTGCAAGTTGGAACGGAAATCATCGTCGAGGCTCTGTCGCTTCATGCTAGCCACAACTTTACCGCCAACTACGAACGCACGGATATCAGTACCGGCTGATTCTTTAATAAATTCCTGAACCAGGAAGTTCACACCTTCTACATAGAAGGCCTGCATAACAGCTTCGGCAGCTTTTTTCGTCTCCGCCAGGACCACGCCATTACCGTGAGTTCCGCGTGCTACTTTGATAATAAGTGGCGCACCACCAACCTGTCCGATAACGTCGTTTAACTCGGCTGTTTCGCGTGAGAATACAGTCTTAGGAATCCCTACCCCTGCTCGGGCCAAAATTTGCATGGACCGTAGTTTGTCGCGTGATCGGGTAATGGCGATTGAACTGCTGGTTACAAATATGCCCTGCATCTCAAACTGGCGGCAAACCGCTGTACCATATTTTGTAATGCTGGCAGCAATACGTGGGATTACAACATCAATATCTGATAAATCCATACCTTCATAACGCACAACAGGGTTGCTGCGCTCTACGGTCATATAACATTTTGTGTAGTCAACAATGATAACTTCGTGCCCACGATTTCGAGCCTCTTCAACAAGACGCTTAGTGGAAAAATTTCCGGGACCTTTGGATAGGATTGCAATTTTCATGATGAGGCTCCTTTCGCCAAGCGTACAGTGCCCCGCTTGTTTACGTCAACTAAGAAATTATTCTGTCGCAGGAAACGTCGTCCTATGAGCACCGGCCATTTCATCTCACTACGGTCAGCCAAGCTTAAAATAATTGGATACGTAACACCCTGAATAAATATTTCTGTGTTAATGAAGTAACGAGTTTGGCGTTCGCCGTTTGAACTTTTTACATGGCGCACAACAAAGTCGGCTGTTTCGATTGCTGTTTCCGGATGATCAAATGGGGAAAAACGCAGTAATTGTCCCTCGGGGGTAGTACTTTCTGTTATTCGGGTACAATGAAGTGCACCGGTATAAGCACCAGTATCAATTTTGGCCTTAACGCTCATGTTGAACTCTGGGAATTCAACGGATTCGAAAGCGCCAAGTATTATATTTGCATTAGGCATAGGGTTGATTATACCACGATTATGCTTATTTTGCAATAGCCTTAGCCCTGCTGCACCTTGAGCACCCGAAGGTATACAACCGTGATAGCGGCAATTAGGATAACTATCATCATTACGATCATAGTAATAAAGCCGTTTTCGGATGATTTATTTTTCTTCATTAATCTTCATTATTAGCTATAAATACATTTTTGTACATATAACCTATCGGCAATTATGAGCTGAGAAAATGACCAGAAACAAAACATAGCGGTTGATATTGCTAGCGTTTTGTGTTGTTATATCGTGATGGATATTTATAGGCCTCTGGAACGCACTGCATACGAAGACACGTTTGAAGCATTAAATGCAGACATTGGCTATCAGCTTGGGAGACGTGCTGCAGAGTAATTTATAAATCAACAGAAATCAACTGAATCTAAACTGAAGATTCATGAATTACAACATAGCAACATTTGGCTATTGGAAAAGCTGGCCGAGACAGAAGCCTACGCCACTGGTATCTATCAAGATATACAAGTATTGTCAGAAGCTTTCAGCAGAGACCCACTGACTGGGCTGCTGGGCAGAAGAGGGCTGGAGGATGCATACGAACGAACCGCTGCCGCACAACGACGAAATCATAAACCCGGTGCCATCATGTTTACAGATCTTGATAATTTTAAAGACATAAATCAAGAGCTGGGTCACAGCCGGGCAGACAAACTCCTTCGATCTATAGGTAAGCTACTGGAGAGTAATGTTCGTCGCACTGATTATGTAGGACGCGCACATGGAGATGAGTTTATCTTAATTCTTCCTGAAACAGATCTTGACCAGAGCGAAGCATTGGCGGAAAAGTTAAGAAGACTAGTTTCAGAAAAAAATATGTTTGGAATAGCAGTCACCATGAGTATTGGGGTTGATTTAATAGATCCATCGCTAGACTTTGAAGATGCGTACCATCACGCCAACGGCGCTATGTTCGAAGCAAAGCGCGAAGGCAAAGACCGAGTTGTAATTGCTCGTAGCCAAAGATAGTTCTACCAGAGCTTATTTTTTGAGCCATAACTTTTACGCAGTTCGCCTAGGAGCTCTTTTTGCTTTTTTGAGAGCTTAACGGGAGTCTCTACTGTTAATGTAATAATGTGAGGCCCTCTTGTACTCCCCTTAAGGTGCGGTACGCCATGGCCTGATAGCTTAAAGTCGGTGCCGCTCTGAGTACCCGCTGGTATTTTCATGCGAATAGGACCATCTACGGTTTCTACGTCTATCTCTGTACCCAAGGCCGCATCCACCATGCCGACAGTTTCCTCACTTAAAATAATATCGCCTTCGCGCGTGAATTTTTTGTGCGGCTTTACGCGGATGTTCACGTACAGATCGCCCTTGGGACCATTAGCTATCGCTTCACCGCGCTCACGCAATCGTATAGTTGCGCCATCGTCAATACCTGCAGGAATTTTGAGTGCAACTTTTTGAGTTTTACGCTGAGTACCCTTGCCGCTACAGACGCTACAAATTTTCTCAGGAATTTTGCCGCGGCCATTACACTTTGGGCACGTTGTGGCTTGCTGGATATTGCCAAATACCGTACGCATCACGTTCACAACTTGGCCTTTTCCCTGACACTCGTCACAGGTCTTTAATTCATAACCCGGCTCCGTTGTCGTGCCTTTGCAATGCTCACACGTATCCTCAATATTCAGATTCAGTTCAACTTCAGTTCCAAATACTGCCTGATCAAAAGTAATTTCTAAAGTTGTTTCCACATCTCGGCCACGGGCTTGCGCTCTAGATGTACGGGTACTACCACCGCCAAAAAAGCTTTCGAATATATCACCTAGGCCCAAATCACCGAAGTCAAAGTGTACGTTTTGACCCTGGTTAAAGCCCCCAAAGCCGCCACCATAAGGATTGCCATCGCTCGCATGACTACTCCCTACTCCGGCGTGGCCAAACTGGTCGTAACGCTGACGTTTTTTGTCGTCCTTGAGTACTTCGTAGGCTTCACTGACTTCCTTGAACTTAGCTTCGTCTCCTCCGCGGTCTGGGTGGAACTCAATAGCAAGCTTGCGAAACGCTTTTTTGATTTCATCCGCGCTCGCACTTTTGCCTACACCTAAAACTTCATAATAATCACGCTTAGCCATGCATACCCCTAACTATTCTTTCTTCGCAAAGTGTCATTGCTTCGTTAACCTGCTCCGGTTCAATATCATATTCTTCACTTACACCTGCAGCCAGTTCTATATAACTGTACATTTCCATTTCTTCTAATTCACCCAATCCCTGGAGGATATATCGTGATGCCTTTTCTAGTCGAGTATCGTAAGAGACACGCTCAATCGTTGCGGCAATTGTTTCTGGAACTGTTAACGCACCTCCATCTATAAGGATGTTTAAGAATGCATTATTTAGTTCACCGTCTCTCATGAATTAGTCCTTTATTGGCATACACAGAACTATTTTACTCTGATATTGGATTTTCGTGCGGTAAATCGTCAATACCAAGCTGTTTTCGTAGCAAATTTTGAGCAGCGATTTCGGTCGCCTGTCCGCTTTGTAGAGGTTCTGTGCTTTCTGGAATACCAAAGCCATCCGATGAGTACGTACGGACCCCTACGGACGAATCTTCGTGTAGGATTCTTCCAAAATTGAGTTCATGATTATTATCAGTCGGCGGAACCTCGCCCTCATAATACTCAGTAACCTTGCGGCTGTGCTCCAAGAATTCGTCCCTGGGTTCGGGCCGATTCGTCTCCATATTAGTCTTCTTTCTTATCGTCTACTACTTCGCCTTCGACAGGTTCATCTGTGTCAGATTCTTTGTCGGCATCAGCAGCTTCTGCGGTTTCCTCATCCTTTTGCTCGTACATCTTGGCACCTATAGGCATCATTTTCTCAGTCAGATCATTGGCAGCTTTTTCAAGGTCTTCTTTTTCAGCCTTTTCATCAGAGACAACTTTTTTGGCAGCTTCAATTGCTTCGTCCAAAGTTTTAACGTCTTCTTCTGCAAGCTTGTCCTTGTAGTCAGACTTCATTTTTTCTGCCTGATATACCGTGCTATCAAGTTGGTTACGAGATTCAATCGCTTCGCGCTTCTTCTTGTCTTCTTCAGCGTGAGCTTCGGCTTCTTTGGCCATCTTTTCTACTTCGTCTTTGTCCAAGTTTCCACTGTTTTGGATAGTAATGCTTTGCTCTTTACCACTTCCCTTGTCTTTGGCAGTAACGTTCAGTATTCCGTTGGCATCAATATTAAAGGTAACTTCGATTTGTGGGATACCACGGGGAGCAGAGGGAATTCCATCGAGTACGAAACGTCCTAAAGATTTATTGTCGGCGACCATTTCACGCTCGCCCTGTACAACGTGGATTTCTACCTGTGGCTGATTGTCAGCTGCAGTCGAGAATGTTTCGCTCTTGCTGGTCGGGATTGTAGTATTGCGGGTAATTAGCTTAGTAGCGACGCCACCAAGTGTCTCAATACCAAGGCTTAACGGCGTTACATCAAGTAGCAGCACATCTTTAACATCGCCTTGTAGCACGCCACCTTGGATGGCTGCACCGATGGCCACAACTTCGTCGGGGTTTACACCCTTCATAGGATCTTTGCCAAATATTTGCTTAACCTTTTCCTGTACGGCTGGCATTCGGGTCATACCACCAACGAGCACTACTGCATCAATGTCGGATGCTTTAAGTCCAGCGTCTTTTAGGGCCTTTTCGCAAGGACCAGCGGTGTTTGCAATAAGCTCACCAACCAAGCTCTCAAGTTTTGCGCGGGTAAGCTTGTATTCAAAGTGCTTGGGACCATCTGCGTCAGCTGTTAAGAATGGCAAGTTAATGTCGATTTCATTTGTAGTAGAAAGTTCAATCTTGGCTTTTTCTGCTTCATCTCGCAAACGCTGCATGGCTGCCTTGTCATTGCTAATGTCGATTCCGTGTTCTTTTTTGAACTCATCAACAAAGTGGTTCACGAGCACGCGGTCAAAGTCGGCGCCACCGAGGTGTGTGTCGCCATTTGTGGCCTTTACTTCAAATACGCCGTCACCGAGCTCTAGGATTGAGACGTCAAATGTACCACCACCAAGGTCATACACGGCAATTTTCTCGTCTTTACCGGCGGCTTTGTCCAAACCGTATGCGAGAGCAGCAGCAGTTGGTTCATTAATAATGCGCTTTACTTCTAGTCCTGCAATTTTACCTGCATCTTTAGTAGCCTGGCGCTGTGAATCGTCAAAATAAGCAGGAACGGTAATTACCGCCTCTGTAACAGGTTCACCCAAGAAACTTTCGGCATCAGTTTTTAGCTTGGCCAGTACCATTGCGCTAATTTCTTCAGGGCTGTATTCTTTGTCGCCCATTTTAACTTTGACGCTCGTACCGCTTTTGATGATCTCGTAACCCATGAGTTTTAGGTCACGCTGAACTTCTTTGTCGCTAAATTTGCGACCGATGAGGCGCTTTACTTCATAAATAGTGTTTGCAGAGTTAGTAACCTGCTGGCGCCGAGCGACTTGCCCCACAAGGCGTTCGCCGTTCTTGTTAACTGCGACAACAGAAGGCGTTGTGCGCTGACCTTCGGAATTGGCAATAATTTCAGCCTTACCAGCCTGCATCACAGCCATGGCTGAGTTGGTGGTTCCTAAGTCGATTCCAATAATTTTTCCCATAAAATTTATTCCCTTTCGTTAGCAGTAAGTAGTCATGAGTGCTAAAACAATTCTATCATAAAAAACTAGCACTCGTGTGTCAAGAGTGCCAACAGAACTTTACTAAAGGTATTCCGGATGAGGAAAGACAACTATCATTTTGGAGCAAGATCCGAGTCGTCGTACACGGTTGCAAATCCAAGCTTCTCGACGTATACCTTCATTTCCATCGGATTCCAGTATTTCAGTCACAAACGGCGGCGCTTCACCATAAATCATGGATTTATCTGATTGGCTCACCACTTCGCCAATACGCTCTACACTTTCCAGTATCCGCCTTCTACTTGTGGCATCTTGATCGTAGAGCTTTTTGTTCAGCGGGCAGGCTGCGCAAACCACAAAAGAGCTATCCGGCTGACTGGTCTGTTCCATTAAGTGTTCCTTGTGTTACTCGAACCATTGCATGCCGAATAACTTCACTATCCAAGATGTATCCAGGCTGTAATTCTTCAGACACTATCTCAGTTTCGCCGTCGCCGTCCTCCATACTAATAGCCTCGTGCAAATTAGGATCAAAAGCTGCACCAGCAGTCTTGATGCGCTGTACGCCCATTTGTTCCAATGTCTTTTCGAACTGCTTAACTACTCCCTGCACACCTTTAATATAGTCATTTTGTTCCAAATCTTTTGGCACATGCTTGAGTGCTCGCTCGAAATTATCAATTACCGGCAGCAAATCGCGTACGATTTGTACTTTCACCATATTTTTCAGTCCAGCAATTTGCCCTTCATGCTGACGACGCACATTTATGACGTCCGCACGCTCTCGCTGTAGCGCTTCGGTCAGGTCAGCTATTTGCTGCTCCAATACTTGTAATTCTTCTGTCTTTTCCTGCTTTTTCTTACTCATATATTACCTCTTCTAAAGATTCACCAGCGCGGCGAACTAATGTCATTACTTCTCTATAGCTTTGTCGCGTAGGGCCTAAGACCCCTATATAACTTTTGTCGGAATACGGACTTCTAAAACGACTAATAATGAGCGAGCACCCCGCTGTACGACCGATAGGGTTCTCGCGGCCAATGTATACGCTTAGTGGCTCATTTGGAGCAGCCTCACGCAACCAAGGTTCCAAATTATCGAGCAAACTGGCAACCTGCTGTACTTGCCCCTTTTGAATAAATTCTGGCTGCCCAAACAAATTAGATAGGCCGCTCATGTACAGCTGGTTGCCGATAGTGGCAATTCCAAGATTATGAGTGAGTTCTACCAGTGTATCTACGGCGTTTCTGATCATGCGCTCCGGCATGCCGCCATCTTCTACCCGTGCCGACAGAGCTCGCTCTGCGCGTCCGATGGCGAGAGGGCTGTCACCTTCTACTATACCGTTCACGTAGTGACGGTAGCCTTTGTCCGTAGGTACTCGCCCTGCGCTTGTATGTGGCTGGTGGATAAAGCCCATTCGCTCTAATTCCGCCATTTCTGCACGAACGGTAGCAGATGACACGTTAAAAACCTTAGCAAGCAGGCTAGAGCCTACTGGGCTCGCCACCTCGGCATACTGCTCTACTATTGCTCGTAAAATCTCTTCTTGACGTTTGGTCATAATAGTTTGAATTATACGTTCCTAGCACTCAATAATCAAGAGTGCCAATTGGTACATTCTACAAAGATTTTAAAAAAGCCTGGGTCTCGATATACAGCTGTTCGGCAAGCCTGCGGCCATGATTTTGTTCTTCTCGCTCCACTGAGCCCATTTTGGCCAACATATGTATTTGTTCTGTAGCGGATTCAACAGTACCGTTAATAACAAAAGTGTAATAGTCGTGCTCAAGTGCGTCAGCAAGTTCCTGACATGCGCTTTCCATGCGACGCTTTAATTCTTCTTGAGTCATTTCACCGCGGTGTTTTAATCGGTCCTGCCATGCCTCAAACCCGGGGGGCAATACAAAAATTACATTTGTGTCCGGCTTGTGACTGACGATAGAATGCACGCCGGCAATTTCAATATCGGTGATTGCAATTTTATCTTTGTCGTTAGCCTTTTGTAACTCACGAATGCTTATGCCCGACACTTGCTGCTGATGAATAACAGCTGCTTCGATGTATTTGCCGGCACGTAGATCCGCAAGCACTTCTTCTTCGGTCCTGAACCAATACTCCACGCCATTTTGTTCCATGATCCCGTCGTTCTCTCGAGGAATTCTTGTGGTATCAGAAACGATGTAGCTATATTCACCCGTCTTATGGAGCTCGCGGATAATTGTATTGCGTCCAGCGGAGGTAGGCGCCACAAGCAGAACCAAGTTGGTCTGCTTCAATATCTTTTTGCTGACATCTGACGGCGCGTAGTCTTCAAGTAAGCGTTGGAATTCTGTCAAATGTTCCAGTTTATTCATGGTACATTTATACCAGACTAGACCTGTTAACCAAAGGAGAACTTGTTGAAAAAAGCCCCAGAGTTCACGTTACCCGATCAAAATGGAGTCATAAAACAATTATCAGACTACAAAGGCCGCTGGGTAGTTATATACTTTTATCCTAAAGATGACACGCCCGGCTGCACGACAGAAGCCTGTAATTTCAGGGACTCACGAGACTTGATTGCCGAGTACGGAAACGCCGAAGTAATCGGCATAAGCAAAGACTCCGTCGCGAGTCACAGAAAGTTTGCAGACAAACACAAACTCAACTTTACACTGCTTAGTGATAGTGACGGTTCTGTCACAGAGGCTTATGGAGCGTGGGGCAAACGCAGCCTTTTCGGGCGAAACTTCAACGGCATTTTACGCAATACATATCTTATTGATGCATCGGGAAAAATCGTAAAAGTATACGAAAAAGTTGATCCCAAGGAACATGCGGGCGAAATAATTTCTGATCTTCGGGCACAACAATTAAAAACTTGATTTTTAGCACAACCGGCGTTTAGATAAAGACACTACATAACGAGGGGGACTGACGAATGGAAACTGCAGATATCAATTATCTAGTGGTCTTAATTGCTGCAATCGTGCCAATGGCGCTTGGTTTTGTATGGTATTCGCTGCGGGTATTTGGCACCGCATGGATGAAAGACGTAAACCTTACTGAAAATGATATAAAAAATGGTCCCGGCCTTGGCTTCGTACTGGCGATTGCAGGGTCATTTGCGCAATCCTATGTACTTGCCCATTTTATTGATTACGCGCGGGCTACGGACTTGGTATCTGGCGCAGGGGTAGGTCTCTGGTTGTCCTCCGGTCTCGTTGCGACTGCCATAGGGTTTAATTACATATTTGCCAAACGGCCACGTCGACTTTGGCTAATTGATGCGGGCTACGCCGTAGTCAGCCTGACCGTTATGGGCGCTTTGATTGCTCAGCTGTCTTAATTGCAGACGTAGAAGCAGTCACTGCTGGTGGCTGCTTTTTATTTGCATTTTCCCTGCCAACCGCCGGTGCTTTATCGGTTACTTTAGATTCATCAAATTTTGTTTCTTTGACTGCTTCAGGGGGCTTGCTGTCGCTAGCAGTAACTTTATGTTCATTCTGTACTATCGAAAGAGGCGACAAGCCCCTTGACCCGAACGCAAGCAGATCCGCAGCAGTGCCAGTACCGTACCGCGAAGCGTCAATTCTTGGCTTTCCCTGAACCATTGCCGGATCTCTTAGTTGTGATTGCGCTCGTGCTCCAAGGACAACTAGCAACACTAGACCTACTACTGTCAGAAAACGGTTAGCTACACCCCGAATTTTGGAGTGCGAAATATATGAGTCATTATGCATATCCGGGCCTTTCTATTTATTTATATGCCCCTACTATGACTCATTTGTACTGGACACGCAGCGAAAAATATTACTTTTGTATATAAACTTTTAGATTGCGTTTTTTAGTCGCGCTTTAGCATGATCGTGAAGGCTTCAGCCGGTATATCGACTTTACCAAATCGTTTCATGCGCTCTTTGCCCTTTTTCTGCTTTGCGAGCAGCTTTTTGCGACGTGTAACGTCACCGCCGTATAACTTGGCCGTAACGTCTTTGCGGTAACCACTGACGTCTTCGCGGGCGATAAATTTGCCACCGATGGCAGCCTGAAGAGCCACCTGGAAATTTTGTCGCGGAATGACTTCCTTAAGCTTGCTAACGGTTTCTCGGCCTAAACTTTGCGCTTCACTTCTATGAACCATCACACTCAGTGCTCCGACTATTTCACCCGCAACATAAAAATCCAGTCGTACTAAATCTTCTGCCCGATAGCTATCAAGTTCATAATTGAAGCTGCCATAACCGCTGGTCAAGCTTTTTAGCTGATCATAAAAATCTGTTAGCAGATTTGCGAGCGGCGCTTCAAAGCTAACGAGCGCACGCTGCTCCATGTAGCTCAGATTTTTGTGTATTCCACGTTTTGCAGCAATTAGCTGTATAACATTTCCGACGTATTCCTGTGGAACTACAATTTCGCCCCGAATCCACGGCTCGCGAATTTCTTGGATTTTTGCGGGGTCAGGTAAATCGCTCGCACTTTTAATGTCGAGCTCTTCGCCGTTTAGCAGCGTAATTTGATAATCAGTTGACGGGTTTGTAACTACAAGTTCAAGGTTGTACTCGCGCTCTAGCCGCTCGCGAATAATATCCATGTGCAGCAGGCCTAAGAATCCAATACGCACACCAAAACCTAGCACCGGAGAATTCTCGGGTTCGTATTGCAGGGCGGAGTCGCTCAGAGTAAGCTTTTCTATCGCCTCTTTGAGTTCCTGATAATACTCATTTGATTCCGGGAAGAATCCGGCATACACGAAGGGCTGCACGTTGCGGTAACCGGGGAGGGCCTCGGCCGCGGGTCTAGCGGCAAGCGTTACGGTATCTCCAACTTTGGCGTCACGAGTGGTCTTGAGGTTGGTAACAATATAGCCAATTTCACCTGTTTTTAATGCCTGTCCTGCTGTCATTTCAGGCTTCAATGCACCGACTTCGAGCGCAATACCAGGAGCGCTAGTGGCCAACATTTTAATTTGAGCACCTTTTTTAATTTCGCCGTCAAACACGCGAACGTACAAAATGACGCCGCGGTAATCATCATAATAACTATCGAAAATTAGCGCTCTTGTCTCTGGCAGCGTAGAGACAGTCGGCGGATGTACATCGGTGACAACGCGCTCTAGAACTTTATCTACGCCCTGCCCTGTTTTAGCCGAAATCTGAATAATGTCTTCGAACTTGCAGCCAAGCAAACTGACAATCTCGGCACCTACGCGCTCAACATCTGCTGCTGGTAAATCTATCTTGTTCATGACTGGAATAATTTGCAGATCTGCAGCAATCGCTAAATACACATTAGCCAGCGTCTGGGCCTGAATACCCTGAGAGGCGTCTACAACCAGTAACGCACCTTCACAAGCCTCGAGGCTACGGGACACTTCATAACTAAAGTCCACATGCCCCGGTGTATCAATAAGATTTAGCTCGTAACCCTTGTACTCCATGCGTACTGGTGCGAGCTTAATAGTAATTCCCTTTTCACGTTCTAGATCCATGCGGTCTAACAGCTGCGCCTTCATGTCGCGCTTAAGAACTGTTCCGGTTATTTCCAATAAGCGGTCAGCTAAAGTCGACTTGCCGTGGTCAATATGGGCAATAATACAAAAATTTCGGATATGTTCTTGGTTCACAGTGAATGATTATAACAGAGGTAGCACAGAAGAAGAATTATGCGGCTTCTAGATTTTTATGGGCCGCAAAATTACTTGGCGCACCTTGGCCCATAGCGGACGCACTTCTTCCAGCGCAAATACAGTCGATATCAAAAGATGAACCGATAACGTAACGCCCGCGATTAAGCTGAACTTAGCACCTAGCGTCAAAAGTCCGGTATCAGCTTTTTGCAGTGGCAGAAGGGTGATCATAGCAAAGGCAGCCAAAATACTAAATCCAGTTACAGACATAATTCGAATACATCCTTCAACAAAATAGCGATCAAATAACCGGGGATCACGCGCTAACATTACGCAGAACAAAATCGCGACTTCACTCATGGCAGATAAGCTTTGCGCTAGTGCGAGTCCGGATATACCATAGCCGCCCATATGTTGCGGCCTTGCAAGATTAAAGGCCAAAAATACGTTGAGCATAATGACGAAAACTGAAACGATCAACGGTGTCCAAGTGTCCTTTTGGGCATAAAAGTAACGAGACACCATGCTATATATAATGCGAAACAGAATTGCGACCGTTAAGTATCCAAAAATTAATGCTACTTCCGGAGCACCATCTCCAAAAAGCAAACGCGCCAAGTAACCTCGTCCAAAATACGCAACTACAAGCACCGGCATGGTAATCCAAATCATTACGCGCAAAATTTTAAGGAAGTCTTTGCGGAATAAATCTGGTCTGTTTTGGGATAAGCGCTCAGTTAAACGCGGAAAGGCTGCGGTTGAAATAGAGTTACCAATTAGCATGATAGGAACGTTTGCCAGCGTGGTAGCGTAGTTATAGTAACTAACGGCACCGCTGCCCAGTGAAGCCGCTCGGTTTGTTTCAACAATACTCATGACGGAATCGATACCCTGGTCGAGTGACCTAGGAGGCAACTGACGCAGAACTTTCCGGAAATCCTCGCTCTTCCACAAAATTGTCGGCTTGTATTTGAATCCGAGCCCGGATAGCCCAAGGCATGCAATGAGTAACTGCAATATCGCTCCGACTAGCGCACCGACACCAAGCCCGACGATACCCAAGCTATCTTTGAAAATATATACACTAAGTATGATCGACATGTTATACGTTAACGGGGCGACTGCAAAGAAGAAGAATCGACCGAATACCTGCTGCAAACTGGTTAGAATACCGGACAACGTAAACAGCAGTGGGTTCAGTGCAATTATTCGCATTATCAGAACGGCCTGCTCGTAGTGCTCGCCCGTCAAACCAGGAGCCACAATATAGCGTATCAGTGGCGCTGCAAACACAAAGATAACTAGCGATACGACACTCATGGCAAGTACCATAAGGTTCAACAGGCTGCTTGTAATCTTCCATACGCCCTCTTTGTCGCCCCGGTTCACGTGATCCGACAAAATCGGCATGAAGGCCACGCCCAGCGCACCTGCAGCAATGGTAAAGAAGAAGAAATCAGGAATTTGGAAGGCTGCGAAGAATGCGTCACTACTGCCAGGATCAACTTGCGTAAAGTTGGTACTTACCAAGCGGTTTCGTAAAAATCCCAGTGCTTGCCCCATAAGCGCTACCACTATCAAAAGGGTGGCGGCACCACCCAAAGAAACGCGTTTATTGGCTCTGCTTAATAATTTATTCACTGACCCTTAATTATAAGCGCTAAGGAGCACCAATCCCACCCCTAAATTAAAGAAAGTTTTGCTGAGCCAGGGGAGAGCAGCCAGAGACTTGAGCTATGCTCAAGCCCTGCGCGCTGAGAGGGGATATTCCCCTCTCATATCGGCGAAGCCGTTAGTAGAGTGCCGCTTCTTTCGGAAGCTTACTATCCGCAAGAACCGTAATCACTTCTTCGGCTTCAACCGTTTCTTTTTCTAACAAGCGTTCTTTTAGGTCTTCCAGTTTGTCTCGATTAGCCTTGATGACTACGCGCGCACGTTCGGCGGCCTCGGTAATGAGTTCTTCTACTTCGTCGTCAATCAGTTTAGCGGTATCATCCGAGTACTGGCGCTCATGTACCATGCGCTCCATCATCATGCCTTCTTCAACGTGGAACACTTGATCTCGTAATTTCGTACCCATACCCTGGTTGATGATCATATCTCGTGCCAGCTCTGCAGCCTTCTGAAGATCACTTCCCGCTCCAGTAGTTACCCGCTCTTTGCCATAAACTACTTCTTCTGCAATACGGCCACCAAGCATACGAGCAAGTACATCCTTATATTCGATAATGCTGTGATAGCTTTTATCTTCTGGTGGGATAAACCAGGTTACTCCGCCAGTTCCTCCGCGAGGAATAATCGTAACTTTGTGCACCATGTCGCTGTCTGGCAAAATATGGCCAACAATTGCGTGCCCTGCTTCATGATAAGCAGTCAGCTCTTTTTCCTTCTCGTTCATAATTTTCGATTTGCGTTCTGGTCCAATTGCAACCTTTTCAAATGCAGAGGTTACGTCATCCTGGGTAATTTCTTTGCGGTTATGACGTGCTGCAACAATCGCTGCCTCGTTAGCAATGTTGGCGAGGTCGGCACCGGATGATCCAGCTGTTTTGGCAGCTAGTGCATCAATATCTACTTGTGTCGAAACTGGTTTTTTAGAAAAGTGTACTTTCAAGATTGCTTCGCGTTCTTTACGGTCAGGCAACCCAATGGTTGTGCGGCGATCAAAACGCCCAGGTCGCAGCAAGGCAGGATCAAGTACGTCCATGCGGTTGGTTGCCGCAAGTACGATAACGTTAGTTCCCTGCTCGAACCCGTCCATCTCTACAAGTATTTGGTTAAGCGTTTGTTCGCGCTCATCATGGCCGCCACCCATTCCAGATCCACGGCGGCGTCCGACTGCATCGATTTCGTCGATGAAAATAATACATGGTGAATTCTTTTTAGCTTTCGCAAACAAATCTCGTACACGTGATGCACCGACACCAACAAACATTTCCACAAACTCAGAACCGGAGATACTAAAGAATGGTACATTTGCCTCACCCGCAACAGCACGCGCAATCATAGTCTTACCGGTACCGGGAGGACCAATCAGCAGCACGCCCTTAGGGATCTTTGCGCCGACGGATTCAAACTTCTTGGGGTATTTCAGGAACTCTACAACTTCTTGCAGATCTACCTTTGATTCTTCATAACCAGCAATATCAGCAAAAGTTACTTTGTCTTTTTCATTGCCATACAAGCGTGCCTTGCTTTTACCAAAGCTCATCGCTTGGTTGCCCTGGCCTTGAGCACTACGCAGCATAAAGAACAATACCAAACTGATGAGGATAACCGGCAGGATTGATGCGCCTAAGTTCAGCCAGATCGATCCGCTGTTTGATTCTTCCTTGTATTCAACATCAACTTTTGAGTAGTCAACGCCCTCTTCGCGGAGCGTGCTGTTTGGGTTGTATCGTGATTGTAGACTCGGTTGGTCTTCACCCTTCTTAATAATTTTGAGCGTGCTACCATCAGCTTGAATTTTTTCAAATTCGCCGTTGTTCGCACGTTGAACTACCTCAGTGAGAGGAGCGGTCTCCAAATTAGTCTTTTGTTCGTTAAGCGATATTAAAAAAAGGCCGATTAGCACAAGAATTGCTACAAAGCCAAAATGCTTGAAGCCTCGTCGTTTCGGTCCACCTTTTTGTACGCGGAATGGTTTTCTGTCCAAATTACTGCCCTCCTGAAAAACTGTACGAGATCATTATACAGAGCTTATGACGCTAATACTAGCGGCTTGATGATACTAAAACGAGTTTTTGCTTCTCCATGCGAAGCTTGTGCTTGCCATCGATGTCGGTTCGTTGGCCGCTAGGAAAAGTTTTAGCTGCAACGACTAATCTTTCAAGGGTTTTTCTATCAATGTTCTTGATTTTGTGTCGCCGAAGCCACGCGTGAATTACCTCCCGCGAAACGTTATGAGGCAGTTGCGTAAACCATTTTCGGTTAAGCGAATCACCCTCTAGGTGTACATGCAGATGATTGATGAGATGCCCTTCAATTTCTTCATTTTTATAGCGCAGCTCGTCAATGAGCGACAAAAACTGCAATCGCTGATCGGGTGTCAGTTTGGGCATAATTGTGTGCCGTATTTTGTTGCGAGTGTATTTCAAATCCTTATTTGAACTGTCTTCGCGCCATTTCAAATTATGCACTTTGGCGTACCGCTGCAAATCAGCCTTGGGCACATACAATAGCGGACGAAAAACCTCATCAGTCGATTTAAGCGAACTCAGTCCACGCCTGCCAGTGCCACGCATTAAATTGTGAATAGCGGTTTCCAGCAAATCATCCTGATGATGTGCCGTTACAACTGCCCGTGCGCCAGAATTGCGCCGAACATGGTGCAGGAATTCATAGCGCGCCTTTCGTGCTGCTGCTTCGCTGGCATCCGGCCCAAGTTCATCACGATGAAATACAAACGGCAGTTTATACTCACGTGCAATTTGCTCCACAAACCTTCGATCCTCCACAGAATCATCGCGAATACCATGATCAAAATGCGCAACGATCAGTTTCGTGTCTGGATGCTGGTTGGTAATAAGCGCGTGCAGCAAAGAAATAGAGTCGACCCCACCCGACACAGCAACCACATATGTAGCCGGTTTAAGCGTAACCACCATAATGCTTATAATAGTATCAGGAATACGATAACTTTACTTAGCTAGAATTAACAATAATTTTTCCAGCGTGATTAGCCTAGCAATAACAGATAAAACATGGTATATTCTTCCCTGTTCTTATTCACTAGTTAAGGGAAAAGAGCAGCCGGAGATTTTGGCTTAGCCAAAGCCCCGCGCGATGAGAAAAACCGCAAGGTTTGTCTCATAACCATGGCGGCATAGCTCAGCTGGTTAGAGCGCCGGACTCATAAGCCGGAGGTCACAAGTTCAAGTCTTGTTGCCGCTACCATTATACTTAAGCTTATATTTAATAAACTATAGGGTTCAGGGCTATGGTATGCTTTGGTCATGATTGATGAACGTTTTGTTATTTTTGGCGCATTACTAAATCTTATCGGTAGCGCTACCTATGCATATGCAACATTACGTGGCCGCACAAAGCCCAATAGGGTTACATGGTTTTTGTGGGCGCTGGCACCACTAATAGCGTTTAGTGCGAGCGTAAAGGACGGCGTAGGCTTACCCTCGCTTATGACATTTATGGTAGGATTTGGGCCTCTACTGATATTTTTAAGCTCCTTTGTAAACCGCAAAGCTTTTTGGCAAATATCCAAACTTGATATTATTTGCGGCACTATTGCCGTGCTAGCACTCATATTGTGGCTGGTTACGGGCTCGGGCTTTATTGCAATTCTATTCAGTATCATTGCTGATTTGATTGCGGGTATTCCAACTCTGATTAAGGCATATAACGTTCCTGAGACTGAGAACTACAGTGTATTCTTGTTTGGAGCTATTAGTGCATTTATAACTCTATTGGCAATTGATAAATGGGAATTTTCATACTACGCTTTTCCGCTCTACATACTGGCAATCTGCCTAGCGCTATTTGTACTTATACGGTTCCCCCGTCTCAGACCTGCTCGTAGTTCAAGCTAAGCCCCGTAAGCTAACAGCTCAGGATTAGATTTAACCTCTTGGACTAATTGCCAGTATCTTATCAGTTCGAGCTTTATTAAGTTCCAATGTGTCCAACTCGCGCCTACCAAG
>JBBQKK010000011.1:0-18001 GCA_038326785.1 Saccharimonadales bacterium (SeqCode) | reverse complement strand
CCAGCCAGGAAAAATGCATTCGAATCCCTCATCCCCAGCTATCACACTTGCTTGATTAAATTTTAAATTATTTGACGTTTATTTTTTGATAGAAGTAACAGCGTCAAAAATACAAGAAACTGAATCTTTATTCTGCATCTCCCCTGGCAAATAAAAGAATACATCTTTGCCCTGGAGCTCTATGTCAACGGGTAGTGATGTTCGAGAGAGATTAGTGATTACATCTTTGTTTATTACAGAAGATATTAAATTCGATGATGTTGCTTTACTATATACGTTGAAGTTTTCGGGCACGTCGCTCACAGTAATTTTGTTACTTCTATCAAAATTTTGTACTTTACGTAAAAATCCATGTTGATTTTCAGCAAGGGTTGAGGGGAACGAGGTGCCTGTATTTAACGCCATAATTGTAAATATACGAACGCTTCTAAATCGGGCAGTACCTACTGCAAAGCGATGATCGAATAAGGCGAAATTAACGCCATCAAAATTGCCTGAGACTGCATTTCGACTATGTACATTGTAGGGTCGTATCTTGAAAAGTGTGCCACTAGCGGATTTTGTGTTGAAAAACGGACGAAATTCAAAACCATTGTAGTTGGCAAACAAACGCATTGTTGCAGCACGCGCGCCGTAGCTATAAATACCCCAAATGATTAAAATAAGAGCTGTAATATTTAGTACTGCGAGGAGAATCAGCAACATCGTTGCGTTACCTCCCTCATTCGAAAAATAAGCGTCCAATAATGCCATATTTGTAATGCCAAAAAATCCAGTAAAAAATAAAAAGTATATTCCTAGAACCAACTTAGCCTTGATAGATATGGAAAAAAGTGCCTTAATTCGAGTTGCGGTTTCATGAAAAGCCTGAGCTAGGGTGGGCTTCTGGTCAAATGCAGAATAGTCTACGGGCATATAGTCTCCTTGGATTACGTATACGTATAATATCAAAAAAATTTTTCATTGAAGAAGATAAATAACGTAAGAGTATAATTAAGACAGTCAATTTAAAAGAATGATAACAAAGAATTTGGACCAAATAGTTAGCGTTTAAGCATTGTAATGACTTGCTGTGCATCCATCATGCTTAAGTGTATAAGAATCATTTTTTATGTTACAAGATTAGTCTTGAAATTGTTTTGATCGGGGCATATTAAGTCATAAGCAAGCCTAAGTAACAAAACAAAAAGGTCATATGTCGATGCAAACACAAGAGTTTATTCCACCTTAAATTTATTCTTTTTCTATTGCTGAAACCCAAGATGAACGGTTCGACTTGGCAAGAGACAAGGTAATAAGCTGGCTCCTTGGCCGTTTTTCTCAGCTTGGATCTAGAATCTTAATAGCCACGCGCTTCGCTTTATTAACAACCGTGTCGGCAACATCTTAAATCACAATGTCAGGTTCGTTTTGCAAAGAGAAGTTTAAGCTCGCACTCAATTGCAGGTTAAATTGCAGTCGCGTCCTGAAGAATAGCTAGTCAAGCATTTGCAGGACGTGGTGTAATTCGTGTCCGTACACAAGTATTGCTCGGGTGGTAAAGCACCGGGTTCTGGTCCCGGGACCGGGGTTCGAATCCCTCATCTTCAGCTAAGTTTAAGCACTATGAGATAGTGCTTTTTTCTTGCTTGTTAGATTACACCTTATCGCGCATGAGTTTTAATAAATTCGGTCAAATTTTCGCCATGCAAAGGCTTTAAAGAATTAAATATTGCTACAAGATCTTCGTTATTGAGTGTTCCTACTCCAGTTTCTACACTGATCAGAGTTGTCTGTGTGCCGCAATACGCAGTTTCATCCCGTGGTGCATTGTATTGTACGTCTACTGGCGAACGTTTTATGCGGTAAACTTCGCACACACCATCTACTGAGCCAATCTTTTCGCAGGTTTTTGGGACATATTTTGAGATTGAATATCGTTCACTATCATGCCAGCCACAATCGTCAGGAGGATTGTACTTATCCGATATTTTAGTCTGAAAAATACTAAAGCTAGAATCCCTCCTATTTAGTTCTGGTGCAGTATCAAAATATAGCTCTAGATAGTTTGACTTCTTGCCCAGTGCGTATGTTTCTTTTATTTTAACGCCGCTCAACATAGTATTTTTAAGCGGGCTAGCCGCATAGACAGTAAATTCCAAATCGGTGGCCAGTGCAATCTGCTCTTGTAGGGCATTGGACGTGACGTGATGCTTAAGCAATGTCTCGCTAATAAAAATGAATGGCAGTACAAAAATTATTGCCACATAACTTATTTCTTTATATCCAAAATCAAATATCAATTTAATGGCCAGAGCCATGGGCACCGCAGATAGTATAAATAATAGTCCCATGAGCACATTCCCGGCTGGTGCGCTGACGCCTAACGTAGTTTGGGAAATATCAGTGGCTGGGCGTATCCATCTTATTGCAATATAACTGGACGAACCTAACGTGGCAGCCGCGATAAGGTATGGCGACTGAGTGAGTAGTTTAAGTACATAGCTAGCTGCAGCTATTCCTGCCCCCCAAGCGATGATCGTTATAACAATCGACCCCAAACCAGCGCCCGAGGCTGCGGCAGAATACCAGGCAATGACTATAAAAGTAAAAATTATCAGCAGGCTCACAAATATGGCTGCAAGATTTTTTGAGAGCAAGATAATTAAAGTTTTGAATGATTTTTGATTTTGCATTTTAAATCCTAAATGTAGCGTACACAGAGTTTACAGATAAGACAACATCCGGGTCTTCATATTGTTACGAAGTGCATCAACTAGGGCAACTAGCGGAAGCACTTTGAAAATGGTGCTTTTTATTTGTGCTTGGGGGCATACAATAGATAATATGCAAAAAGATCCCGCTGGTTCTCTTGATTCCATTTACTCACTGCCTATTATCGAATTACAGCAGCAGATAGTAAGTGCAGTGGAGAGCAACCAGGTAACTATAATCACCGCAGAAACGGGCGCCGGTAAGAGTACACAGGTTCCACAGTTTTTAGCGCAACATGGTTACCAGAAGATTATTGTGACGCAGCCGCGAATTTTGGCTGCACGTAATTTATGTAGTCGGGTTCGGCAGGAGTATTCTTGGCGAAAGGGTACTGACTGCTCAAATTTAGTAGGATATCGAACCGCTCATGAGCGAGATGACAATGCGGATAACGTGATCCTGTATTGCACCGATGGGTTACAACTAGTCCGTGAGCTTACTGGCAGCGGCACGAATGACCGTCAAATACTGGTACTCGATGAGGTGCATGAGTGGAATGAGAATATGGAAGTGTTGATAGCATGGGCTAAAAAACGTTGCCAGGAAGAGCCAAATTTCAAAATAGTGATTATGAGTGCCACCATAGAGGCTCAGAGTTTGGCGACATATTTCAATGCGCCTCCGCCTATAGAGGTAGCAGGACGAACATTTCCTGTAGAGCGTCGCTATGCAAAAGACCTGGTTAGCGAATTGGAAGCGAATCTTAAACAGACAGGTAAAAACATCTTGGTATTTTTGCCCGGCAAGGCCGAAATAGAGCAAGTGGCTGAAAGTATAGACGGCATTGCACCTGGTGTTCCAATTATTCCTTTGCATAGTCAGCTGGAAGCAGATGATCAGCAAGTAGCCTTCGGTAATTATCCGTCAGGAAAAGTAATCCTGTCGACCAATATAGCGCAGACGAGTATAACCATAGATGACATTGATGTGGTTATAGATTCCGGACTAGAACGTCGGGCGGAAGTTCGTAACGGGGTTGAAGGCCTGTTCATCGCGGAGGTCTCGCAGGCCGATTGCCAGCAGCGGGCGGGCCGGGCAGGGCGCACCAGGGCAGGAACGTATATTTTGGCACGCTATGATCGTATGCCATGTTCGTCTTTCGATGCGCGTCCCGCTTATGGGGTGCCGGAAATCATGCGCAAGCACATTGATCGGTTAGTACTACGGCTGGCGAACATAGGCATGGATATCGAAAGCCTGGAATTCTTTCATGCCCCCAGCAAAAATACAATCAAGCGTGCCAAACGTACGCTGGCCACCCTGGGTGCCATTAAGAATGGAACAGTGACACCAATCGGCAACCAGATGGAACGTTTCCCAGTAGAATCAAGCTTTGCGCGCATGCTGGTTGAATCGCGGAAATATACTTCTGCGGTGCAAGTGAAGCTAGCAACGATAATAGCCATCCAAGAAGTCGGTGGTATCGTAAAAAGCGGACCACGCTTCAAGGGATGGCATCAATTTACCCGACAGACACGTTCTGATTTATTGGCGCAGTATGACGTACTCTTAGCCCTTCCCGGCATACTTGAGGATGATTATGAAGAACTTGGCATCATTGCTAAAAATGTCGATAAAGCTGAGGAGGTTAGACAACGGCTTATTAGAGACCTTGGACTCGATTATGACAATCCTTCTCCCATACTCGCAGACGAGCAGGAGCCCATCATGAAATGTATCGTAGCTGGGGAGCTGCATCAGATCTGGGTATTGGAGGGTTACAACGAAGCCGTGCACGTTATGACCGAACAGCGTCGTGAGTTATCTAGTACGACCGTAGTCAAAGGATCGGGCATCTTTTGTGGAACGCCTTTTGATTTAGAAGTCGCAACGCCGTCAGGGCTCGAAACATTAAATCTTGTGAATGACATCACGGCCATCAATCCGTCTTGGCTGCAAGAGATAGCACCAGACACATATAAAATCGGATCCGGCAAAGCATACTACGAGCCTCGCCTGGGCATGCTAGCGGAGCGTAAACTTATAAAGCTCAAAGGACGTACGATTGAGATATCCGGCACGCCCATTACGGAGCATACAACACATAATAAAAAGCTTTTCATTGCCCAGTATGCCATGTGGCTACATCAGCATCTGGATAAACAACGACAAGAGCTGCGCCATTCGAATATACACCACGCACCACCAATATCACTGAAACGGATCGAGGATAAGGTCCGCATCTTCGCTTATGGCGCGGTCTCAACGATCGAGCTTTCCAGACGAAACAGAATGGAACTTTCAAAGCTTGCCAAGTTGGAAACCTGGCTTGGACAGAAATATACCCAAAGCCGACCAGATCATTTTCGGCGTCATCAGGATAGCAGTACCAGTAGACGAAGCACAGGTTGGCGACATGATAAACGAAAAAAAGAGCGCCGTTGAGTTAACTGACCCCTGAATTAATTACGCCATTCAGGAACAACAGTTCGAATCCTTTATCCGCAACCAAGCATATGGATGTAAAATGAGAGGCTTATTTCTCTCTTTTTTAAGTTACTTTACTCTTGCTAAGCGTAGCTGGTTTACTCTGTATTTTGAATATTTAGATTCAATTATAATTCTTCTGACTGCGATAGTCGAAAGCATTGTAATCTGTGAGCTGAAAAAATAACTAATATATATGAAACCACTGAGCATGAATCCCGGTGTAGCTAATGAAATTAAAATACTGGTAAATGAAGCTGCAGATAGCAGAAGCCAAAAAATGACATCTTCATAATAAGGATTTAGCCAAATCTTTTTCATACTAAGTATAATGGCCGAAGCGTCTGTGGCAAGTATAACTATAAGTGCAAGGAATGGATTGTCAGTTAGCATCCAAATCAGTATACAGAATATAATACCTAAGATTGGCAATAGGTGGGTTAGGTCGAAAGCGAAATGTTTGCGATGAACAGAAGCAAGAAATAATATTATTGAGCCACCAAATAGTCCGACTGCCAACAGCAAACTGACACTACTCGGTTTTGTCTGAATTAATGCAAGAAGGCTAATGAGTGAAACGAACATCCATATCGTACGAGGAATCGGCGCTGGTTTGAATTTACCTCTTTTAATATTAATACTCGCCACAATGTAGGCAAGTATACAAATAAGAGCTGGCAATATTTGTATGTTCACTTTTTATTATCATAGCATGGTATCTTTCTAAAGAGCGTGAACAAACGGCATTAGTTGACACAAAATCACACTAGTATACAACTATAGATATAGAGTTGCTTAGTTTGCGAAGTACGCCCACCCGGGGCAGCCAAGTATAATCTCCATGAGTGCTGCGTGGAAACATACATATGTGTATACTGACAAAATACGAACAATAGTGTGTAATGTAGTTATGTGAGAAACAATGCCTACTCCTGAGCAAGCTCCTGCTGAATATATTCAGCGTATTCTATCTGTTGGACGCTGCGTCATTGAAGTTGTAGGCACTGAAACTAAGCGCTGGGGAGTACAAGCGAAGGTTGCTCAATTAAGTGCCCGAGAGACGATGCTAGTGCAGCATCCTGAAGCCGTCAGCCCTACTCTTATGGTTGCAGGCCCTATCGGCAGTGACGAGCGCTCTGCACCGTGGTCCATGGAACTTATGTATGCCATGGAATATTCTAGTACGACCCGGCATATTCTTATTAGCAATGAAGAAAACCCATACGCCAAAATGAGTTTTTATAATGGCAACTCCGCTCGGCCGCTAGACGTTGCGGAGCCAATCGCTGTGGCTCAGGATCTTATGGATGCACAACTCCTACCTGAATTAGCGTAACTCTATTTGACGTATAACGAGTGTTCATCTGTAGTGAAGACCTTGCGTACGACAGTTGATGTCTTCATGTATAACCGTTAAAATACCCTATCTATGATCGATTCCTTAGTACGCGAAACATCAGAAGAGCTGCACCATGTTTTGACTGCACCTAATGCATTTCGGTCCGTTATAATTCTGTTATTTTCTATAGCAATCTCTTACTGGTTAAGCCACTTTGTAGCTAAGTTTATTGTGCGCCTTGCGCGTTTGATTTCGTTTCATGCGGACCGAGCCACCAACGAGGCTAAAGTAAACCAGCTGAGGCGGCTGGAGACTCATTTGAGTGTGGCCATTGCGGTGATTCGCGCGGCTATCGTCGGAATTGTTGCCTTCTATGTGTGGCAGATGATTAGTCCTGTAGCTAGTTTGTCGACGGCAGCGATCGGAGCCAGCGCGTTTTTCATAGTGATCGCGAGTGGAACTATAGGTATGATTCTGCGTGACGTTACCGCTGGTGCCACTATGATTATTGAGCGTTGGTTTAATATAGGAGATTTTGTACGAGTGGAACCATTTATAGATGTCAGCGGAGTCGTTGAACGCATGACATTGCGATCAACGAAGCTGAGAAGTATGAACGGTGAAGTTGTGTGGCTACATAACCAGTACATACAGGGTGCTAAAGTTACGCCTAACGGGCTGCGAACCATCGCGGTTGATGTGTTTACGAATAATGAAGAAGTTGGCAAAAGTATAATTGAGAAAGCTATAACGACCGTTCCCATTGGGCCCATGACTGCCGTGGAAAAAGTTAAAATTATTAGGACAGAACAATGGGGCGAGGGAATTTGGCTGTACACCATTCTCGGACAAACTCCTCCTGGACGGGAGTGGATTATGGAAAACTACTTTGTAAGTTCGCTTACGGACTTGGACGCAAAGCGCCGTGGTGCAAAGGTATTGGTTCGTAAGCCGCTTGTAAGGTATGCTGATCCTGCTGCGGAAAAAAGTTTCCGGAGGGCAGTGCGGGCTAAGCGCGGATAGGCATGCTTGTCTTTTTCCATCATAGTAAGCCTCAGTTTTGGCTGCATTAGTCTGTTATACTCGTTTGGTGAATAAGCCAAAACAAAAAAAGCCGATTTTTTTGCCTATAGGCGCGCTTACTTTCGTGAACATCCTCGGTCTTACTATATTTATGCCTGTATTGCCGTTTATCGTACAGGGTTATGGCGCACCAACTTGGGTATATGGTCTGTTGCTGGCATCTTATCCGGCCGCTATGTTTTTCGGCTCACCCATACTCGGCGAGATGAGCGATAGAGTAGGGCGAAAGCCAGTGTTGATTATCAGCCAAATCGGTACGCTAATAAGCTGGATTATTCTTGGAGCTGCTTATTTTATTGGAGAGATAGATGGCATACATCCTGCTTGGCCAATTGGTGTATTGTTGTTCGCTCGAATTATGGATGGCTTAACCGGTGGAAATATCTCTGTAGTTAATGCCTACTTGACTGATATTACATCTCACAAAGATTTGACTGAGATATTTGGCAAGGTTGGCGTAATTACCGGATTTGCAGTTGTAGTGGGTCCAGCACTAGGAAGTTACTCTAGCTCAACCAGCATTGGGTACTTAGGAATGGCAATTGTAGCCATAATTATCTCAGCTGTAACATTGGTGCTTATGTGGAAATATTTGCAGGAATCACTAACGAACCCGAGCCGAGCTGTGCGGACCGAATCACGATTGCAGCAAATTAATATTGTGTCGAGGATTGCGCAGCTAAAGGTCAAGAGTGGGGGTAAATTAATGCTGCTCATAAATGCAGGATTCAGCATGGTGATTGCCGGCTACACATCCATAATTGCGCTTTTCCTGATTGATCAGTTTAAGTTGAATCAGACGCAGGTCGGTAACTTCCTCGTCATTGCTGGCGGAATGTTGATTTTTAATCAATATGTTATCGTACCGCGGTTAGCCAACAGGATTGGAGATATACGTACATTTTTGGCTGGCATGGTATTGCTCGGTATTGGACTGGTACTGATAACGCTCACTAACACTATATGGCTAGCAGTAGTTATGTATTATATTTTGAATCTAGGAATATCACTGGTACTCCCAACCGGTAAGTCGCTTGTAAGCCGTGCAGTAGAGCCAGAGCAGCAAGGAGAGATGCAGGGAGTAGATGAGTCACTGCGTTCTGCTACAAGAGCCGTTATGCCCGTCATTGTTGGTGCGCTGTACGGTATTTATGCGTACAGAACTTTCCATATGCTGGCTTTTCTTTCTTTCATTGTGGTTGCAGTATATGTAATTATTGGCACAGATCGCATAAAGCCGTTAAATCGGTTCCGCGCTGAGCCTGATCACATAGAGATATAAACTATCACACCACGGTTAGGCTGGGGTGAACTAGGGAGCTACCGTAAAGCTACCAGTTACGGTAGGCTCAAAGTGATCGTGAAAATTATATGTACCGGCTTCTTTTAAGATCACTGTCTTGGCGCGACCCTTGCGTAGTGGAATATCGTATTCTCCAGCATATACATCGTGGCTAGGGTGAGATCCAAAAGTAATTTCGCGTACCTTACCGTCTTCATTTATCAGTACCAGATTTTCACATACTTTAGCATTGATATGCGACGGAGTGACTAAGCCGTCTTTGATGACCACCATATGGTCTTTGTGGGGTCCCTGGCATGCACCGGTTTTTTCACCATCGATCTGGGGAATGCCTTCGTCTTCAATCAGTTTCTCGGACATCTGAGCGGGAGTCATATTGTAGTTAAGGTGATTCATAATCCAGATTGATCCGATTACCACCACCAGAATCGTGACAACAGTAAATCCAAAGAAGATTACGTTATAAAATGCCTTGGGCCCGCGGCCTAGGTGTAAAAAGAACAATATTTGTACTAGCATCTGGAGCACGGCGAATATCATTATGGCCGTGAAAAGCGAACTGCTGGAGAGTGATTTATTAACCACTAGATAATAAGGAATAGCGGTAAAAATCAGTGAAATAACAAAGCCTGTCACATATGAAGTGACGGAGCCGTGGCTGCCGTGCTGCTTTGTGGACTGAGGTTCAGGTGCCTGACTCATATGTGGGCCCTCAAATAGACGATAGTGAAAATAAAGATCCAGACAATATCTAAGAAATGCCAAAATAAGCTTAGCAGTGCTAGCTTGCGCACCATGTGTGAGTTAAGTCCTCGGATGATGATGTAAACTAATATGGTTCCAAGCCATAGTAGGCCGGATATTATGTGCAGTCCGTGTGTTCCCACAAGCGCAAAAAATGCTGATAAGAACGCGTTACTTCTCCAGGTGTTTCCGTGGTGTATAAGTTCGGCGAACTCTTTTATTTCCAAACCTAAGAATGCAGCGCCTAGAAGGAATGTTAGCCCGAACCATAGCAATACCTGACGCTTATTATTCCGGCGAGCCGCGATCATGCCTATGCCGGCAGTGAAGCTGCTCGTCAGCAACAGAAGCGTCTCCTGCAAGGCAAGGGGCAAGTGGAAGAGTTCGCTGTCCGTTGGACCGCCCACGGAGTTTTTATGGAGAACTGCGTAAACAGCAAACAAAATGGCAAACATCAATAGGTCAGTCATTAGGTACACCCAGAACCCAAACATTATTCGGTCGTCAGATGCCTCTTGATGGCTTGGTTGATGAGCTTCTACCACGTGCGCCATTGTTTTTTCCTTATAACTTCTAACGCCCATCGAATAACAAATTTGATGAATTCTGTCAGGCCCATATCTTCAGTGTGGTCTTTATGCGCATGTGCTGCATCGCGTTTGTTGCGCTCTGCTCGTTCTTCTTCTATGCGTTTAACTTCTGCAGCGGGAATGGTGTATTCAGAATTTTCGTTGAAGGTCCGGGCAATTACACAGGCGATAATACCGATAAGCGATACTACCACTAGCCAGATAATTTCCCATACAAACCCAAAGCCGATCAGGAAAGCAAATATGGAAATGTATATTCCGAGACCTGTATTCCTGGGCATATGGATATCTTCGTATATTACTTCCTGATTGCCGTTCTGTTTCATGTCCCAGTACGGTTCGCGTGATGTGATTTGTGGAATATTCACAAAGTTGTAAGCCGGCGGTGCGGATGGGGTCATCCACTCCAGGGTACGAGCGTCCCATGGGTCACCGGTAGTGTCTACGAGGCGCTGCTTCTGAATAAAACTAGCTATAATCTGCACTATTTGCAGGGCTACGCCTATCGCAATAACGATGCCTCCCAGGAACATCATAATGTAGAGCGGTTGCCAACCCGTGGATGAATCATAGTGATCGAGCCGTCTAGTGGCTCCCATTAAGCCAAGTATATACATAGGGATAAAGGACATACTAAACCCTATTATCCAGGCCCAAAACGCGTAGCGGCCTATACGTTCGTTTAGTCTGATACCGGCGATCTTGGGAAACCAGTAAGAGATACTCGCAAAAATGCCAAACAAAACACCCCCGATAATATTTGAGTGGAAATGAGCTACGAGGAACAGGCTATTGTGAAGCTGAAAGTCGGCCGGAGGTACAGCCAACAGTACGCCGGTTAACCCTCCGATTGTAAAGACTGACGCAAAGCCGAGAAACCACAGCATGGGTGTAGTGAATCGTATACGCCCCTTATACATAGTTGCTATCCAGCTATAGAATAGTACCGCCGTGGGAATGGCAATTAACGTCGTCATGATGCCGAAAAAGGCATTGACATCGGCACCTGCACCCATTGTAAAGAAATGATGCAGCCATACGCTTAGAGCTAACGTAGAAACGCCCATCATACCGATGACATTAGAAGTGTAGCTGGCGAGACGCTTTCGGCTGAACGTTGAAACAATTTCAGAAAACGCACCATAAGCAGGCAATACCATAATATAAACCTCTGGGTGTCCCCACATCCAGATTAGGTTGGTGTACATCATAGGGTTTCCGCCGGAGCCGGTTGTAAAAAAGTGCATGCCCAGGGAACGATCAAAGAACATGAGGAATAGTGTCATAGTCAGCAAAGGGAAGACAGTTGCCGCCATGACCATGCTACATAGCGAGCCCCAAGTAAACAGCGGCATTTTCCACAATGACATGCCGGGTGCGCGCATTTTTAGAATGGTCATAATAAAATTTATTGCGCCAAGCGTGGTGCCGATTCCTGAAATCTGTAAACTCCATATCCAGTAATCTACTCCTACGCCTGGGCTAAATTCCGTACCCGAAAGCGGGGCTACTGCAAGCCATCCTGTCGCAGCGTATTCGCCCCCCAGCAGGAAGAACATGTTCACCATCACAACACCCGCTACGTATAACCAGAATCCGAGTGTGTTCAGGAATGGTGAAGCCAAGTCGCGTGCACCAATCTGTAGCGGCACAATGTAGTTAATCAGGCCGAAGATAAATGCCATAGCCACGAAAAAGACCATAATGTTGCCGTGGGCAGTAAAAACCTGCTGAAAGTGATCGGCCGACAGATAGCCCTGTGAACCGTCGACTGAGATTGCCTGTTGCAGCCAGATCATTAGTGCGTCCAGCCCGCCGCGAACCAGCATAAATCCGGCAACTAAAAAGTACATGATGCCAATTTTTTTAGGGTCCACAGTAGTGAGCCATTCATTCCATAGCCACTTCCAGCGTTTGAGCCAGGTGATAGCTAATACAGCGGCTAGTCCCAGTAATATAAAGGTTACAGAACCGGCTATGGTGAACCACTCGTGGGGAAGCGCGCTAGCATCCAACTTGCCTAGTAAAAACTCTTTCATTAATGTCCTGCTTCGTATTTTTCGGGCTGGTGATCATGTGAGCCAGCGTATTTCATAAGCATTTTATCATAGAGATCGGCATCGGGTTTTGAATAGAGTCTAACCGGTACTTTTTCGCTCGGTTTTAGTAACTTATCGTATTCTATTGCAGTAAGACTAGTAGGATTCTTCTGTACTTCCAGTACCCAATCGTTAAATTCCTGCTGGGAGCTTGCCCGGGCGGTGAAACGCATTCCCGCAAAGCCGGAACCATTAATTTCTGCCGTGCTACCCGGGTAGTCACCTGGTTGGCCGGCAATAATGTTCAACTTATTTATGTGTCCGGTCATTGCGTAGAGCTGGCCACTTAAGTGTGGAATCCAAAAAGAACTCATGGGAGTTTCGTCGGCTGTAAGTTCAAATTGCACGGGCGTATTAGTTGGAATTTGAACGAAATTTACTGTAGCGACATTGTGATCCGGATATATAAACAACCATTTCCAGCGCATTGCCACAACTTGGACGCGCAAGGGCTTAACGCCTTCAGCTAATGGCTTTTGAGGTTCATATTTATGAGTAGCTGGCCACAGTACAAGGCTTAGAATAATCATGAATATGCTCGGAACAGCCCACATACTGAATACAAGGCGTTTGCTGTGAGGCGTTTTGGGGTCATATGTAGAGGTTTCATTAGTTTCTCGGTATTTCCATGCAAAATAGTACAAAAGGGCGATTGTGGGGACTGCTATGACCAGAAGCAGGGCCATCGTAAACACGATCAAATAGAATTCACCTTGGGCTACGTAACCCTGGGGGTTCATAACCGCTATATCTTTGCCACGCAACATCACCGATAGCACCAGAGTAAGGATGGCAATTCCAGCAAAAACAAACCAAATCGGCCTTCCCGGGCTATGGCTTCTTTTCGGCTTCGTCATTAGTATTTTTCTATCTTTAGGCATAACAGCAATTATTACTATGATAACTATATCATGTAAGCTTTAGCTTTTTGTACTACGTTAGGTTCCCTGGATAGCGCTATTGTATAGACGTAGAATGGATCTGCCAATTGAGTTCAACTTGTTGTTTAAATTCTTGATAGAAACAAATTTTCTTTGGATCTGCTGTAGGAACTCCTTCGTGCCAAGCTCGTTCTGTATCTCCTGTATAAGTCCTGGCTCCAGTACCGGAGCAGCTGCCAGTTCCTCCTGGTCTCGAACATACGTCAGCGCCATAAAGGAGCTGATAAGCTCGGATGAGTAAGCAACTTCTGCTTCTTCAAATAATTGAGTAAATAGTGCTTCCAGTTCTATGATAGACTCCGGTGTTTCGGGTGAGGACGGTAGATTTATTATTCTCTCAATGATGATATGAGCAGTGTTGGGCTCGCTATCGTCGTCCTGGGTATCGAGCAAATAAGATAACTTTTCCAACGCTAGTTCTATTTCCTCTGAGCCTGAAGGCAGGTCTGTTATCGATAATTCCTCACCTGTTTGCACGGGGAGGTAGTCGAATGGCTGCGGCGCTAGTTCGAAATCGCTTAAGGGGCTTATGTCATCTGTTAAGCCCAGGACTCCTGGTATGTTAACCGCATATTCTTGGTCGGTGGGCCACTGGTACGAAATACTATCATCTTGTTCCGCGGTAGGTTGTCCTGAAGATTCTGCCGTCCATATATCAGGGGCCGATAAATCTAGCTCCGGCATTGTGTATAGACTATCGAAGTCTGTGTCTTCCCGTGGTATTTCTGCCAAGAAGTCTATAATTGCGCTGTCTGCTGTAACCGTACGTAACTCCTTGGTAGGGGCAATAGCTAGATCTAAAATCGTAGTAAATGGTTCCGATTCAGTGCCGGTCGAGCGGAGTATGGTGGCCTGATTTTCATCAGTGATTTCGTGAACTGCAGCGATGTGATCGGGGGTACTTTGTTCACTTGCAGCAATTATCTGTTCGTCTATATCACTACTTAGCAGAGTTGTCTCCTCTGCTTCTATTGCAGTGTGTCTGCTCGCATCTTCAATTACCATTTTACTGGAAGGCAAATCTAACGGGTCTTCCGGTGCCGATTGCGGGCTTTGAAGTTCTTGCCATGAATCTTTTGGATTGGTTTCTTTAGAATGGCTACAGGCTTGTTCTGGCTTTTCGGATTCTTTGGGTTTGTCCGGTTCGGGTGGTTTTTCAGCAATAGTGAATTTGGCTTCCAGTCCTAGCTTTTCTGAGTAGTCGCGAAATACTGACGCATACTTAGCTTCTACTTCGAGTCCTGCTTCATTGGCGGCCTTTACCACAAATTCGTTTTTCACATCAAGGCTGACATGCGCTAGATCTACGGGGCACATATCTTTAAGGTCTGTAAAAGTACCGGTTATGCCAAAAAGCGTGATTTCTCTGTCGGCAAATACTTCTAATAGATCGACATGCGTAAGGGTTTCTTGACTTCTTGGAAAGGGAGCAGTCTCCATAAGTGCTACTTGGAGTCACCTAATAAATGATGGTCTTCAGGAAGCAAGGAGCCGCCAGCTGCAAGAATGGTAGCTAGATATCCGATACGCCGGGAAGGATCTTCACGTTTTGAGACGTCTGCAGGACAGAACATCCGCTCCATATCAAGAGCCTGTCCTAAGGAAATTTTCATGTTTTTCTCGCCGACAACAACTGGCGTATCCAGCCCATACCTATCGATTAAAACTTGCGGGTCTGAATTTTCATGACTAGATCCACTTGGACTCATGCGTACCTCTCTCTTAATGCTTGTATTATTACATGAATCAAAGGCTTATGCAGCATTTTCGCTGTATTCTACCATATACCAAAAGTAGCCCACTCGGGCTACTTTTAGGTTCTAATTTTCGTACTTATTGTTGAGGCTGCGTTGTCTGTGGCAGGTTCGTATCGTCTTCGTCCACTCCGTCCGGGCCTTCGTCGATAGCCTGTCCGGCGTCACGGGTACTTTCCCTTATTTCCTGAGTGGCGTCTTGGGTTGTGTCCTGCGTTTCATTTGCCGCTTCGCGTACTTCAGTTTGAATTCTCTGCTCAAGGTCTGTCCCGGTGCGATTGAATGCTGCCCAGGCTAGGACGGCGGCTAAAATAGCTATGATCAGCGCAATCCAAGCTACAGCACTTGTTCCTGAGTTTGATCGGTGATTGTGGTCGTCCATAGCGTTCTCCGTTTAATGCCAATACTTGTACAATAAACGAATTAACCGCAGTGCTCAGTAAATTATTTCACAAAAATAACTATTATCGTAAGGAAAATTGAGAAAATTACTGCGCAAAAAGAAAAAGCCCGCAGTTGTGGCGGACTTTTTCTCAATGTATAGCAATGTATTTTCTAGTAAATATAGAAGAAGGAGCTTGCAGGTACCGTTCGGGTACTAATCTGGTTCCATCCTACGAAGTTCATTTCACTAACGGTAACTGTTCCGTCGCCATTAACGCTTTGTACATATACCACATGCATACCTTGCTGGCCTACAGCTCCAACCCGAGGAGCGCTACCGGTTGGCAGGCCTTGAGCGGCGGCTCGTGCTGCCCATGTGTCTGCATTACCCAAGTTATTAGGTAAGTCAGGTCGCATGTTCTTCACGTACCATGTGCAGTAACCGTAGGTGTAAGTGTTGCCACTGGATGACCCGCGGTACGCTGGTTGGCTAGCGGCACGTGGCGCAGGTGCTGCTGCACGTGGTGCAGACGTTGTTGCGCGAGACGTTGGAGTATACTCTTCCGCGGTGACAGCCGGCTCAACTACTACCGGTGGTTCTGGTAGTGGTCGATCTGTTAACTGTTCGTCGGGAAGAGGAACGATTATTTTGTCACCCACCGCAAGCACATCTGGGTTTGCGATCTGTTCGTTCTTGTCGAACAGGCGCTTCCAGGTGGTCTGGTTGGCAGCAGCAATTAAGCTTAGGCTTTCGTTTTCTGCAACGGTGTGCACTTTGGGCTCGAGCTTTGCTTCGGGCTGGGGCGCTGGCACTGATTCTTTTTCTTTCGGTTCAATCGCAGCTAGTACTTCTAGTCTGAGAGGGGCGTTGTTTAATTTCTTAGTTGATAATATGTCTGGCGCTTCGGCGCTGGCGGTAGAACTGCTCATCGCAGTAATTACTACGCACGCAAATAGACCCGTCAAAAGGGTTGCACGCATATAGTTTTTTCCTCCTAATTTGCTTATGAATATTGGAACAAATGTGTATTCATTTTTTGTTTGTTCCGGTGCCTCCACATGTCACTAAGACGGCACAAGGTACTATCCTACAGGGTTTGAAATCAATGTCAAATCCTTAGGTGTAACGTTATAAATAAAACATCAAAGTGTAAGCAAAAGCGGGTAAGCCATATCTGTTACCATTTATGGCAAATAAGTTTGTAAATTAATTCACAGAACCTCAATTTACGTAGCGCTAGAATACCATTTGTGAATCCAAACTTTTTTACGATTAGGACCGGGAAACTGAAGCTATCAGACGCAAAAAACCTGTTTACTTGCTTTAAGGTTGAGCGGCGATCAAAAAAAACAGTTAGGCCATATGAGTAAGAGTTCTTTATATAGGTAGGACCCGTCTACGCTAGTCTCGAAAAAAAATCTGTTTCATCGTAAAATTACTTAGATGCATAAAAATACAATGAGAGCGGTGGGCCTGGTCGGAACGCTCGTGTGCACTGTCTTATATATAAGACAGCCGAGTTGGCCAACTCCGGATAAACTGCTTATATATATGACGTTTGTGTTTATGATGTTCAATCAAGCGTCCGCAATGTTACGAAGGTTTGCGCCTTTTGTTATTTTGTTACTGGTTTATGAATCATTTCGAGGGCTCGTGCCACTGCTTAATAAGAATGTAAATTACACCTGGATGATAGAGATGGATATGTTGTTTGGGGCACTACCTACTACCGTACTTCAAGGCATTTTCTGGAATGGGTATGTGCAGTGGTATGACATCGCGCTTTATGTGGTTTACATGCTGCACTTCGTTTTGCCGTTTGCGCTGGCTATTTTCGTGTGGAAGCGCAGAGAACAACACTACTGGCAATATATTGCTACTTTCCTTGTGTTGTCATTTGCTGGCTTTATTACGTTTTTGCTGTTTCCAGCTGCGCCCCCATGGATGGCTGCTCGTGATGGATACATCGCGCCTATTACTCGTATATCCAGTGACGTCTGGGCCGCTATGGGCGTTCATGATTTTCCGAGCGTGTATAACAAAATTTCCCCGAACCCAGTTGCTGCCGTTCCGTCGCTTCATTCGGCTTATGCAACTCTCATTGCTTTATTTATGACGAAGTTTTTCACCGGGCGTTGGCGTTACTTGGCGTGGATATATCCGGCGCTCATATATTTTGGAACAGTGTACCAAGGTGAACATTACGTAATAGATGCAGTACTGGGAGTCCTTTATGCGGCAGTTGCGTATGCTTACACGCCGCAGCTGCTTCATGCTGGCAAAAGAGCAGGGCGCTATATCCAAGCCCGCTATGCCTTAGTGCCCGTACGCATAGACCGCGAGTAGCTCTAGTTGTCAGTGTTTAAAATAACGGTCTAATGTCGTTTTTTTCAGTTCAAAAAAAGTGTTATCTATAATGCTGGCTCGGATACGGTCTACAATATTGACTACAAAATATTCATTGTGGATTGATGCTAGTGTGGCTCCCAGCATTTCGTCAGATCTAAATAAATGATTAATGTATGCACGGGTGTAGTTTTGGCATGTATAACAGTCACAATTTGAGTCTATTGGTCCAAAAT
>JBBQKK010000010.1:0-18751 GCA_038326785.1 Saccharimonadales bacterium (SeqCode) | reverse complement strand
GGCGATGGCCGAATGTTAGTGGCGGCAGCTGAGCGCGGCATCAATGCCATAGGCTACGAAATCAATCCGTTGCTATGGCTATATTCCTGGATTATTACTAGGCGCTACAAGGGAAAAGTTCGCGTTATATGGGGTAACTACTGGCGAGGAAGTTTACCGGCGGTAGATGGTATTTTCGTATTTCTGCTAGACAAATATATGGCAAAGCTGGATAAAAAAATTATTCAAGATTATGGAAAAAATGTCAAATTAGTGAGCCTAGCATTTCAGATACCGGGCAGGAAAGTGGACAAATCCAAGCACGGCTTGTTTCTCTATAAGTACTGACGCTTTACGGTGAGCGAAAAATGGATTACCATTAGCGTAATATGCCTCCACAGAATTATCAGCCGGGCCCGCCCAGCGGCTACCCGCCACAACCGGTGCAGCCGTATCAGTCGGCTAACTCGCGACGTCACATGAATGGTCTACTAATTCCATTTATAATTGTTACGCTGTTTCTTCTTGGTGCAATTGGTTTTGGTATCTGGGCATTTACGGAGAGAGATCTGTATATGAACAAAACAAACGAAGTGGTCGAGCGCGAAGTAGCTCGAGCCGAAAAAGCAGTTGCGGAAACCAAAGATAAGCAATTTTTAGAAGATGAAAAGAAACCACTCAAAGAATATAAGGGTCCGTCGGCGTACGGCGGTATTTCCATAATGTATCCAAAAACTTGGAGCGCGCAGGTAACGGAGCAGGCTCAGGGCACCACACCCGTTGACGGCTTTTTCCATCCGAACTTTGTGCCGGGACCGCAGTCTGGTACAGCTTTTGCCCTGAGGGTGCAGATTTTGGATACACCATATAATGAAGTCGCCAAAACACTCGAATCACAAGTAAAGATCGGCAAACTCAAAGCCGCTCCATACAGAGCGTCAAAAGTGCCAGGGGAAAATGCGGGTATGCGTTTGGACGGCGAAGTAAGTCTGGGCAAGCAGGGAAGCATTGTTCTTTTGCCGTTGCGCGACAAAACTATCAAGATTTACACAGAGAACGTTCAGTTTATGAAAGACTTTGACGAGATCATTCTGGCTAACTTCAATTTCGTACCATAAGCAATTACACAATATTGCGCACATAATTTAAATATTTCAGGCCATAATTTTGCTATACTTATTTGTATTAGGTAAGTGAGGGTTTGCCGGAATATGACTGCTTTTGAGTACGCGCCGCAGGAACGGTTGCTAAGGGCGCTTGCCGAGCAGTTAAAAACGCCTTTATTACAGATTGCGCGACAGGCTGAGCTTCGTAATTTGCAACAGCCAGACGAAACTCTGAGTTCGATTACGTATACATCCGATATGGCAATGAGGTTGATTGACGGATACCTGCTCAGCACAGAGACCCAAGCCCAAGTGACATTATCACTCGAGCCCGTTTCGGTATCGTCAATGCTGCAGGACATTGGGCATCGCTTAACGCCATTAGCGAAACAGTATGATCATGAAATAGAGCTTTCCATTAACGGCAAGTACGCGCCTGTAATGGCTGATCCTAAAAGTTTGGAAGCAGCGTTCACGATGCTTGGTCACGCGATGATAGAAGCCCAGCCAGCGGACGGCAAGCACACCATAATTTTAGGAGCTCATAAAAGCGCCCATGGAATAGTTGCCGGGGTATTTGGTGAGCAGGCGGGATTGACTGCGGACATGTTCCGACGAGCTCGTGCACTCTATGGACGCTCCCGTCAGCCCATGTCAGCCATGAGCGCGTCAGCATCGGCAAGTATATTCGTGGCCGATACGCTACTGAGTTCAATGTCGGCGCCACTGCGCGTGGCGCATCATCATAAATTGGCTGGCTTTGCATCGACGCTGCTGCCGAGCCAGCAGTTGCAGCTGGTGTAGTAATGGCAAATTTATTACTGATTGAACCAGACAAAATTTTAGGCAAAACCTATTTGATGTATTTGAGGGACAATGGGCATACCGGTTTACTGGTAACATCTGCACAGCAGGCCATTCTGGCTCTTGATAAAATCTCACCCGATTTAATTATCTTGGAGCTGCAATTGGCTGGCCATAATGGCGTTGAATTTTTGTACGAACTTCGATCATACACGGATTTACAAACCGTGCCGGTACTGGTCCATACGGTAATTCCAAAAGGCAGTTTTGCTGATGCCGACACGATGCTGGCAGCGCTAGGCGTAACTGATTATTTGTACAAGCCAATGACTTCGCTGCGCAAATTTGGTGAGGCGGTAGAAAAGCACACCGGGGTACCGGTTTGAAAAACCAAGTCGTTACAACTGGTATTATTCTTAGTCGCAACGATTTTCAGGAAGCAGATCGGCTGCTGACCATCATCACACCCAATAACGGTAAGATTAAAACAATTGCCAAGGGCGTGCGACGACCTAATTCCAAACTTGCAGGTGGCATAGAATTGTTTAGCGAAAGCAACATCACGTTTTTCCCGGGCAAGGGGGATTTTGCCACGCTCGTGTCCACGCGCCTGCTTACGCATTACGGCAATATAGTAAAAGAGATTGCCAGAACTATGCTGGGCTATGAGCTGCTCAAAAAATTAAACCGTGCCACGGAAGACAATTCAGGAGAGGAATATTATCAGGTTCTAAAGCACACCCTGGCTGGGCTAAATGATTTAGAGCTGCCCAGCGAGGTTACAGAACTATGGTTTACCGTGCAAATGCTCAAGCACAGTGGTCATGCACCTAATTTACACACAGACATAGAAGGAAATAAACTTGAAATTAGCACAAATTATGTGTTCGAATTTGAAGAAATGGGTTTCCGTTTGCAAAAGGGAGCGCCGTATACATCCAGCCATATTAAGCTCATGCGCTTGGCATACGGCACAGACGAGCCAGCAATTCTGAAGCAAATAAAAGAGACGGGTGATGCACCCATGGAGACGCTAGCCTTGGTTAAAAATATTCTCAGGCGTCATGTGCGAGTGTAGTTTCTGGAAAAACTTGCGCAAACATTATATAATAGTTATATGAGTGAGATTACGGTTCCTCGAACTAACTCCCCATCAGACTACTTATTATCAGAGCTTGACAAGACTCTGCGAATATCAGGCGTCCAAGACGAGTTCACATCGTACTTACAAAAAGACGTCAGCATGCCTTACGCGGGAGCCTACATATCTGAACCAGGCAGCTTTATTTTAATCAGCAGCCTTGATGTTGCACGCAACGAGCCTCAGTTACGGGGCAGCCTTGAAGTTACCAGAGCGGCTGGCAGCCTGGCTTTCAAACTCGCA
Organism: Saccharimonadales bacterium (SeqCode); assembly: GCA_038326785.1. Lineage (GTDB taxonomy): Bacteria > Patescibacteriota > Saccharimonadia > Saccharimonadales > JBBQKK01 > JBBQKK01. Next base: position 15,478 of record JBBQKK010000010.1, on the reverse strand, counting down.
AATTTTTACACTACTCCCGATAAAGTACAAAAAGATTATGTCGAAACGGTGGGCTTTCCCAGAGTTATGAATGGTACGATCGAACGTAGTTTGCATGGAGGGAATTTGCGAGTAGCGGCTTTTGTCGTAGAGGTTCACCTCGAAGCTCAGGCGGGACACGTCAGCGTAGCTGATGCTGAAGGTAACTGGCAATCCATCGCCGCAGAAGATTTATCTAAGCGCGGAACAATGAGCGGCGGCGGATTTAATAACGCCGATATTGTGTTTAATTTGGCAAGGGCCGGGGTACGCGCACTGTCAAATCCGCGCAGACCAGACCTAGTTTATTAACCATTAACCCTAAAAGAAGTAGAAACAGATCTACATTACCTATATAATTTGCAGCAATGAGTAAACAAGTATCAATGGAAGACATTATTAGTCTGTGTAAGCGGCGCGGTTTTATATATCAAGGTTCAGAAATTTATGGTGGTTTAAGCGGCACCTGGGATTACGGTCCGCTCGGCGTGCAATTGAAGCGCAACATTATGAATTTGTGGTGGAAGATGTTTGTGGACGAGCGCGATGACATGTTTGGGGTAGACGCATCTATCCTAATGAATCAGAAAGTTTGGCAGGCCAGCGGACATGTCGACACATTCACGGATCCGCTAGTCGAATGTTCTCACTGCAAAGCTCGCTTCCGCGAAGACCAAATTGACGTTAGCAAATGCCCGACCTGCGGATCGAAAGATACGTTTGGCCCAGCACGGCAATTTAATATGATGTTTAAGACCAATGTGGGTCCAGTGGATGACGAGGCTTCAGTTAGTTACTTAAGACCAGAAACAGCGCAAGGAATATTTACGAACTTTAAAAACGTCGTGGATAGTTTTTATCCGGACTTACCGTTTGGTATAGCGCAACAGGGAAAAGCTTTCCGTAATGAAATTAGCCCGCGTGACTTCGTGTTTCGTTCGCGCGAGTTTGAGCAAATGGAAATTGAATTTTTTATAAACCCGGCAACGTGGGAAGAATCATTTGAACAATGGGTGAAGCTGATTCATGAATGGTGCGACCAACTTGGCTTGCCAAGCGACAAAGTGCATGAGCTGGAAGTTCCAGAAGAAGACAGAGCACATTACTCAGAGCGCACTATTGATTTCGAATTTGATTACCCAATTGGCCGCAAGGAACTATTGGGCCTCGCTTACCGCACAGACTTTGACCTAGGAAACATTCAGCGCGTATCAGGTAAGAGTATGGAGTATCGACCTAAAGATGGTAGCGCACCGTTTGTGCCGCACGTTATTGAGCCATCTTTTGGTGTTGAGCGTGCGCTTATGGCGGTACTCGTAAGCGCCTATACCGAAGACGAAATCAACGGCGAAAAGCGCGCATATCTGAAGTTACCTGCACATCTTGCGCCAGTGAAGGTTGCTGTTTCGCCACTGCTAAAAAACAAGCCAGAACTAATTGCCAAAGCAAAAGAAGTGTACGCAATGCTCAAAAAAGAAGTCGGCAATGTTATGTGGGATGACAACGGCAACATTGGAAAACGCTATCGCCGCCAGGATGAAATCGGTACTCCATACTGCGTAGTCATTGATTTCGATACTCTGGAAGATGATTCGGTGACCATCCGACACCGCGACACAACCGAACAAGAACGCGTAAAATTAGCTGATCTTGCCTCAAAAATTGTATAGTTCTGAGTCATGCCACTAAATTGCAGAAAGTGGAATGATATATTAGAATATATAAAAATGCCTTGGTGGGAGAAATGATAGTCACTTTTAATGAGCGAAAAACTAGTTATAACGGATGAAGATTTAGCTCCTGTCGCTGTTACTTCGCCAGAAGTACGACGATTTTGTAATAAATTTTTGCGTCCATTGGCAGATCGATTATCTGGTGGTGGCGAGTGGGACACGGTAAATCTTCAGTGGCACACAATGGTAGAAGGCATAGGCGCGAGTTTTGAGTTTAATGCTGAATATGATGACGACAGCCTTTGTCACTACTACGAGGTCGAAGCAACCACTGTGCACCCTGTGACCTCTGAATGGGGCACTGGTGTCATGGCCGAGATAATGTACCTTCCGGAACCTGCCGAGCAACATGAAAGTAGCGCTCAAAATGTTTTGCATGGTGCATTAGATGAGGAACTAGATGATGCGCCAGATACCGATGATTATCGTTCAGTAGAGCCGATAGGATATTTTGCTGTGTCGAGGGCGCTACGTTTTGACGTCCCTCCTGGAGGTCAATGTAGGTCGTCGAAGAACACCACTTTAAATATTCTTGACGAAGATCATATGACAATTTATGACAGTGTAGCGTACGGACGCTACTTGGCGGACGTTTCGGTAACGCCAATAGAAGATTTGGAAAACCTTTTCAGATTCGACGAGGCCGTTCTTGATATTCCGCAACATGAATACCGCTTATCCGATATATATAGAGATGACTTGGAGTTGGTATTGCAAGGCTTAAAGTCAGCAAAATTCGTCCGTTCCGACGCGCGTGCCCTTTAGCCGTACGGCGGACCGCTAGGATGTGAGCTGGTATGATGGAAAGGTGAAGAAAAATTTACTTGTAGTGACATTGATCATCATTTGCGCCGTGGCAATAGTCGGCGTGTTATTCAAAGACTCATTGTACAGGCAGTTTTTTAGGCCAACAGACAGTTCATTGCAGCAGGGGGTTTCTGAAAATGCGGAAGCCATTACTGCCATTGCGGAAAACTTAGTGGTGCCGTGGGAAGTAACAATAATTGATGAAAATGACGTGTTGGTAACAGAGCGTCCGGGTACGGTCCGACGTATTGGTAATAATCAGCAATCGATTGCAATTTCTGGAGTTGAACATATTGGAGAAGGCGGATTGTTGGGCCTGGCGCTGCATCCGGAATTTAAGCAGAACTCATTCATCTATTTATATCTTACGACTAAAAGTGGGGAAGTCATCACTAACCGGATGGAGCGATACAGGCTTATTTCCGAAACTGCTACAGAGCGGGAAATTATTTTAGATAACATTCCGGGTGCGGCCATACATGACGGCGGAAAGCTAGCGTTCGGTCCCGATAAGAAATTATACGTAACTACCGGAGACGCAGGTAAGCCTGCACTGGCGCAGGACAAAAATTCTTTGGCCGGAAAAATCTTGCGATTAAATGACGACGGCTCTACACCGGAAGATAATCCATTCAATAACGCAGTATATTCCTATGGTCACCGCAATGCACAGGGACTGGCATGGGATAACGAAAATCGTTTGTGGTCAGTAGAGCATGGTCCGTCCGGCCGGGAGTCAGGGTACGACGAGCTCAATTTAATATCCATAGGTGCCAACTATGGCTGGCCAGAAATTTTAGGCGATGAGCAGCGTGAGGGCATGGTTAGTCCAGTCGCACATTCGGGTGCATCGGAAACGTGGGCGCCTGGCGGAATTGCTTTTGCAGATGGCAAACTTTATTTCGCAGGACTGCGCGGCAGCACTTTGTATGAAGCAACCATAAAGTCGGAAAATGAAGTATCTCTAAAAGCGCATCTCGCCAGCAAGTATGGGCGGCTTCGTGCAGTAACCGCTTATGAAGATAACTTGTACGTCTCGACGTCCAACCGCGATGGAAGAGGTGACCCGCGTCCGGGCGACGACCAAATTCTAAAAATACCAGTCTCCACCTTTAAATAACCGAAAGAGTAAAATGTCAGAGTACCAAGATGCCATCGAACACTTGCGCCACCACGACCCGATACTTGCAATAGTCATTCAGGAAAATCCGCAGTATACGCCGCGACCGCACGCTGACTACTACACGCAGTTGGTGAGCTCTATCATTGGACAGCAACTAAGCGTAAAAGCCGCCCGATCAATAAAAAATAAATTTGTAGCGCATTTTGATGACGTATTCCCATCGCCCGAACAAATACTAAATACGGATATAGAAACGTTGCGCTCACTTGGACTGTCACGGCCCAAAGCGGGATATATCCAGGATCTCGCACAGCATATTCTAGACGGGCGGTTGCACATAGAGAGCCTGCCAGAATTATCTAACGAGGAGATTATGCGCGAACTGGTGGCGGTGAAGGGTATTGGCGAGTGGACGGCACATATGTATCTGATTTTTGCGCTCGGGCGTCTAGATGTTTTGCCCGTGGGTGATCTTGGAATACGAATGGCCGCGCAAAATCTATATGGGTTAGAGAGCTTGCCGCGCCCTAAGGAATTAGTGGCAATTGCTGAACAAAACAAATGGCACCCTTACGAAAGTGTTGCTTCATGGTACTTGTGGCGATCGCTGGATAACGAACCCAAATAGAATAAATTTCACAGTCAATAGTACTGAGTACTGTATAAACTACTTACGGTAAGGAGAAGCCTATGAAAATTACTAAATACGTTCATTCATGTTTGCTCGTAGAAATGCCAGAACCCGTTAATCGCACCGTACTGTTCGATCCGGGAATATTCAGCTCCATAGAAGTAGATAAACTGGAATTTCTGGATGACATTGTTATTACTCATGAACATTCCGACCACTGCAACGAAAAGTTGATCGCATTATTGGTGGAGAAATTTCCAAACGTGCGCATCAAGACCCCCTCAACGTTAGTACCAAAGCTCCAGGGAATATCAGTTACCACGGATGCTGTAGGTGGAATTGAGCTGCTTGATGCGGCCCACGAAGGCCATGGCCCTTTTTTAAAGCCACCAGAAAATATCGGCGTGCATTACCTGGATAAGTTGACGTTCCCAGGCGACAGCCACAGCTTTATGGAGACTAAAGAAATTTTGGCGCTACCGATAACGGCACCATGGGGATCTACCGACAGGGCAGTCCAGCTAGCACTGCAACTAAAACCAAAGCATATCCTGCCAATACACGATTGGCACTGGCGCGATGAAGTCAGGATTGATATGTATAACCGTTTAGGAAAACTATTTAATGAATACGACATCACATTCCATAAACTAATCGACGGTGAGCCGATCGTAATAGATGTCTAAAGATAGGTAAATATTTTCGTCGGGGAATCCACGCTGATTTGTTGCTCTATATTTTCGGTGGTTAGAAAATCAGGCATTATGTTGCTTGAGGACGGGTCAATAAATTCGATGCTGCTAATTTCGATTTCAGCATGGGATGCGTTCGATAAATCGAGCTCAACGTAGTCCTCAATATTTTTTACGTGAAAGAAAAATTCAAATTGTTCTACTCCTTCAAAAGAGAACTGCTGGATATACAGCAATTTGCCGATTACTGGCGATATGCCGGTCTCCTCGCGCATTTCACGGTCAAGCGCAGATTCCAGGGACTCACCGCTATCCATGCCACCCCCAGGCGTACACCAGAAGCTTCGAGCTGCTCTGCCGTCGTAGGCCTTTAGTTTTACGCACAATAACATGTTGTCGTGTAATACGATGCCGCGAACGGCTATTCTTCTTTGCATAATAAATATTGTACAGTAGACGGAAAATTTTACAGCAGACTTATATGCTCGTTTCCAGTAGAATAGGGCAGACTTATCTACATAAACATAAGCTGTCTTGGATAGCAAAAAACGGAGCTAAGATACTATGGATGAGCAAGAATCATCTACTACCGCAGTGGCAGAAAAGCCCGAAGAAATCACAACTGACATAATAGCTACAGAGCCATATGAGCAGACTGATATTTTCCAGTGGGCAAACAACTTGGTGCAGTACGTGGACGAATTGAAAATTGATTTGTATTTCTTTAATAAAAATAATGTTGTTTACCGCAATAAATTAATTGGGGAAGTATCGCGTCAGCTACGTCCGCTTTTTCTTGATGATGTACTGGAGTACGTACTTGGCGGTATTGAAAAAGGTCTTGTTGTACGTGGCTTTGAAGAAGCGGAATCTGAAGAAAACGTATTGCAGCGCACGCAGCTGAAGAACGTAGAAAAATGTGTTGAAGTATTAAATTGGATCAAGACCCAGCAGGCTGAAATTGAACAGTTTGACGAAGAAGAGCATGACCTAAAGCGAATTAAGGGTGTAGTTGCAGTTTGTTCGCACAAAGAGATGGACAAGCCTTTTTATCTATTCAAAAACCTTCCGACATCTCAAATAATGAAAGGCAACACAGCATGGATACTCAAAGACGGCGTATTCCGTCCTTTTGATAAAATGACTGCATTGAAAATCCCAGCCGACAATCAGCTGCTGGTAGTAGGGCAAGATATGTTCGTGTTTAACCAGTCCAAGTTAAAGAGTATTTTTGGATATGACGCTAAGGCCGCGAGTATTGCCGCGAAAAAAGTGGCAGAAATTGAAGCTAACTTTACGCTCAGTTTCGTGGAGGGAGCAAGCCTTCAGTCGCTGATTAAGGGTAAACCGGGTACGATCAGGAAGCTGCAAAAAATCGAACCTAGTTTAGTGAAGCAGCAGGATCTGATTGATCACGCGGATGAGCTGGGAATTGACCTTATGGTGGATGACTCCGGGGCAATTATTATCATGGATGATAAGGACCTAACTAAATTCGTGAACCTTCTCAATGATGATTACGTAGAGTCCCCGATGACTGGACAGCGCTACGAAATTCTTCGTAAAAAGCCGCTGAAACCTGCAGACGAAGATTCACTACTGCGCGAAGTTATTTAGTCCTGACACAAGTGGTATGATTAGTTCCAGATGGAATTGATTATATACGCATACATTGGCTTGGCTATCTGGCTGAATCGCTATTTTTATAAGCGTGATCGCGGGGCTAAAGAGCCCAAAGCCGCTATTAGAAACGCCTGTCTTTTTGGCGTTGGTGCGGTTATAGCCGCTGGCAGCTTGAACGCGCTATTTGTGCCTCGGGAAATTTTTGAGGCCATAGGCAATCCAGAATCTGTTCGATTGCCAATTAGCCAGTTGCTGACGGGCGCAATACTCATTGGTGTTATTGAGGAATCGGTAAAATTTGTGCCTTTGGCACTGTATATTTTTCATAAAAGGTACTTTGATGAGCTAACAGACGGCGTCGTGTACTTTGCACTTTGCGGTATGTGGTTCGGTGTTATAGAAAGTGTCTTATATACATTTGAATATGGAGCAGGGGTCGGTGTGATGAGGCTGGTGGTGGCGCCGTTTTTACACGCGGGTTTTACTGCGATTGCAGGTATTGGGCTTATTAAATTTAAATTGCTTGGACGCAAATGGCATCACATAGTTTTGTGGTTTGGTCTGGCGGCGATACTACATGCTGCGTATGACTTCTTTTTGTTTATGCGCGAACCGGCGCTCGCACTGATGGCGCTTGCAATTGCTTTGTATGTTAATCTTCGTCCATTTTATTTTTATCGTTCGACCCAAAAAACTGATGAACTAATGGGAAGAAGCGCGGTAGGGGACAACAAGGTTTGCCGCAACTGCGGACGACCTAATCCGGAACACTATCTGTACTGCACCCACTGCGGCAACAAAACATAAGCTTGACTCTCTGGGTGCGCCACGTATTATAGCTGTAATATGAATTGCCAAAACTGCGGTATCCCACTTGAAGATGGGGCAAAATTTTGTGGTAACTGTGGTCAGTTGGTTAATGACGATACTACTGCGCATGCTCAACAACCGCTTGCTCCAGGCAATCCACTGTATGTGCCTGTCGACCCAGCCCTGCAATCTAACCGGTCTACGGCAGTGCAGGGCACTGATTTTAATCAAAAGCGAGCTAAGCCGCTATCAATCAAATGGCCGGCCGTTACAGGCATTGTGCTCGGTGCGCTTTATCTGCTTGGTTCGGGTGTTACATATACTGAAGAACTTCAGGACTATTCAACCGGCCTAATTATTGCCGTAGCTACTATAGATGTGCTACTTGGATTGCTTATTTTTGTTCCGGGTTTGCTTTTGCTCCGGAACAAAAGCAATAAGTTCCAAATTTCACTCTTACAGATCCAATACATTGCATCTTTGGTTATTGCGGTCTTGTCCGTACTGTCTTTTAGGCCCGCGGGGCTACTTTTTCTAATTCCAGGACTACTTGCACGAAGGGCACAGGAAACACTCAAAAGTAGTTCATAAATCGGTATATGTTTTCATCAGTGGTATGATTAAGGTATGCGACGACCGTTACGGAACAAGGAAGTTTATGCTTTCATCGATAGTCAGAACCTAAATATCACCGTGCAAAAATTAGGCTGGAAAATGGACTGGGCCAAGTTCCGGGCTTTTCTGGCAGATAATTATGGTGTTACCAAAGCTTTTATGTTTATCGGCTATGTGCCGGAGTTTGAGGACATGTATGTGCAGCTGCATGACACCGGATTTGCCGTAGTGCTGAAGCCAACCTTTGACATGACGCGACCACGACCGGCAGACAAGCCTCAAGGCCCAAATGATAAAAAAGAAGAAGACAAAAAAACCAAAGGCAACATTGATGCCGATCTAGTGCTTTGGGCCATGAAAGAACTAAGAAGTTACCAAAAGGCGATAATTGTATCGGGCGATGGGGATTTTTATTCGCTCGTTGAGTATCTCGCAGAGCAAAAGAAGCTACTAAAGATTTTGACACCGAGCAGTCATTACTCTGGGTTGTTTAACAAATACGAGCAGTATATCGTACGACTTGATCAACACCGCAGGCAACTCGCATATCGCGATTTCAAGCGGCGCCCTCCTAAGAAGCAATAAAATTCATTTATGTTCTGAACAATCTAGGTACAATCTAGTGAATGCAGACACATAAACAGCTCGCAGATGGATCCGAAATCCCCGCTATTGGGTTTGGCACATGGCAGTTGCATGCCTGGGAAGCTAAAAAAGCCGTTACACACGCCTTAAATGCCGGCTACCGGCTTATTGATACGGCCCGTATATACATGAACGAATCAGCAGTAGGGGCAGCAATCGCCGAATCAGAAGTAAAACGGGAAGATGTCTTCATAACTACCAAGCTTTGGAATCGGAGCCAGGGAGCTAAAAAGCCACACAAGGCGTTTAATAACTCATTAAGGCGCCTCAAGCTGGATTACATAGACCTGTATTTAATCCATTGGCCCGTGAGTGGCAAGCGGCTGGATACCTGGCAGGCTTTGTGTGAAATACAGGAGACGGGCAAGGCGAAGGCAATCGGAGTGTCGAACTATACGGTACGGCATCTGGAGGAGTTGCTGTTATCAAGCAAAATCGTCCCGGCGGTAAACCAGATAGAGTTTCACCCTTTTATATATGAGCAGCAAAAAGAGACACTCGATTTCTGCAAGCAGCAGGGGATCGTAGTAGAAGCGTACAGCCCGCTCGCTCATGGACATCGCATGAATGACCCGGTGTTGCAGGGACTTGCAAAAAAACACAGCAAAAGCGTTGCACAGATACTGCTGCGATGGGCAATTCAGCACAACACCATTCCCATACCTAAGTCGTCTACGGAGAATCGTATCAAAGAGAATTTTGCGGTATTTGATTTCGAACTAAGTAATGATGAAATGGATAGTGTGAATAACTTAAGTGACGGGACTCGCACTTGTCTGAACCCCGTGACAATGGAGTAAAAATATGAAAAACGCAATCATACTGCATGGAATGCCAAGCCAAGAAGAGTACTACGACCCAAACGTTTTAAGTATGAGTAATTTGCACTGGATTCCCTGGCTGCAGTCTGCGTTCATAAAGCAAGACATTCATGCTGTAACACCTGAGGTACCTTTTGCTTTTCGGCCGCAATGGGATTTGTGGGTTAGGGAAGTGGAGCGATTTGAAATGAATTCGGACACTATTTTAGTAGGCCATAGTTGCGGTGGAGGATTTTGGCTTCGCTATCTGAGTGAGCGCAAAGATCTAAAAGTAGGGAGGCTTGTGCTCGTAGCGCCGTGGCTTGATCCAGACGGCGACGAAACAGATGGGTTTTTTGAGTTCGATTTAGATCCAAATTTGATTAAGCGCACGGCCGGAATTACACTTTTTCATTCAGACAACGATATGGGGAACGTTCACAAATCAGTTGCGCAAATCCGCGACAAATTACCCGGAGTTACGTATCGAGAATTTAAAGGCTACGGTCATTTTACTGAGTCTCACATGGGAGGATCTAAGTTTCCAGAGCTTCTTGAGGCAGTTGTAAAGTAGGGGGGGGCTAAGCTGTTGGTACAGCCGGAGGAGTAGACGGCCCAGTGTCGTCAGTGTTTTCGACGCTCACAGGTTGTAATGGCTCAGGAGTTTCAGGCGTGGTGTTTTCTGTAGTGGTAGTGCCTTCAGACTGGTTTTCGAGCGACTTTATAACGTCAATAAGCTCATCAGGGCGTATCTCGGCCTTGATTACGTAACCATCAGCTTGCCGCTGCCAAGCGTCTTCTACGCGTTCGTCGTGTCCTAAATTAGTTAGCAGTACAATCTTCGTTTGCTGGGCACCATATTCTGGCTTGTCACGTAATGCTTGCAGCACTTCCAGCCCATTCATGCCGGGCATCATAATATCCAGGAAAATTAGATCCGGCTTGTTTACGAGGCACTGCTGTAATGCATGCGGGCCATTTCCTGCTACTGTGACATCGTAGCCGGCGCTGTTCAATGTAACTGTATAGATTTCCTGTAATTGCGGGTTATCTTCAACGAGTAGTATTTTTTGTAATCCAGCCATGTTTTCTCCTTAATAGCTTTCGTTCGGGCGATGTCTGATATTGCTGATAACGCTCCTCGTCATATGCGGGTATGCTGAAGCTAAACGTTGACCCCACGCCCTCTTTAGATTCTACCCAAATTGTACCATCATGCGACTCGATAATCGACTTAGAGATGTAAAGCCCAAGCCCGGAACCACCGCTGCCGGTGGCAAGCCCACCATGGACGCGATAGAATTTCGTAAATAATTTTTGGACGGCCGCTTCAGGTATGCCTATTCCGGTGTCATGCACGCTCGTAATAATTTTGTTGTCTTCTACGCGCAGTGTTACGGTCACGGAGCCCTTTTCGGATGTGTAGTGAATTGCATTCGCAATCAAATTGTCAATAACTTCCCGTAGGGCCACAGAGTCACCTATAACGTCTATGCCTGTCTCTGGACCGGAGTAAGCTAGTGACAGTTTTGCTTTTTCTGCGCTAAATTGCAGATTGGAGACGCTGTTCTGTACCATCATTGTCCAATCCAGTTTGTCCATGGACATCTTGAGCGCATTACGTTCAATTTTGGATACATTGAGCAGGTTATTGATCAAACTAGTTAGCTGCTGTGAGCTGTCAGAAGCTTGCAACAAGAACCTTCGGTGCTTATCTGCCAGTTCAGGGTCCTTGTCCTTCAGTGTAAGCTCCAGGTATCCGCGAATTGCCGTCAGTGGAGTGCGTAGTTCGTGGGCGGCTAACGACACGAAGTCTACTTTCATTGCCTCTAGCTCACGGTTGCTGGTCTGATCAACAACTGTAACAATCGTCTCAATATCGTTCTCCACATGTGATAAACGGGCAAGAATAATATCACAGTAGCGCTGTTTGCCACTTGAATCCGCAAACTGCAAGTCCTTGAACATAGCTATATTATCATCAGTAAACTTAATTTCGTGAACGTCTATTACTACCTGAGCAAGATCTTGCTTAAAGGTCGCTAGTTTACTGAAACTCGTACCAGCCACCATGGCGTCCGTCACGCCGAACATTTTTAGTGCGGGAGTGTTTGTGAGCCTAATGTTGCCATTTCTATCGAGTGCGAATACACCTTCATCAATACTATTGAGTACCACATCAAGCTGGTTGCGTTCTGAGTCAATCCGCTCAACTAGTGTCTTTAATTTTGCGCCCATTTCGTTCAGTGCATTGCCCAATTGCCCAATTTCATCTTCGTTTCTTACAGCTACGTGTGTATCGAACTTTCCGGAGCCGATTGCCTTGGCATCGCGAGCGAGTAATTTTATGGGGTTTGTTATACGACGACTAAATACTAAGCTGATGCCCACCGCAACTAGCGCAAATGCGACGTTCATAAGCCACACTTGTGACGCTACCTGACGCGCAGGGGAGTCAATAACAGAAAGGGGCACCTCAGATATCACTATCCAATTAGTTAGTGGTACCTCAGAGGCAGAAGCTAAAACTGGCACGCCATTTATGCCCGCAACCTCAATAGTGTCTTTGAGCGGTGATCCCGATTCCTGATAGAAGTATTTTACGGATTCTGTACTGGAGATATCTGTCTGTGACTTAGAGAAATTAGCGTCTGGATGACCTATCAAACGTCGTTGATCATCCACGATATAAGAAAGCGATGTCGAAGCTTCATCCTTGGTAAAAACTTCGCTCCAGGTGCTGCTTAGGTCAACCATAATAATAAGCGCACCATTAATGTCATCGAAGTCGCGAATCACACCTCGCTCGGATGTTGTGGGATTGTTATTGTTTTGTGCGCCTGTGAAAGTTACGACAGGAACGGCAATCTGAATGTGTGGCTTGTCATTTATATAGGTGACCGGGCTTATAAATTCTTTTCCCCCGAGAAAAGTAACAATTTTAAAGGCGCTAGAAATGTCATAGTTTTCAATTGTGCTTTTTTCGTTCGGATCTTTAACGTCGCTGGATAATATTTTGACAACCGGATCACCGGTTTTGCTAGCGAGTACAATACTATCTATGTCCGAATCTTGTTTTATGTAGTTCTCAAGCTCGGCGCGGGCAGCAGCAGATTTGCCATCTAGGATGGTTGCAGTTTGTGCATGCAGTATAAGTGCAGAGATCTTACGACTAATAAATTCATTTGTTCTGTCGGCAGCCGATTCCGTAATAAGAGCTTGTTTTTCTTCCGCCTCTTTTCGCATAACTCCTTGTTGTGATTGCAGCCAGTACGTGTTTAAAAACAAGACTGGAGTCATGGAAATTGCGACAAATGTAAGTAACGCCCTCTGACCAATTTTTAGCTTTAGCATGTTGCCAATAGTGTATCAATAAACTAGTCTGTGTAACAACAATAATCTTACAAAAGTATTTTAATCGAATATAAATTTGACTGTTGTTTCATTTTTGCTTATGGTTATTTCATGGAAGATAATAAAGATAACACCGAGTTAAACAAAAACGAATCAAACGATATTAACGTAACAGATCCAGCAGTTGTGGCACCAGAGGCTGCAACTTCACCTTCACTAACAACTAATAATAAGGCAGCTACAGCTCCGAGCGTAGAGTCTGACGTCGTCACTAATGCAGCAGAAGAACCAGCGGTTGCACCAGCCGAAACTCCTGCAATAACCCCGTCAGGGACTGAGTCACAGCAACCCATTGTCTCGTCAACTGAATCTACTACTGAGTCAGTTACATCGGATACTCCAGCACCTACGGTAATTAATCCGTTGCCAACAGACGCGTCTGATCAGCCCGCAAACCCCAGTGTGCTAGCGATCTCAAACGATGCTCCACAAGCACCAGGTGCTAAAAAGGGATTGCCTGCGATTGTAATATCAGTTGTGTTACTAATTCTAGGTCTAGGCGTAGGATTTGCCGCTGCTGGTTTTACGGGATTTTCAATGGGATCAACAGGCGACAACAAAAGCTCTGAAATAAAGGCACCGGTAGTTGTCGAAAAAGAATTAACTGTACCAAAAGACGCAACGGTCATTGCTGAATGTGCAAAAGGCCGCGGTAAACAATACGTACTTCCCAAGGATATCCCACAAGGTCCCGTATACAATGTATGGAACGGTAAAGTCATTGGAATTGAATACATGCTCGGACAAAAAGAAGTTGCAGCAAACAAAGACTTCTTGGATCTTCCACTGGAAAACGTAAAGTATGACCACATTAACATTGGTCTTCTTTCAAAGGGACATTCAGGATTTCCTGAACCACACTATCACGTAGACGTCTTTACTGTCTCGCACGAAGAAGCAGTGAAGATTACTTGCCAGTAATATTAGGTAGATCAATGCAAAACAAAAATAACATATCAGTCCTCATTTTGGAGGATAACCTATATGCGGTATCCGCATTGCTTAATCAGCTCGGTAACCTTGAGCAAGAACTGATGAGCGAAAGCAAAGATCTGACCGTAGTCGTGTACCCCAGCACCTTATTTGTAGAAGGTGAAGTTAACGGTCACAGCGGCGACGACTTTGATGTTATTATCCTCGACCGGGACGATAAACAAGGTGGTTCATTCCATGCTATCGATTTAGAGAAATTCGGTGCTCAAAAAGTGATTGGCATTTCAACTGTGCCTGAATGGAATGAGTTGCTAAAAAAACGAGGCGTGACCCGCATTGTTAGAAAAGATTTCCTTGACTTAGAAAAGTGGGCAAAAGAAGTTGTTCGTCACGTAGTAGACCTCAGCCACTCATAATTAGCGTATAATTTACAAACATATGGCAGATTCCAGGCGCGAAAATAGACTATTTCCAAAAAATTTCTTATGGGGCGTCAGTACAGCTGCGCACCAGGTTGAAGGCGGTACATACAATCAATGGACTGTATGGGAGCTAGAAAATGCAAACCAATCGGCGCGTCATGCTAAACGGCGGCTTTCTGCAAAAACTAATCACCATCTGCCGACCTTACCTGTATGGGAAGAGGTGAAGGGGCAGGCGACATCACCAGAAAATTATATTTCCGGTGCAGGCGTGGATCACTACCGACGATATCCAGAAGACTTAGATATAGTGAAGAGCTTAAACTGCAACGCATTTAGGTTTGGTGTGGAGTGGTCACGTATAGAACCGGAAGAAGGCGTATGGAATGAAGAAGCGATTGAACATTACCGCAATTACATAAAAGAGGTAAAAAGCCGAGGCATCGAGCCATTTTTGAACTTATGGCACTATACTTCGCCTGTGTGGTTCGAAGAAAAGGGTGGGTTCACTAAGTCCGACAACTTAAAGTATTTTGACCGCTTTGTCGAAAAAGTAGGATTAGAATACGGCAAAGAACTCAAATACATAATTACTCTTAATGAACCTAACGTATATTGCAGCTTTAGCTATTTGATTGGTGAATGGCCCCCAGGGGAAAAGAGTATATGGCTATTTATGAAAACCTTTTGGATGCTCGCTCGCGCTCACAACCGCGCGTACCGTATACTCAAATCCCAGCATAAGCATTTGCAAGTAGGAATTGCTATGCAGCTTGCTAATATCCAGGCAAAGCGTCCACACAACATCCTCGACCAGTCCTCAACCAAGTGGATGCGTTACTTATGGAACTGGTGGTTTGTAAAAAGAATCAAAAAATCCCAGGATTTCCTCGGTATTAACTATTATTACACGGATTACTACACAGGATTTTTGAAGGCGCAAAACCCCAGTGTTCCTTTGAATGACATGGGCGCCTATATGGAGCCCGAAGGCCTTTATCCTTTACTACTTCGTGCATGGGTACGATTCAAAAAGCCAATTTTTATCACAGAGAACGGTGTCGCCGATCATAAAGATGAATATCGCCAGTGGTGGTTGGAGGAAACAATTATAGCTATGGAGCGGGCTATCTCCGAAGGGGTAGACCTGCGCGGCTATTTCCACTGGAGTTTACTGGACAATTTTGAATGGGCGTATGGCTGGTGGCCAAA
>JBBQKK010000009.1:0-18844 GCA_038326785.1 Saccharimonadales bacterium (SeqCode) | reverse complement strand
CCCACCGAAGCCCCGGTTGCTGGCGCGGAAGAAAAAAAGGTAGAGGCGCCAAGCTATACGCCAGTGATACCAAAAGCGGACGGCCAAGAGCCTGAAGCACCTCAGATAGGGTATGACGCAGAGAGGAAAGTTGCGAGCTTTAAGGACAAGATTGGCCAAATACCGATAACAGTTAGTCAGCAACCATTGCCGGAAAACTTTAAAGTTAATCCGGCGCAACAGCTGGAAAACATTGCCAAAAGCTTTAGTGCAAACGACTCGGTTGTAGCTGATGGCACGAAAGCTTATATAGGTACATCAATCAAGGGTCCGCAGTCAGTCATCTTGTATAAGGATGACCTGTTGATATTTATTCAGTCGGGGCAAATGATTACCAACGATCAATGGATTGCATATATAAAGAACCTGAAATAACCGCCACGCATTTACTCACAATCTAAGAGGTGGTAGGCTAAAATTAGGAAAAGAGGGGAAATACAAAAAGATGGGTCACACCATAGCGATACTAAATCAAAAGGGAGGCGTCGGCAAAACCACGACGACTATCAACGTTGCCGCATATCTAGCTAAAAACGGTAAATCGGTCCTGGTTATAGACTTTGACCCGCAGGGAAATGCTACGAGTGGCTTGGGTGTAGACAAACAGAGCGTAGAGCTTACGAGCCATGATGTGCTAATGGGGCGCACAGACCTAAGCGCAGCAGTAGTTGAAACACCTACGCCCAATCTTTATTTACTGCCTACAAATGCCGGACTAGCTACTGCAGAAGTAGGGCTTGTTAACGAACTGCAACGCGAACTAAAACTCAAGGCCGCACTTGGCAGATCAAATTACGATTACGTACTAATAGACTGTCCGCCAGCACTGGGCTTGCTGACTATCAATGCACTTGCAGCAGCCGACTCTGTGTTGATACCCGTGCAAGCTGAATATTATGCACTTGAAGGATTGAGCCAGCTAATTTCGGTAGTGCAGCGCGTGCGACAGGGACTCAATACGAACTTGGATATATTAGGTGTGGTGGTGACAATGTATGACTCTCGTACTAGTTTGTCCGAGCAGGTATATAATGAATTAGTGAAGCACTTTGGCGCGAAAATGTTTAAGACAATTATTCCGCGAAACGTGCGTTTGGCAGAAGCTCCGAGCTACGGCAAGTCTATCGCAGACCATGATAAATGGTCTAAGGGTGCTAGGGCTTACAAACAATTAACCAAGGAAATTCAGGGCCGCGCATAGCGCCTGAAATGATGTAAAGGGAAGAGAGATACAATGGCTGGACTTGGTAAAGGATTTGATGCATTAATACCAACAGATTTCGATTCTAATCTGTTAATAGATACTACGGACCGGGTACAAAATTTATACATCGTAGACGTTATCCCCAACCCCGAACAGCCTCGGCGTCACTTTGATGATAACGCGCTCAAGGAGCTTGCCAGCTCAATAGAGCGCTATGGAATATTGCAGCCACTGATCGTATCGCCCGGCGACAGCGGCAAATATATCCTAGTAGCTGGAGAACGCCGCTGGCGAGCCGCACAACTTGCAGGGCTAGAGCAGGTACCGGCAATCGTACGCAAACGGGAAGAGCTGGAGCAGCTCGAAATCGCACTCATCGAAAACGTACAGCGCGTCGATCTATCCCCAATCGAACAAGCTATATCAGTCGAACGATTACACCAACAATTCAACATTAGCTACAAAACAATTGCCGAACGTTTAGGCAAAGCCGAGACTACAATTAGTAACATAGTACGTCTACTGCAGTTGCCAACGGACGCGCGCGATGCATTGCAGACAGGGCAGATCACGGAAGGTCATGCGCGAACGATATTGGCACTTAAAGACCAGTTGCTACTGCAACAAGAACTACTGAAGCAGATTATCGAAAACGGTTGGAGTGTGCGGCAGGCGGAGCAGTTTGTCAGTACTCATAAGCAGGGAATCAAGTCCGAAAAGACAGTAAAAGAACGCCTCGCAAATGAAACCCCCGAGACCAAAAAGCTTAGTAAAGTTTTTAAGACGCCAGTAACACTCAAAAGAACCGCAAAAGGCGGACGCATTGAAATTCATTTTAAGTCAGACGACGAATTGCAGCAGTTGCTCAGAAAGTTAGATAAAACTGATTAAAACGATTCGGCTTGGTTGAGCGGAAGAATGCGTAGGGCAAGTTTGCCGACGATTTCTTCTTGAGATATAGCACCGAATGTTCGTGAATCAAGTGAGTTATTGCGGTTGTCGCCCAGTACGAAAACTTCATCCATCCCGACTATCAGGTCCACGCGTCCACTAGTTTGTGTGGTCATTGCCGGATAATATTCTCCGCTGTCTGGGTTAAACCCTTCTGGATGATCTCCGTTGAAAACCGTTACTTGTCCCTCTTCTACGACTACGCGTTCGCCTGGTAAGGCCACCACTCGTTTAATTAGTTGCTTCTCTTGCTGTTCGCCAAAGTCAACCATACCTTTTTTTGCAAAAACGATTATTGTCCCGCGCTCGGGTATGTAATTTTTGTGCTTAATGCGCGCAACAGATTTTGGAAACTTCAGCACGATTAATCGATCCCGGTTTTGGAGCGTAGGTTGCATGCTGGGCCCGTCAACTTCATATGTTTGAAAGACAAAATTGATTATTAAGAGTGCTATAAGCGGGGCAGTTACTAATATTAGTATTGTAGACAATGCACTCTTCAATCCCTCAAAACGGGAGGGTCCTTGATTGGGCGGCTGAGGGCTATAGTTTGGTGAACCATTTTCTGGCGGCATTGGACTGTATTCGGGCGGTTGGTATGGTATAGTTGGCATTTGTTGCATGGCTTCGGCTTTCAACTATACCGGAAAAGTTTAAGGTTTACGAACCATAAGCTAAAAAGGTATACTGACATAATCACTGGCATGGATAATTTTAGGAAATACAACACCGGTAATAGGCGTCCTGGATCTGCTGTAGACGGCTTCGTTGGAAGGTCGCAGGGCATAGGTTCTAGCCGTCCGCATGCAAAACCACAACAACCTATGATTCAGCCACCGACACCTCGACTTGATACATTTAGGAAAACAGATGGATTCCGCCCGGCAGCGCAACCGTTATTAAAGCCTACTGCTGCGCAAGCTAAGGCTGCCCATGCCGCTCCGCGTCTAGACTCTACAATTGACATGAGCCTTCCTCAGACGAAGGGTAAAACTAAAAAATCACGTAAAAAACTGCCATTAACCAAAAAGCAGAAAATCAAACGAAGCATGATGGTCTTTACTGTACTGATTGTACTGGGAACTGGCTTATTTATAGGAAAAAGTTTCTTGCTGGCCCGAAATATATTTAAGGGTGGCGGCGGCGCAGCAGCATTGCAGGCAAACGTGGACCCAGCTAAGCTCAACGGCGAAGGTGATGGACGCGTAAACATTATGATGCTCGGAAAAGGTGGCGACGGACACGAAGCTCCGGACCTTACCGATACGCTGATGGTTGCTAGTATTGACCCAATTCAAAACGAGGCTGCACTCTTAGGTATTCCTCGTGACTTTTGGGTCGAGAACGAATACGGTGAAACGAAGATTAACGCTGTATACGCCAACGCCAAGTACGCCGTCGATTCAGATGACAAAAAAGCAGAAGCCGCAGGGCTTGAAGCAATTGAAAAAACCATCGAAGACTCAATGGGGATTCCGATTCATTATTATGTAATGGTTGACTTTGAAGCCTTCAAGCAAGCCATCGATGCTGTTGGGGGTGTAGATATTGATGTAAAATCGCCGGTTTATGACCGAATGCATGCGAATGGGCGTCCCTATATACTCGATATAAAAACGGGACCGCATCACTTTGATGGGCTGAAGGGTCTAATGTATGCCCGATCGCGCTATACCAGTCCACGTGGAGATTTTGATCGCTCTCAGCGTCAGCGTGAAATCCTTATTGCTCTTAAAGAAAAGACCCTAACAGCAGGTACCTTTAGTAACCCACGCAAGGTATCTCAGCTGATGAGCGCATTTGGAAGCAGATTGCAGACAAACATGACTATGAACGAAATGCTTCGTCTGTATGAAATAGGGAAGAACATTCCATCTGACAAAGTTGCCTCGCTTGGTCTGGCGGATCCACCCAACGTACTCGTACAGACTGCTAACGTAAACGGTCAGTCCGTAGTGGTTCCAAAAGCCGGAAATGATGACTACAGTGCTATCCGAAGCTTCGTGCGTAACGCCCTCAAAGATGCATTTCTAAAGAAAGAAGACGCAACCATCGCAGTATTCAATGGGACAACAACAGCCGGCCTCGCATCGACAAAGGCAGATGAATTAAAGTCGTATGGCTATAACATTAGCAAAGTGGCAAATGCGCCCGCACAGAACTACACACAAACCGTTTTGGTTGATCTGACAAATGGTCAGAAGAAGTATACGAAAGGTTACTTAGAAAAGCGCTTTAACGTGACGGCTGTTACCACAGTACCTGCCGGCATCGATAACTCCGATGGTGCTGAGTTTGTAATAATACTCGGTCCAGACGCTACCCGATAGGAACAACAACAAAAATACCAAGAAGCCGTAAAAATCAGGTATAATTACTTGTAACGATGGGACAAATAACTCAAAAGATCCGCCCTGCTAGCGGGTTCTCACATTTTCTTCACCTGGGACTAATCGTGCTGTTACCGGCACTCATATTTGTCCTAGTGCGTATTCGTTTTGCGCAGCTAGCGTTGCTTTTAATTTTGCTAAGCAAATGGCGCATGTTTGCCGTGCGTCCGCGTTATTGGTTTGCTAATGTCCGTCAAAACGGCGTAGATATCATGGTTGGCGTATCCATTCTCGTATTTATGGTGAACAGCAGCACCATGGCATGGCAGGTGGCTTGGGCGGTCCTGTACGGTATATGGCTCATGTTTATCAAACCGGGATCCAGTATTTTCAAAGTTTCTATGCAGGCGTTAATCGCCCAGTTCGTGGCCCTGGTAGCACTATTTTTGGCCTGGATCGGAGCACCACTTCTAGGGCTGGTAATCGCCACTTGGGTGATTTGTTATTTATCTGCTCGCCACTTTTTTAGTGGTTTTGAAGAGGCGTATAACAGCCTGTACTCACACACGTGGGCGTATTTTGGTGGAGCACTGACATGGGTTCTCGCGCACTGGTTATTATTCTACGGAGCAATTGCTCAACCAGCACTGCTCCTCACCGTTCTCGGATTTGGCTGGGGCGCACTTTATTACTTGCATGAGACTGATAGGCTATCAGTACTAATCAGGCGGCAATTTGTCGTGATGATGGCCGCAATTGTGGTCGTTATACTGATATTTTCTGACTGGGGCGATAAGGCAATATAAGGAACCCCAGGCGGGTTCCTTATCGCGCGGTGAAATCATAGATTTCTCCGGCTGTTCCTCCTGAAATATGAACTTTTACTCAGAGAATATATCTCTTCATAAAAGACTACTTAGAGGTGATATTGGTTAGGTAGGCGTGGTAGAATTAAAGATGTATTTATTGGGAATTTTCAGATAAAAGGGGTATATAAATGACAGACACTGAACCTAAAAACGATACAAATGATACGAGCGAAACAGTGAAACAAAAAACAGAGGTATCTAAAAAGCTTACAGATCCGGCGCAAAAGTCATTATTTTCTCGTGTCTTGTTTGTACTTTTCGCAGCTTTATCTATGGGATTTTTGGGAGGGTGGATCGGATCAGAAAGTCGTAACCACAATGCTCAGAATACCAACACTGTTAATCAACAGTACATTTTAAACGAGAGTCAACTTATCAGCGAAACTGCAAAAAAGGTGGGCGTGAGTGTTGTTTCAGTAAACGTTATTTCACAGTCAGTGCGCGAAAGTTTCTTCGGCTTCAGTGAGCCAGTAGAAAGTGAGAGTGCTGGCACCGGAGTCATCATCAGCAAAGAAGGCTATATTGTTACTAACCGTCATGTGGTGCCCCGGGGAGTTAGTCAGGTAAGTGTGACGCTTTCAGACGGCACTGAGCTCGAAGACGTTGAGGTCATTGGCCGCACTAACGATAATGACCCATTGGATATTGCATTTTTAAAAATCAAAGATGCGAAGGGCAAAGAACTAACCCCTGCAAAACTTGGCGACTCTTCAAAAATACAAGTAGGAGACAAGGCGATTGCCATTGGAAACGCTTTAGGGCAGTTCCAAAACACCGTTACATCGGGCATTATTTCTGGCTATGGCCGCAGCGTGCAGGCCGGTGACCAATCAGGCGGAAATGTAGAGACGCTACAGAACCTACTACAGACCGATGCATCTATTAATCAAGGTAACTCCGGCGGTCCGTTAGTAAACATAAATGCGGAAGTCATTGGTATTAATACTGCCGTAGCTGGTTACGCCGAGAACATTGGATTTGCTATCCCAATAAACGATATAAGTGGCCTTATCAAAAGCGTATTAGAACGAGGGAAGCTAGAGCGCCCATACTTGGGGATTCGCTATGTTTCGCTTACGGACGACTACGCTTATCAATATAATCTGGAAGTAAAACGTGGGGCATACATAGCTCCAGCCCGTAATGGACGTTCCATATTGCCAGACAGTCCGGCAGAGAAAGCAGGACTAAAAGAGAAGGACATCATTACAAAGATTGACGGCGAAAACGTAGATGAAAACAATAGTGTAATTTCACTAATTGGCAGAAAATCAGTTGGAGATAAAGTAACTCTGACAGTTATTCGCGACGGGGAAGAGCGAAAAATCGACGTAACTCTCGAAGCTACGCCCGAGCAGTAAACACTTGTATCAAACCTCGGGTAGTATGTAGCTGATAACCATGACGCACGGCAATTTCTGCCAGAAGCTCATGTTGCGATATAAGGCTTTCCGTGAAAACCGTCTCCGGTAGGCGTGAAAACTTGTTGCACTGCGAAAATAGGACACGGTAGCTATCAAGCCCATCTGTTCCCGCGTATAGCGCGATGTCCGGTTCGTGCGTAGCGCTTTTGTTTACTTCATAATCTTTTGGCACATAAGGCAAATTACAGAGCAGGGCAGTAGGTTCAACTTTCTCGTTCAGCAGAGGTTCCAGCAGATTTCCTTGGAGCATACTCATTTTCAGGCCGTAGCGCATGGCGTTGGTACTGGCGATTTCTAAGCATTCTTCGCTGACATCTGTAGCAATTACATCGATTGTCGGGCATTCGAGCTTTACAGTAATGGCGATGCATCCTGACCCAGTGCCAATGTCTGCGGCAATGGTATTTGTGCCCGAAGTTAATTCTTTAAATAGATCTATCATGTCCTCGGTCTCCGGACGCGGCTGAAGCACACTATTGTCCACGTAAAATTCGCGTCCATAAAATTCTGACTTTTTGCGAATGTATGCCAACGGCTCGTGCATGCAGCGGCGTGTAATTTTCTGCTCCAACTCTTCAAGCTGTTCTACGGCCAGTTCAAATTCAGGATGCGCCAGCAAATAACTGCGATCCTTGTCAGTAACGTCCTCAAGTAGTACTAAGCTATCGAGCCGAGCAGTTGCTACGCCAGCTTTTTTTAGCTGATCGGTCCATAGCTGCAAGCAAGTATCTAAAGTTTTCATGCGCGTAGCAGTATTATTCTGCGCTGATCAATTGGCGCTCGTGCTCATGGAGCTGTTCAATCAAATCGTCGATCTCACCATTTAATGCGCCAGGTATATTGCTGCGGGAATAGCCAATGCGATGATCAGTTATGCGGTCCTGTGGAAAGTTGTAGGTACGAATTTTTTCTGATCGATCACCAGAGCCAATCAGTTTTTTGCGGGCATCAGAAAGCTGCTTTTGCTCTTCGTCAATTTTGAGCTGTAATAGGCGCGAGCGAAGGACACTCATCGCTTTTTCCTTATTTTTGATCTGCGACTTTTCGTCTTGGTTGGCTACTACAAGCCCGGAAGGCATATGTGTAATACGAACGGCTGAATCGGTAGTGTTCACTGATTGGCCGCCGTGACCGCCAGAGCGGAATACGTCAATGCGCAGTTCATTGGCATTTATTTCAATATCAGTTTCTACGGCCTCCGGCATGACTGCGACAGTAACAGTGCTGGTATGGATGCGCCCCTGGGACTCGGTAACAGGCACGCGTTGTACCCGGTGAACGCCGGCTTCAAACTTGAGCATACGGTATGCTTCATTACCGCGAATCATGAATACTATTTCTTTAAATCCGCCAGCTTCAGATGGGCTTTCGCTAATAAGTTCGGTTTTATAGCCGTGTACTTCAGCCCAGCGAACATACATACGATAAAGCTCACCTCCAAATAATGCGGATTCATCTCCGCCGGCTGCTGCCCGGATTTCAATTACTACATCTTTTTCATCATTAGGGTCTTTTGGTGTCAGCGCTTCTGCGAGAGCTGCAGTGTTTGCTTCGATCTTAGGGGCTAATTCTTCTAATTCTAATGCCGCAAGTTCGGTAAGCTCCGCATCGCCGCTTCTTATCATTTCTTCAGCTTGGCTTTTTGCGTTTGCTAGCGACGCTCGTTCTTCAAAAAGCTTAATAAGATCTTCCAGGAGACTCTGGCGTCTTGCGATTTTGGGATACTCCTTGGACGAGAAAATAGAGGGATCCTGCAGTTTGGTTTGCAGTTCCTTGTATTCTTCCCGTAGTGCTTGTTCTTTCTGGTCCATAATTACCTATCAGTATATAGAAATAAAAACCACCTCCAAAATTGAAGGTGGCTTAACTTTTCTGATGCGTTATCGTTCGCCGATTTTCTTCTTTTCTTCTTTTTCTTCAGGTGCAGCTTTGTCTGCAGTCTTTGACTGTGCTTTCTTAGCGGCATTGGCGCGAGCTTCTGCGCGTGCTTTTGCAGCTTCTTGGCGTGCCTTGAACTTGTCAACGCGGCCTTCGATGTCTACTAATTTCTCTTGTCCAGTAAAGAACGGATGAGAAGCACTTGAAATATGTACCTTTACCAATGGGTATTCAACGCCATCTAGTTTGATTTTGTCGTCAGTAGCAACCGTAGACTTTGTAATGAAAGTCTCTTCGTTGTTTAGGTCTTGGAATACTACGGGGCGGTAGTTTCCTGGGTGTAAATCTTTTTTCATGATTTCCTTTAAGCTCATTAGTGATTAAAGCTGGTTAGCAGCGAGCTTCACTGCAGTCAACTTATGACTTGCATACTCTATCTCAATCACTGCCTCTTGTCAATCTGTTGCGTATCTGTTACAGTTAGTCGGTCAACATAAAGCAGTTTGGGGCATGATTCTCTCTTACCTAATCCCGTGCAGGGCGGTAAGGGCACCCAAATGAAGGTAAAGAATCAAGAATATTAAATTCTTGGCAGCATAATAATGTATACCAAGGAAGAATCAAAGAAAGGATTAACCGTATGGCTACAGTTAATGTAGACATTAAACAATTATTAGAGTCCGGCGCTCACTTTGGTCACAAGACCAGTCGCTGGCACCCCGGCATGCGTGATTACATTCACAGCAAGCGCAACGGAACGCACATCATCGACCTGACGAAGACTGTCAGCAACCTCGAGACTGCATTGTCCTTCCTAGAAGACACGGCAGCTGAAGGTAAGCAAATTCTATTTGTAGGCACAAAGCGCCAGGCACAGACAATCGTCCAGAAGCTTGCTGAAGACCTCGGTCAACCATTCGTTGTAGAGCGCTGGTTGGGCGGAATGCTTACCAACCGCAATACAATCGGTGGTCGCGTTAAGTACCTCAAGGACATTGAAGAAAAGATGGAAAACGGAACGCTTGTTGCTAAATATAGCAAGCTTGAAGTTCAGCGTTACCAAGAAGAAATCGAAGAAATGAACCACATTTACGGTGGAATCAAGAACATGGTAGCTAAAGTTGGTGCAGTATTTATCATTGATATTACGCACGACACAAACGCTGTTCGCGAAGCTACCAAACTGGGTATCCCAATTGTTGGTCTAGCCGACACTAACGCGGACCCACGTCTAGTTAAGTATCCTATCCCTTGCAACGACGACGCAATCAAGTCTATTCAGTTAGTATGTGACTACGTTAAGCAAGCCGTTGAAGCAGGACAAGCTAAGCACGAAAAGAAGCAGCCTGTCGCTGACAAAGACGAGAAGTAAGAACCATAATTTATCAATTACCATTTTTCATTTTCCATTTAGCTCGCGTACGGGCCCGAATCCTGAAATATGAAAAATGGGACACTGAGCTCTATCTGATAATTGGAAAATGCTAAATGAAAAATCTCGACTGAAAGGAGAGTCCACATGGCTGTAAATATTGAAGATATTAAAAGACTAAAAAGTTTAACAGGTGTTGGTTTGACCGATGCAAAAGCTGCGCTAGAAGCTGCCGATGGTGACTTCGACAAAGCACTGGAAGAAATGCGTAAAAAAGGAATGACCAAAGCTGAAAAGCGCGGTGAGCGTGAAGCTCGTGAAGGTATCCTTGGTACCTATAACCACGACAACCGCATCGGTGTACTCGTCGAAGTAAACTGCGAAACCGACTTTGTTGCCCGCAATGAAATCTTTGTCGACCTTGTTAAGGATGTTGCTATGCACATCGCTGCAAGCTCTCCTGCATTTGTAAGCTCAGAAGATATTCCAGCCGAAGTACGTGAAGCCAAGAAAGCTGAATTCACAGAAAAAGCCAAAAACGATGGGAAGCCTGAAAACATGATCGAGAACATCGTGGAAGGCATGCTCAAAAAGCACTTTGCAGAACTTTGCTTGCTCGACCAGCCGTTTATCAAGAACCCTGATCTAACTGTTGGCGATTACGTCAAAGAGCACAATGCACGCCTTGGTGAAAATATCCTGGTACGCCGCTTCAGCCGCATGGCTCTCGGCGAAATTTCCTAAATAAGTAAACTATGTTTTGTATTTTAGAGAGGCTTCGCTTTTTAGAAGCGCTGCACTACAATAAAATAGTTCTATAACAGAAGTTAGAAACACCTAATTTACGGAGATAAACTCATGAGTCCAAGCCAAATAATTTCCGATGCTAAATCAAAACTGCAAGCAGCTGTACAGCATTACCAGGAAGATTTAAAAACTGTCCGAACAGGGCGCGCACATCCCAGTATGCTTGATTCAGTAATGGTCACAGCTTACGGCGCACAGATGCCGCTGATTCAGGTGGGTAATGTAACTACACCTGAGCCGCAACTATTACAGATTACGCCGTTTGATCCAGGTAACATCCAGGCCATTGCCAGTGCTATTCGCGACAACCCTCAACTTGGCCTAAATCCATCGGACGATGGGCGAGTTGTTCGCGTACCTATTCCGGCACTCACTGAAGAGCGGCGACGTGAATTCGTAAAAGTTCTTGGTGGCAAAGTGGAAGACTGCATGGTCCGCCTGCGTAATGTTCGACACGACACCTTAAAAGCTATTGACGCCGCAAAAAAGAATAAAGAAATCGGTGAAGACGAAGCCAAGCGACTTGAAAAGCAAGTCGATGAAGCAATGGCCACCACAAAATCCGAAGTAGAATCTGCGGCCAGGCAAAAAGAAACCGAAATAATGACCGTCTAAGTATGGAAAACCCCGTGCGGGTTTTCCACCAATGCCCGTAGCCGGCTATAACCGGCTCGGGGGCTGCCTTTCCTGGCAGTTGATAATTAAGGACTGAAGTAAATTCAGTCCTTAATTAATATTAAATAGCGAGCGTTAGCTCGCATCACTTAGCTTGCCCATTACCAACGCTTCCTGATGAGAATATTGTATAAAGGCACAGTTATTGTCGCAGGAGATGTTTGAGCGGTCTTTGCCATTCCTTAAGAGAGTAAAAGGCAAAGAGTGAGTTCTCCGGAGCATTGTGCTCTTTTACAATAGAATCATAAAGAAGTGATGGTGTGGGTTGTTTCTTTGGTTACTTTCTTTGCCAAGGCAAGAAAGTAACTCGGTTTGTAAGGCAACAGGCCGAACAGCCGAAATTACTTATATGGGGTATAATGTGGCAATATGTCAGAAAATTCAATAATTCCGCGGCATGTTGGCCTTATATTGGATGGAAATCGCAGATGGGCCAAGGCCCAGGGACTACCAACGCTTGAAGGTCACCGCCAGGGTTCTGAAACGTTTAAAACCATTGCCCTCGAAAGCTTTGCTCGTGGTGTGACCTATGTCTCGGCCTATGTTTTCTCGGCCGAAAACTGGCAAAGAACAGAAGAAGAAGTGGGTTACTTAATGCAACTGGTAGTAAAAGCTACGGAGCGCTACCTAAAAGACTTCAATGAAGCTGGCGTGAAGATTGTTATCTTGGGTCGTCGAGATAAGCTGCCACAAAACGTAATCAAGTCTATGGAAAAAACCGAGGCAAAAACCGCTCACAATATGCGTGGGACGCTTGCTCTATGCCTAAATTACGGTGGCTCCGAAGAAATTGCTGACGCAATTCGGTCAATTATTCTAAGCGGCACGGAAGCAGAGGATGTAACCCCAGAACTTATTGCAAAAAATCTTTATCACCCTGAGATTCCCGAGATTGATCTGGTAATTCGCACTTCCGGCGAACATCGTTTAAGCAATTTTATGTTGTACCGAGCGGGTTATGCTGAGTTTTTATTTGTTGACAAGTATTGGCCTGACTTTACGCCGGATGATTTGGACGCCGCTTTTGCTGATTATGCATCGCGCCAGCGCAGATTTGGTTCATAATATTGCTGTTTTTACTGGCACGGTATAAGCAGAACCTATATACTGTATGAACATGGGTATATTTCTTTTAATTGTTGGTTTGCTGTTATTTATCGCACTTGTCGTTGTTCATGAATTCGGTCACTTTGTTATGGCTCGCCGCAACGGCGTCGAAGTAGAAGAATTCGGCATTGGCTTTCCACCTACCGTTTGGAAAAAGCGTATAGAAAGTGACAAAGGTGACTATGACTTCACCATAAACGCATTGCCGCTTGGTGGTTTTGTGCGCCTCAAAGGCGAACACGACATGGATACAAAGAAAGGCACGTTTGGCGCAGCTCCGCTTCTAGCGAAGGTAAAGATTATGCTAGCCGGCGTTGTAATGAATCTATTCACCGCATTCTTGCTGCTGACATTCCTGGCGGCTGTGGGCATGCCTCGCTTGATTGAAAACCAGTTTACGGTAGCAAGCGACACTAAAATTGCCGAACGATCAGTACTGGTGGGATTTGTAGAAGAAGGATCGCCTGCCGGTGAGGCTGGATTGCAACTGCGAGATGAGTTGATAAGTATTGGCGAAGCTGGCAACCCGCAGCAAATAGGCGGTGAAGACACATTCCCAGCTCTTACAAAGCAATTTGCAGGGCAGCAAGTAGATGTTCAGTACCGCCGTGGCGAAGAGCTGAAGACTGCTAACCTTACATTGCGTAGCGTAGAAGAAGTTGAACAGAGCAAAAAAACAGATAAGCCAAAAGGTCACATTGGTATAGCGCCAATTGAACTGCAAATGCGCCGTTCTACTTGGTCGTCACCAATTGTTGCCGCAGGCTTAATCGGTCAGTTTACAGAACTTACGCTCAAGGGAATTGGCGGTGCGCTTGGGAACTTGATTATCGGGAACACTGCAAAAGCTGGAGAACAAGTGTCGGGGCCAGTCGGCATCTTCTTCTTACTAAAAGACGGCAGCCTGCTCGGGTACAAGTTTATGCTGATGATAATCGCAGTAATATCACTGACGCTGGCTATTATGAACGCCTTGCCGATTCCGGCACTCGACGGTGGACGACTGTTTGTAACGCTACTGTTTAGAGCCATCAAAAGGCCTCTTACTCCTAAAATTGAGGAAAGAATACATGGCACCGGTTTTGCAGCGCTCATGATACTCTTTGTTCTCATTACCATTGTCGACGTAAAAAGATTTTTCTAGCATGAACCCTGCCGAATTAATTGAGGCTTTCCTGACGACGGGCATTGCCGCCGCAATATTATTTACCTTATGGACAATGCTCAAAAAAAAGCACGTAGCTGCTGCCGGCCCATTTAAGGCCAGGTGGACACCGTTTGAGTCTGTTGTAATGACTATAGGCATTTTTGTCTTTAGTAATATCTTGGCAGGGGCGCTGATAGGGATCGCACTGGCTAGCATGGGCACAGAAGATATATCCGCATTTATAGACTCGTCTACACTCACAAACTTTGTGTACATGTTGATGTTTGAGTTGATTATTGTCGCGGCACTTTTAGCGTTCATAAAGCGTAGGGGTGCAGCCTTTTCCTCAATTGGGCTGAAGAGGCCGCAACCCAAAGACTTGCTGTTTGCGCTCATTGGCTTCGGGGCATACTTTGCCATGTACATCGGGGTATATCTGGTAGCTCAAGAATTCATACCATGGATAGATTTTGAACAAGAGCAGGAACTAGGTTTTAGTACAGATGTAACCGGGCCCGCGCTGGCGCTCGTATTTGTGAGTCTTGTTATTATTGCGCCTATTGCAGAGGAAATAATTTGCCGAGGCTTTCTATTTTCTGGCCTTCGTACAAAACTAGCATTCATACCGGCCGCGATTATAACGAGCGTAATATTTGCCGCAGCTCATTTGCAAATAGGATACGACGCACCACTACTATGGGTGGCAGCAATCGACACCTTCATTTTATCCATGGTAATGGTGTACATGCGTGAGCGAACAAACAGCTTGGCTTCGCCAATTTTTCTACATATGATAAAAAACGGATTGGCCTTTATTGCGCTTTTTGTGGCACCTCGTTTAGTTTTTTAAACTCATAGGATAGAATGATAATGATGAAACGAAACATTATTCTCCCGAATAATTTGCCGGCCCCGCGGCCGTAGTTTTCTATATACTGTTCTAATTTGATTTTTTGATAAGAAGGGAGATAAAAGTGAGACTGTCAAAACTGTATACAAAAACCCGAAAAGACGCACCTGCAGACGAGGTGTCAAAGAATGCCCAGCTACTGATCAAAGCAGGCTACGTATACAAGGTAATGGCCGGTGTGTACGCGTACACGCCACTTGGGCTGAAAGTTCTTGAGCGAATCAAGCAAATCGTGCGTGAAGAGATGAACGCCATAGACGGCCAGGAACTAATCATGACCAATTTGCAGCGCCAAGATACCTGGGAAGTCACGGGCCGATGGGATGACGAAGCAGTGGACGTGTGGTTCAAGACAAAGCTGAAAGATGGCACGGATATGGGTCTGGCTTGGAGCCATGAAGAAGCAATCATGGAGATGATGCAGCAATACGTTAAAAGCTACAAAGATCTGCCGCAAAGTGTTTATCAATTCCAGACGAAACTCCGCAATGAACTACGAGCTAAGAGCGGAATTATGCGTGGACGTGAATTCGTCATGAAGGATATGTATTCGTTGCATGCTACCGAAAATGACTGCGACCAATATTATGACCAGGTCATTGAAGCCTACAAACGTTGCTACGATCGGTTTGGCATAGGTGATACGACCTACGTAACGTTTGCCAGTGGTGGCGCGTTCACTAAGTTTAGTCATGAATTCCAGACTATCTGCGATGCCGGAGAAGACATCCTGTATGTTAATGAAGATCATACGGTCGCTGTAAACGAAGAAGTGCTGGATGAAGCTGCAAAAGAACTTGGCGTGGACAAAGCCAGTCTTCAGTCAGTAAAGAGCGCAGAAGTAGGCAATATTTTTAAATTCGGTACTGAAAAGTCTGAAAAAATGAAAGTATATTACACGGATGCAGATGGCACACAGAAACCTATATATTTGTGTTCCTACGGTATTGGCATTACTAGAGTCATGGGAGTAATAGTAGAGAAGTTTTCAGATGATAAGGGACTGGTTTGGCCAGAAAACCTAGCGCCCGCACATGTATACCTAGCCCGTCTCGGTTCCAACGAGGCGGTTGTGAGTGAGGCCGACGCCTTGTACAACTCCTTGACTACTGCAGGGGTTGATGTACTATATGATGACCGAGATGCGCGGCCCGGCGAAAAGTTCGCCGATGCAGACCTACTGGGCATTCCGTATCGAGTTGTCGTAAGCGACCGAACTGTTGATTCTGGCGCTCATGAGCTAAAGAAACGAACAGACAGCAATAATGAATTATTAAGTATAGATGAGATTATGAAAAGGTTGGTTGGATAGAAGGTAATTGGTATAATCCAAGTATCCGGAGAGACCAAAACCTTAGTCAAAGGAGAAATTAAGAATGAAGAAGCAGTTTTACCTGACAAAAGAGGGTGTAGACGAGTTACAGGCTGAGCATAACGAATTAGTTGCGCAGCGTGGCCCAATTGCAGAGCGTATCAAAACTGCTCGCGAGTTCGGCGATCTGTCCGAAAATGCAGAGTATAGCTCAGCACGCCAGGAACAAGAGCGTGTAGAGAGTCGTATTGCAGAAATTGAGAACATTTTACAGAACGTAGATATTATCAAGAAACCAAAGGGTGACAATAAGGTTCAACTAGGATCTACCGTTAAGCTAAAGAATGGCGAAGTTAAGTCATTTCAGGTGGTAGGGACAGTGGAAGCCGACCCATTAAATGGAAAAATATCTGACGAATCGCCAATTGGAAAAGCCTTATTGGGCAAGAAGTTAGGCGATGACGTGGAGATTAAGACTCCGGCGGAGACTACGGTTTACAAGATCGTCGAAATCTCCTAAACCCGAACATGTAGCTGACGCGCTACG
Source organism: Saccharimonadales bacterium (SeqCode) (assembly GCA_038326785.1). Lineage (GTDB taxonomy): Bacteria > Patescibacteriota > Saccharimonadia > Saccharimonadales > JBBQKK01 > JBBQKK01. The sequence goes on along the minus strand of JBBQKK010000009.1, from coordinate 2,272 downwards.
GCGTTGACGGTTGCGCTACTCCTTCGTCGTATTTGAATACGACTCAGTCCGTTGCTCGCCGTCGCCTTGTATCGCATTCAGCTACAAGTCCGGCTCGCTAGCAAACAGAGTAAAAATCAAGTAGGATTATATAAATGCAGTGGCTGAATACGATTGTTGATGAGATAGTTGCCCGATATCCCGAGGGGCAGATTTTAGTTTCCAGTGGAATTTCGCCATCAGCAAACTATCATATCGGGCACTTCCGCGAAGTACTAACTGCGGACGCACTTGCTTGGGGTATTAAGCAGCGGGGTAGAGACGTTCGCCATCTCCACTTTGTTGATAACTTTGATCCACTACGCAAACGCTATGACTTTTTGCCAGAAGAGTTCGAAAATTACGTTGGGTGGCCCATTTGTTTAGTGCCCGCACCTGACGGTAGCGATCAATCGTATGCGACTTATTTTAGTAAAGAATTCCAGGCACGTTCCAAGGATATGGGCGTAGAAATGGATATTATTTACAGCTACGAAGACCAGTACCTGAATGGAAAAATGGTACCGATGATTGAGGCTGCGGTAGAGCACGTAGATAAAATCAAAGAGATTTTTGGTCGGTTATCTAATCGACAAGTACCAGAAGACTGGATGCCGATCCAAATTCTTTCTGACAGTAAAAGCTTCAATGAGTGGCGCTATAAAAGTATAGATACCGCCCGTAAAGTAATTGGCTATGTATCCGAAGACGGTAGCGAAGGAGAAGTTGGCTATACCGATGGACGCGTTAAGTTAAACTGGCGCCTAGACTGGCCAGCTCGCTGGGCACTATGGGGTGTGCAAGTTGAACCATACGGCAAAGAGCACGCAACTAAAGGCGGCAGTTACGACACAGGTGCTGAATTTGTTAAGGCTGTGTTTGGGGCAGAACCCCCGGTACCGCTGTCTTATGACACCGTAAATCTTGCGGGAGATAATAAAAAAATGAGCAGCTCGCTTGGCAACCTAGTTACACCTGCCGAAGCACTGGAAATTATGCCGCCGGAAATTCTGCGCTTTTTTGTGCTTCGAAGTCTACCTAAAAAAGTTTTGTATTTTGACAGCGGCCTCGGGCTCTACAACCTTATTGATGAGTTCAGTAAGATTGAAGAAGCTGTACACAATGGCCAGGACCACGACCTTGCGGGAGTGTATCGTTTTGCAACGGCAATCAGTACTGAGCGTACTATTTCCACGGTGCCATTCAATCACCTTGTAAGTGTGTACCAGGCAGCGAGAGGCGAGCATCAGACAATTATTGATATCTTAAACCGCACAGGTTATGAATCCGTCGCAAATGAACAGGCAGAAATTCTGAGACGTGAAATTCCGTATGTAGCCAATTGGCTCGAAAAATATGCGCCAGAGTCTGTTAAATTTGCCGTACAAGAAACTTTGCCGCAAGTTGAATTAACAGATGAACAAAATAATTTTGCGCAAATTTTAGCGAGCAAAATCGAAGGGCAGGAGCTTGATGGCCAAAAAATGCACGAAGCCATTTATGCATCCAAAGAAGAGGCTGGCATCCAACCAGGAATGGCTTTCAAAGCTATCTATCTGCTACTCCTAGGCAAAGAATCTGGCCCCAAGGCTGGTTGGTTTCTTAGCTCACTGGCTCAAGACTGGTTAATCAGCCGATTACGGCTAGAAAAGTAGGGTCTTACTAAATGATCCGCCGTTTTCCAGAAGTGCCCGCCGCAGTGGAGCTTGCGGATCTTGCGCGGCATATCGTTAATGCCGAATCTATAATCCCGGATCCTGTGTATAACTTTGCGTGGGTTTGGCAGGGCAATGCAGATCTTAGCCCAAATTTGCGTATTGTCGTGCCCTTGGAATCTAGTCTCAGGAAACAAGGTAGGCTCATAGTGAGACGAGCAGTAATGGTGATCATCGAACCTACTGCCGAATACGAACTCTCAATTCCCGTGGTTGCGGCTCCGCATATAGAGAACGATCCGTACATTGAAGATTTTGTTACGGCTTTTCGACAATATGATAGCGGAGACGACGCTACAGAAATGTTGGCCTCTAGCCAGTACCTGCTAAAATAGTAGTATGAAAGCAACATGGAAAGATCACGTTATAGCGGAAGCCCCCAAAGATGAGCTTATTTATATTGAGGGCAACTGGTATTTTCCTCCCAGCGCAGTAGATCAGAATTTCTTACAGAAAAGTCCAACTCCCTATACTTGCCCATGGAAAGGTGTCTGCCAGTATTTTAATGTAGGCCAAGACGACGACATGAGTCAGGATAA
>JBBQKK010000008.1:0-19142 GCA_038326785.1 Saccharimonadales bacterium (SeqCode) | reverse complement strand
GGCGGATATGATGTTTCCGCGCTAGTAGATCCTGACGGGCAACTGGTAGAAAAGTTACAGGTTAGCGACATGCCGACACATTATGTAATCGATCGCCGTGGAGTAGTAAGGAGAATTACCACAGGCACGCTTAATAAGGACGAGCTACTCAAGGCTCTGGTGGGGCTGTAATGAAAAAGATGGTGCAACTGTGGCTGGTGACGCTACTGTTAGTAGGTGCGCCGGTACTCCAGATCTTCACTCCTAAACAGGCATATGCAGATGAAGTTGCCTGTTCTTTGAGCTCGAGTCCAAATACGTTTAGTACAAACGCTACCGGTAGCGTTTCCTTTGCCATTCAAAACAATGGCTCAAATAATATCCGCTGGATGAAGCTGAGCGCTCCAAGCGCAAATTACTCGATTAATTCGTTGTCCACGCCCGGTTGGCTGCACACCCTCAGTGCTAATGAAGTAATCATTCGTAGTAATGTGTTGGCATCGGGCGCAACTGTCAATTTTAGTGCAAATGTGTCAACTGGAGGTAGTCCTGAGCAGCCGCGAAACTGGAAACTCCAGGTTTCTGAATATAGCAATGGTGCGGCCCCTGTCAGCTGCTATCCCGGCAGCGAAAATTCAGCTCAGATTGTTGCTCCCGCCACAAGTCTTACGATCACGTCTATTGGTGTTTCGGGTGTTACGGCCACAACCGCAATAGTGAGCTGGACAACAGATAAGCCCGCAGTGGGAAGGATCGACTTCGGCACCACCAGTAATTACGGTATTTCCACGTCCATGGAATCTTCTTTCGCGAACAGTCATCAGTTAACGCTCACGAATTTATCTCCAGATACCGCGTACTACTTTCGTGTCTTTAGCCAAGATAATACCGCAACTACCGCAACTTCTGGCAATAACACATTCTTGACTGGCCCAGCACAAGCAACGCAGCCTACGTCTTCCAGCCCAGCTAAAACGGGTGGTGCAGTGGTAGTGCCCACTGCGGCTAATTCTACTGTCCGCACTGACGTACCAATGGCTGCCAGTAAAGAGGCCGTGAGTCCAACTGTCGTAATCACTTCAAAAATACAGGGAGCGCAGACGAGTGCGCCATTCATCACTGGTGAAGCAAGCGATAATGTGGCCCTGGCAGGGATCGAATATACAATTGATGGCGGAAAGAACTGGTTGCCAGTTCCGGGAGCAGTCCTCGGGGAAGCAAGTTTGAAATTTTCTTTTAAGCCAGTATTACTGCTGGACGGAGATTATGTTATTGCGGTACGAGTTGCCGACACTTCAGGAAATCAATCCGTGAGTGCCGCAGTACGGGTAGTGATAGATTTGATGCCACCGCAGGTAGGCGGGGGAACGATCACTATTGGGCCGCAGATACTTAATTCAGGCGAAAACCAGGTGCTGGACGGGGTCGTTGGTGCGCAGTACCGTGTAACGCTCAGTGCAATTGGTGGTCCCATGCGAATTGCATTGGAGGCTTATGATGAACACACTACTAAAGAGGCAAGTGCAACTTTTCAGTTGTCCCAGTCTTCAGATGCCGGTTTATGGTCCGGTGTGCTAACTTTTGCAAAACCAGGTACGTATACAATTTTTGCCCGATCGCTAGATGGGGCGGGCAATACCACTAATCGCTCGCTGTACACATTTTCCATTGCGGCGCCCCTGAAGGTTATGGACGGGGACGGTAAACCTATACGAAACTCTGCCAGCCGACTATTCGTATTTAACGAAGAAGTGAATCGTTGGGAACTATGGGATGGCAACGCATATGGACAAGTTAATCCTCAAAGAAGTAATGAGGACGGGGAGCTGGGCTATTTCATACCGGCCGGTCGATATTATTTAGAGGTAGAAGCTGACGGGTTCAGGAAAATGTCTAGCAGGATTATAAAAATTAAGAATGCGGTCGCCTTGCAGCAAGAACTTAAGCTTAAGCCTGCATTTCCTCTTCCGTTCATTCGATCGTTGTTCGCAATGCCGTTCTTTAGCGCAAATACATTTGAGCTAGCCGAAAAAAGCACTGCTGACACAAATTCTAACACCAACAAAAGGGACCGATTAGTCGGTATGGCATTTCCTGCTTTTAATTTGCCGACGAGCAACGGTGGAGTACTGAATAATGTGGAGTTGCGCGGAGAGGAAAGAGTGGTAACGGTCCTTGCTACCTGGGCCCCTGGAACATCCAACCAGCTACAGGCAATTGATGGTTTGCGCCGTAAGGGCGATGAGCGTTTTGTGCCCCTGTTTTCGCAGGAGCGTTCAGATAAAGTAAATAACTACTTAAAAACGGGCAGATATAAAGTTACCGGAATCATTGATGCACATGGTGAATTGGTCGATCAGGTAAGTATTGGCGAGCTACCAACCCACTATATTTTGGACAAACATGGCGCTATCAAAAAGGTTATGGTTGGTGTATTATCAGAGGAAGAATTAATAAAAAACGTGGTGGGACGCTAAAATGATGCTACCGTTTGTACAAGAGAATCTACACTTTGCTGTGCAGATGTTTGCAGCGTTGGCTTCTTTTGCCGTAGCATGGCTGATTTTTGACGCATGGACACTACGCAGAAAATTCCGAGACTTATGTAAATGGGTCGGATTTCTACTCCTTTCAATTTCATTTTTGATCGCAGCCACCATTGTGGAGAACGCTCATTTGGGGCTAGAGCGATTTAGCTGGCTTGAGCAATTTGTAACGCTGCTGCGTGTTTTGGCGTATGCTTCCCTCATCGTGGGTCAGCTATTAGATCCGTTGCAGCCAGTACCAGATATTAAAGAAGATGAGCTAGAAGCAGAACTGACGGGAAGGCCTAGAAAAGCTCCGGTAATTATGGGGCTTACAATCGCCGCAAAATTTGTGCTACCAATCGGTGCATGGGCAATGGCATATTTGTACTGGCGGCGTTCTAGCAAAGGCCTGGAGCGACACCTAAAGCCTGTTTCGTATTTCTTCGTGCTACTAGGTTTTTACGAACTGCTACAGTTGGCTCCTCTGCTTCGTGGCTCCTCCAACCTGCAGCTCTTTAACCTCGTGGCTGCTTACGGTAAGGTCTGGAATTTGTCGCTAATACTGTTATTCGCTGCAACCTCCATATTAATGGTTTGGGTTTGGAGCTATTTGGTTAAGCGACTGCAAAGCCAATTATTCATGACATTCACTGCGCTATCTGTAGCCATTTTTCTGGTTACGACTACGAGCTTTACTTTCTTGCTCATGAAAAATGTACAGGAGACTTCCACAAAGAACCTAAAGACATCTGTAGAAGTGCTTCAATACGCAATAGAGAGCAAGCAATCGGCGGTGTTGGCTAGTGCCGAAGTGGTGGCACAGAACCAGTCAATAGCAAATGCCATTGAGGCTGGAGACCGAGCCAGTATAATCGCGTCTCTAAAAGATTATGCTGCCGAAAAAGGCCTTAGCTCTGTAATAATCACAGATGATAGCGGCCAAGTATTGCTCCGCAGTGATGATCCTGAGCGATATGGCGATTCCATATCGGAAGATCCCCTTGTAGTGCGTGCATTACTGGGGCAAAGTGCATCCAGCGCAGGAACCCGATCGGGAGTTGTTGCGCCAGTAGTCACGCTGACCGCTGCCGTTCCAATTCGGCTCGGAGAAATTATCGTGGGTTCCGTAACTTCGGAAGTAGCCATCAACGATGCATTCATAGATGGCATCAAAGAAAAAACAGATTTGGATAGCGCAGTGTACGGTGGCAATATTCGTGCGGCAACAACTTTGATCGCACCTGATGGCAAATCTCGGTGGGTCGGTGTAAAAGAGGAGAATGAGGCAGTTAAGAAGCAAGTTCTTGAGGATGGAAAGACATTTGCTGGTCCGCTTACGATATTGAACCGGTCGTACCTGGCAGTGTATGCGCCACTAAAAGATGCGGATCAGACGACCGTAGGAATGTTGTTTGTGGGTCAACCGCAAATTGCATTACTTCAGACCGCGGCTCGCTCCATTGAGCTTACGTTCTTGTCCGCCGTGGCACTGTTAATTTTCATGATTGCACCAGTGTTCTGGATCGCAAGAAGGATCGCTGGCCAACTTGAATAATTTTCTAAAAGCGTATAATAATATAGTTAATACAATAACGAGGGTAAAACTACATGGCTAAAATACTTATAACCGAAGACGATCCGTTGATGTCTCGTATGTATCAAAAAATCTTTACATTTGAAGGTTACGAAGTAGAAATGGCCGCAGACGGTGAAGAATGTCTCCTAAAAGCACGCACCGTACAGCCAACAATAATCCTACTCGACGTTATGATGCCCAAGATGAATGGTCTGCAGGCACTTGAGCGACTCAAGTCCGATCCAGAAACTAAATCAATTCCAGTTATCATGCTTACAAATCTTGCAGGACAGCAGGACGCAGAAACCGCCATGGCGCGTGGTGCGGTAAAATACATCATTAAGTCTGAGCACGAGCCTAAAGAAGTAGCAGATATGGTGCAGGAAATCCTAAAAGGATATACCCGCAACGAAGTTCCAGCTGCGTAAGAGCGGTTAAATGATGACCGATCCGATACGCCCAACTAATCCTGCCTATAGGCGGGTATCCAGGCCTGCAGTTAATTCGTCTAAATCTGCTCCTAGGGCTATACGTGAGCCACACCAGTCTCAGCATCAACAGAAGCCGAACCAGCGCTTTACGCGAAAAAAGATGGCGGTGATTGCTGTTGCTGTGATTCTCTCTATCATTACATTCGCAGTTGGGTGGCAGTTGTTCAGCAAATCTAACCCCCAAGAGACTCGATTGGTGACTCGCATACGTTCAATGGCTGAAGTTCCACAGGATGAAATCCCGACTGTACAAACTATTACTGACAAAAATAAGGCGACCCAGGCGTTTTTACAGCAGTCTGAGGACGGCGATAAGCTTGTGCTATTTGTGCAGTCAAAAATCGCTGTTTTATACCGTCCGTCAACCGATCGTATCGTTGCGCTCGGCCCTATTGAGCTTTCGGCGCCAACCGTGTTTTTGCGTAATGGCACAAATCAGGATGATGTAGCCGCGCTAGTAGATAAACTGGCAAAAGCACCGGAAGAGTATCGGCTGCTATCTCGCGACAAATCTGCCAAGGACTACACGCAGACTTTGGTAGTGGATTTAAGTGGCGTGCGCCCTCGTGATGCACAGCAATTGGCTGCGACAGTGGGTGGCATCGTAGCAAAGATGCCAGAAGGTGAATCGCGGCCAGAAGGTGAATTATTGATAATTATTGGCTATGATCAGTTCAACCGCTGAGTCTATCTGCTATAATTATTACGATTATGCTTGATAAACTCAAAAGTCTCCGCACCTCTATTGATAAACGTAAAAAACCCGTTAGTAACGACGAGCAGTATATTGTCGCCTTAGATATTGGAACTGAATTTGTTAAAGCACTCATTGCGCGCGCCAAGGATGATTCTATGGAAATCATTGGCTCAGCTAGAATTCATCAGAATCTTACCGATATGCAGGCCGGCGCAATTGCCGATATCTCAGCAGTTGTCCAAAATTGTGATGCTGCTCTGTCTGAAGCCGAAGAGCAGGCTGGCGTAAGTGTCAGAACAGCAGTTATCGGAATTGCCGGCGAACTTGTAAAAGGCACTACAACAACAGTGCGTTGCACAAGAAAAGATGCCGCCAAGGCAATGGATATTGCAGAAGTTGAAAGAATTATTGGCTTAGTCCAGGATCGTGCTGAGGCGCAGGCTAAAAAACAATTAGCGTGGGAGCTCGGCGGCAAAGAAGTCGAAATACGTTTGGTTAACAGCGCCTTAGTCAATATAAATATTGATGGTTATGCAGTAACAAATCCCGTTGGATTTCAGGGAAAAGAAGTAATTGTACAACTTTATACGGCTTACGCACCTATGATTCATATCGGGGCATTAGAACGTACGGCACAAGAGCTCGATCTTGACCTATTGGCGGTAGCGGCAGAGCCGTTTGCGGTATCGAGGTCAGTCATTGGTAACGATGCTAATGCGAACATGAGCGCAGTACTTATGGATATTGGTGGTGGTACCACGGATATTGCGGTTATTCACGAAGGCGGTGTCCAGGGCACAAAAATGTTTGGAATTGGCGGTAGGGCTTTTACTCGTTCTATTGAGCGTGATTTAGGTGTAGATTTTGCTAAGGCCGAAGAACTAAAATTAGGCTTAGGATCCCCAACCATGCCGAGCAATAAGGTGGTTGCCATAGAAAAATCTTTGAACAAAACGCTGGATGTATGGGTAAGCGGCGTAGAGCTGGCTCTCAGCGAATTCAATAATTTAGACCATCTACCAAACCGCATCTTAGTTTGCGGTGGGGGCGCTTCACTGGACATGCTCATGGATAAACTGGAGCGAACAAGCTGGTACAGTAGCTTGCCGTTCACAAAAAAGCCGACTGTTCATCATATTGAACCACAGCAAGTGGTGGGAATTATTGATAAGAGCGGACAGGTGGCAGATCATACGTATATCACAGCCATGGGGCTGCTTCGTGTTGGTCTGGATACCATGCAGCAGGACGCTAATCGTCCAGCAGGTTCAATTAGAGAGCGATTAGACAGAATGCTTAGAGTATAATTAGGAACAATTATGGCAAACGCACAAAAAGACACAATTTATTTAGACGTAGACGACGAAATAACTTCAATTATCGATAAAGTTCGTAGCAGCAAGCTCAAAATTATAGCTTTGGTCCTACCTAAGCGAGCGACCGCTTTGCAGAGCATCGTCAACATGAAGCTTTTAAAAAAGGCTTCTGATGATGCAAAGAAAAAGATTGTACTAATTACTTCAGAAGCTGGTGTATTGCCACTTGCCGGTGCGGTTGGATTTTACGTTGCAAAAACCTTGCAGAGTAAGCCAGTTATTCCTTCCGCCCCAATAATGGGCGAGCCCAACATTATAGATGCCGTAGATCATGAGGTAGACGAAACGCTTGACCCTAACGCCCCCGTGGGAGAGCTGGCTGGATTGTCAGTACCGGTTGCAGACGATGATGCAATAGAGGTGGGTGATGATCCTGCCGTTACTGTTGACGAGGTCGCAGATAAGCCTACCAAGCCTAGCAAAAAGCTGAAAATTCCAAATTTCAGTAAATTCCGCCTGTGGCTGATTCTTGGCATACTTTTGCTTATATTGCTGATTGTGGGATGGGTATTTGCGTCAATAGTGCTTCCGAAAGCACACATAATAATCAAGACAGATACGTCGTCACATACCACTGATATCAGTGCAACTACAGGGACAAAAATAGCTGAATTCGATAAAGACGCGCGCCGATTACCGGCGGTTGCTAAAGAACTGAAAAAGACTGATTCTGAAAAGATAAGTGCAACTGGATCAAAAGATATGGGAGAAAAAGCTAACGGTATCGTTGCCCTAAAGAACTGCACCAAATCCGATGAAGATATTGTGGTTCCGGCGGGCACCGGCGTGAGTACTAATAATCTGACGTTTATTACTAAGCAGGATGCTACTCTACCTGCCAGCTCGTTTAGCGGAGGCGGCACATGTACTACTTCATCTGTGGACGTGGGCGTCACTGCACAAAGCGCGGGTGACAAATACAACTTGAGCAGCGGGCGTACATTCTCTGTGGCGGGATTCTCATCAGTTACGGGCACAAATAAAGACTCTATGAGCGGCGGTACTTCACGAATCGTTAAGGTCGTATCCCAGTCGGACGTAGACACAGCCAAGCAGCGTATTGCTGACCGTGCTAACGCCAATGCTATAACTGACTTGAAGAAGCAAATGTCTAACGAAGATTTAATTGGACTGGACGAAACACTGAGTGCAGGTAACCCAGTCATTACGAGTTCTCCGCAAGTTGACCAAGAAGCCAGTGAAGTAACAGTAAACTCCGTTACTACGTACACGATGCTCGGTGTTAAAGAGGGTGATGTGAAGCAACTGGTAGAAGACGATGCGAAAAAGCACATTGATACCAGCAAGCAAGAATTGCGAGACAACGGCCTGGATCGAGCAGTGTTTCGCGTTCGGGAAAAGAAGCCTAACGGTGAAATTACTTTCAACATAGAATCCATCGTCGTCGCCGGTCCTGATCTGAACGCTGACAATATCAAAAAGGAAATTGCTGGCAAGAAGCGTGGTGAGACGCAAAGTATCATCCAGAGTCGTCCGGGAATTAGAGAAGTAGACGTAAATTACAGTCCATTCTGGGTTTACTCGACACCTAAAAACATCAACAAGATAACGGTAGAATTCCAAAACAGCAATGCAGATAATCGGTAGCAGTATACTAGCGCTGGATGTCGGTGAACGACGTATTGGAGTGGCATTAGCAAACTTGATTGCTAAATTGCCCCGTCCCCTTATGACGATACAAAATACAGATACCATATGGGATGATTTAAAAGCTATCATTTCCGATGAATCCGTCGGAGCTTTGGTAATAGGTTTGCCACGCGGGCTTGAAGGCCAGGAGACCATGCAGACAGAATATTGCCGTACATTTGGTTCAACTGCCGCTGAAAAATTAGAATTACCAGTATATTTTCAGGATGAAGCACTTACATCGGTTAATGCCGAAGCACAGCTAGCAAAAACAAAAACAAAAATAGAGAAAGGTACGATAGACGCGTATGCAGCTACAATTATTTTAGATGATTTTCTGAAAGATAATCCGGAGGTACATGGATGATTGGATATTCGGCACGACCACGGACACGCAGATGGCAAAGAATTGCAGTTTTTGTAGTTGGTATTTTGATTGCAGTGGGGCTGCTTTTTTCTGCAGTTGCGTATAAGTCATACCGCGATTACCTCAAGCCTGTAAGCGCACAACAAAAGAGCCACCTGCTGACTATTCCAGAGGGCTCATCTGTCAGGTCTATTGCAGAGCAACTAGAAGAGGCGGGGCTCATCAGATCCTCATGGGCATTTGAATGGCACGTACGACTCAATGGATATAGGGGCAAAATGCAGGCCGGAACATATAGCCTGCGGGCAAATCAAAGCGCGCAAGAGATCGCTATAGCTCTCACGCAGGGAAAAATTGCTACTGACTTGGTTACGATTCTCCCTGCTCAGAGAATTGACCAAATACGTACAGCGCTAATAAACAACGGGTTTGAGGCAGCAGACGTCGATGTTGCGTTAGATCCTGCATCCTATGCAGGACATCCGGCCCTGAGTGAATTACCTGAGGGAGCATCGCTCGAAGGCTATTTGTACCCTGAATCCTACCAGAAGACTACCACTACAAAGCCGCAGGATATTATCAAAGCTTCTTTGGATGAAATGAATAACATACTGACTGCTGAATTGAGGGCTGGGTTAACCAAGCAGGGACTAAGTACGCATCAAGGAATAATCTTAGCTTCGATCGTTGAGCAAGAAGTGAGCAATAGCGAAGATAGGCGAGTAGTTGCTCAGGTATTTCTAAAGCGCTTTCGCGAGGGGATTCCCTTAGGATCCGATGTAACCGCTTTTTATGGAGCGATCATAAATGGGCGTGAACCGACTATTTCTTCGGTTGAATTTGACACACCATATAACACGAGAATCCACGGAGGACTTACACCAGGTCCAATCAGTAACGTAGGTGCGAACTCGCTACAGGCAGTTGCGAATCCCGCAAATACGAACTTTTTATTCTTCGTGGCTGGTGATGATGGAAAAACTTATTTCTCTGATACACAGGCCGAACATGAGCAGTTAACGCGGCAGCATTGTCGCAAGCTCTGTTTCGAATAAGTAAAATTTAACATTTACAGGGGTAAGAATAGTCCTAAAGCACTTGATCTTAAGCGTTTTTGGGCTATAATAAATAGCGCAACTTATCAGTTGTATTTTTAATAAAACAGATAAGATTGCTCTTTAATTGATTTTAGCCAAATATGAGTGAAGCGCGAGCTCCTCATAACCATGATTAAATAACAGCCAATTAGAGGTAACAGGCTTAATAGCCAGGGAGATTAGTATTCGTACTATCACTCAAACGCTCAGCAGCCGCTCGAGCACCACACAATCGAAATCACATCGCCGATTATTACATCGCTCTCTGAAAAAATCCCGCAAACGCATAATTCGATACAGTTTATTGACTGTAAATATTGCGTTGCTTATTGCAGTGATTAGTTTTGTAGTTAAAAGCCCTGGTTCAAGCCAGGTCGCTAAGCAGAACTCACTTGCGAGTGCATCTGCCACAGTTGCGGCAAATCCTCTGGATCAGCTGTCTTCTGCGGATATTGCAGCCCATGTTGCACGAGTTGCAAACTTAGCTGAAGTTCGTTCGGTAGAAAATACCGCGGACAGCTATAAGGCGCAGCTATCAATTACTGCGGACGACCGCGTTATTTCAAAGCCACAGGTGGTTGCCGCAGCGCTACCATCTCGACGTGACATCAAAAAGTACAAGACTGTATCTGGTGACACAATCAGCATTATCGCAGCGAAATTCGGTATAACTTCCGACAGCATTCGTTGGACCAATGGGCTAAATGGCGACAATGTAGCCGTCGACAAAGAATTAACTATTCCCCCCGTTAACGGGATCGTTTATAAGGTTAAGGCCGGCGACACGCCGGATTCATTAGCCCAAAAATATCGTGCAAATAAGGACCAGATGATAGCTATTAATGATGCTGAATTCTCTGGTTTTGTTGTGGGCACTGAAATAGTTATCCCAGATGCAGTTCAGCCTGTTGCTAGTACTGGTGGTTATGCATATAATGCCGGCCGAATTTTGCCGGTTTACGGCTCCAACGGTTATGACTATGGTTGGTGTACTTGGCATGCTGCTAACCGACGTGCCGAAATTGGTCGTCCAATTCCAAGTAATTTAGGTAATGCGATTAGTTGGTTCCATCTTGCGCGAAGTGCGGGTCTTCCTACGGGTAATGAACCTCGCGAAGGTGCAGTATTGTGGCACGCTAACCTAGGTGGGTTAGGGCACGTTGCATTCGTTGAAAAAGATAATGGCGACGGGACATGGCTTGTTTCAGATATGAACTACCCAATCTGGGGCCGTGTTACATATCGCACGATTAGTGCCAACGAATTTCACCAGTATCGCTTCATATACTAGTGTTACCCCTAGACCGCGACCTATTTAACCTGTACCCTATATACGATGTTTGTTGATAAAGTTTTAATCGAAGTAAAAGCAGGCGACGGTGGTAACGGTGTCGTCAGTTTTCGTCATGAAAAATTTATCGACAAAGGCGGCCCCGACGGCGGCGATGGTGGTCATGGTGGCAACGTAATTTTTGTTGCGAGTCGTAATCAAAATACTTTAGCTACTTTTCGTTTTCAGAGATTAGTCTCAGCCGAAAGCGGTCAACCCGGAAGTAAGCGTCGTCAGCACGGTAAAAGTGGTAAAGATTTAGAAGTAAAAGTTCCAGTCGGAACTGTGATCACTAACGATGCCGGCGCCATTCTTGCTGACTTGAAGTCCGACGGTGATAGGGCAGTCATTGCCAGGGGCGGTAAGGGCGGATTTGGTAATGCCCACTTTACAAGCAGTACCCGCCAGGCTCCCCGCGTCGCCGAAAAGGGCGAACGTGGCGATGAACTAACAGTCACCGCAGAACTTAAGATGATTGCCGATGTAGGGCTGGTTGGCTTACCCAATGCTGGTAAATCCACATTCCTCGCAGCTACTAGCAACGCACAGCCGGAAATTGCTAATTATCCCTTTACAACTCTTCGTCCAAATTTGGGCATGGTATATATTGACGACGAAACGACTCTTCTTTTTGCAGATATCCCAGGTTTAATTGAGGGTGCAAGTGAAGGCAAGGGGCTGGGCGATGATTTTCTTCGACATGTTGAGCGCACGGCAGTACTACTGCATCTGATTGATATTTATAATGACGACATAATTGGTTCGTACCATACAATTCAAAAAGAGCTTAAAGCCTACAGAGTGGATCTGACAGATCGACCGCAGATTGTCGCGCTCACAAAAATTGACGGCCTAGACGATGACATAATCGCCGATCGACTGGAAGAGGTTAGGAAAGTCGTACCGAAAGACACGCAGCTATTTGCTATTTCCGCCCAAAGCAAAACGGGTGTTAAGGAACTCTTATATAGCGTTAAGGATATTGTAGTGAAACAGCGTGCCGCCGTGGCAGAAGCTGAATATACTGATGAAATACCCGTGCTGACTCTGAAAGGCGATGATGGCTGGAAGGTTGAAAAAACCGACGACGGTTTTGTGGTGACAGGTAGCAAAATTGAGCGTTTTGCACATCGCACCGATTTTGAAAATGAATTTGCCGTACAACGGCTGCGCGATATTATGAAAAAAATGGGCATCATGCACGATCTCGTGCGAAAACAGATAGACCCAGAAACTGCGATAATATTCGGTACTCCAGAAATTGGCCGTATCGAGTACTAACCAACGCGTGCAGCTAGTGTTAGACTGAGTGTATGCCTAATTCCACCTTTTACTTCTACGATCTTGAGACGTCGGGAATAAGTCCACGAGACGCACGTATCATGCAGTTTGCCGGCATTCGTACCGATATGGATCTCAATCCCGTTGGAGAACCTCATAACCTTCTGATCCGCCTTAGCGATGATGTAGTACCAGAGCCTGATGCAGTGCTGATTACTGGCATTACCCCGCAGCAAGCTAATCAAGATGGTATTAGCGAAGCAGAGTTCTTGAAAATATTTCACGAGGAAGTTGCAGCTCCTGGCACAATTTTTGTTGGGTATAACACGGTACGATTTGACGATGAGTTTATGCGCTATCTACACTATCGGAACTTTTATGATCCGTATGAATGGCAGTATAAAGACAACAAGTCACGCTGGGATCTTTTGGATGTAGTGCGCATGACACGCGCTCTTCGCCCTGAGGGTATTAAGTGGCCAGTGAACGATAAAGGCAAAGCTACTAATCGTCTGGAATGGTTAACGGCTATCAATGAGCTGGAACATACACAAGCGCACGATGCGCTAAGTGATGTACATGCTGTCATCTCAGTAGCCCGTATGATACGAAGTAAACAGCCTAAATTATTTGATTTTCTCCTGAGCATGCGAGACAAAAACAAAGTAGCACAGCTAGTTCATGGTGGACAGCCGTTTCTGTATACATCTGGCAAATATCCTGAAAAATGGGAGAAAACTGCTACCGTTACAATGCTAGCCGAACACCCAAGAAGGCAAGGAGTGCTGGTATATGATTTGCGTTATGACCCTACTGCTTTTGCCAAGATGACCCCCAAAGAACTAGCAGCAGCATGGCGCCGGCTGAAAGAAGACAAAGGGCCTCGTTTGCCCATTAAAACCCTGCAGTTTAATCGCTGTCCTGCCGTGGCACCCCTCAGCGTGCTTGATGAATCAAGCCAAGAGAGAATGCAGATTAACCCTGACACTATTGAAGAAAATTTGATCAAACTTCAAAAATTAGATAATTTCTCTCAGAATGTTTTGGAAGCACTGGAAATTCTTGAAGCCAGTCAGCAGCTAAAATACCTAGAGGCCGAAACAGAAGTAGATACTCAGATGTACGAAGGGTTTTTTGGGCCAGAGGACAAGACTAAAATGAGTGTGGTCAGGGCTGCCTCTGCAGATGAGCTGCGTGATTTGAATATGGTTTTTAAAGATGCACGCCTGCAAGGTTTATTGCCGCTTTATAAAGCTCGAAACTATCCGCAGTCGTTGTCCGATGAGGACCGCGAAACATGGGAAGTTCACCGTGAGCGTAAACTACTATCTGGGAAAAATGAAAGCAAATTAGCTCGATATTTTGACCGTTTGCGTCAGATTTCGGAACGTACCGACCTTTCTCAGAATGAGAAATACTTGCTGGAAGAGTTGCGCCTATATGGAGAAAGCATCATTCCTGAACAAGCCATGTAGCCGTACTAGCGCTTGTTAAAAATCTTTTGTTTTAAACTAATAAATCGTTTGCGGTTAGTAATAGCTAGAACGAGCGAGGCAAATATCAGTGCTACAGCTGCTGTTTTTGCGGTGTCTTTTGTCAAGTGTCGCAGAAGCAGGACGCCCACAGTAAGCAAAGCAATTGCGGCGATATCTATAAACCACTGCATTTTAGGATTGTCGCTTAAAATTTTATCGGAAATATTCATTCCATGTTTTTTGATTGTCTTAAGCCAGCGTTCGGCCCATTCATGATTGGTCGCTAATAAGCTTAAGCCAAGTATGAGAAGCGGAATGCCACCTGGCCCGGGAAGCCATCCTGTCAGGCCAGCCGCAATAATCAAAAAATAACCTAAAACGTCTACACCGATTTTCTTAAGCTGGATTTTTGTAACCATATCTTTAAGTATACGACAGGTTAGTAACTGTTGTTCGTTATACCTTGTGGTATTTAATTTTAGATTGGTACACTGTTAGTGTTAGATATCTCACAAAGCGTAAGCAGGATCACCCCCAATGGGCCGCGTGAATTCATCCAACCGAAATCCTCAAAATGGGAGACGATCTCCTAACCGCGAAGAGCGCTATAACCGCGCCAGCAAAGCATTCAGTATGTTTAGGCCGGTAGAGCCAGATTCTGCGGATCAAATTTATAGCTTCTTGCGCCCTATGCAGCAAGAGGATGATATTCCTCGCCATGTAAAATTATTTTCTCATGATTTACATGCATCCATTATTCAAGAGCGTCGTATGCGCAACGGGCTACTTAAGGGCCTTGCGGCAGGATTTATGATCAGTACAGCACTTGGCCATATAGAAGGCGGGCTGCCTGGCCGTGGGCAGGGACGAATTAAAGCACAATTCACAGGAGTGGATATTCACGGTCGAAATAATAATATTATTAGCGGACGAATTAAGGACCAAGAGGGGCTGATATCGCAGTCACGTTTATCTACTGGTCGAATACTGAAGGATATGGGACTACCGATAAATGTAGATCGTAGAGACCACATAACCTTGGGCAGAAGTGAATCGGGTATGACGCCCACCGAAATGCGACATGTAGAGCATATAATTGGCGATGCCTTGCTCGGACTTGAGGTCTGGCTAGAGCCAGTTGCTATAGAACACGACGGTCGGCGCATCTCGCTGAGCGACGCCAAGCACTTCCGTTACTAGAATAATCTTCAAATTTTAGGTATAATAGGTCGACTTTAGGGAGTATCTGCCGATGAGCGAGTCGATCGTAGTTAAGGGTGCCAGGGAGCATAACTTAAAAAATATTAGTGTGGAGCTTCCACGCAATAAACTTGTAGTAATTACAGGTCTGTCAGGATCTGGAAAATCTTCTCTTGCATTCGATACGATCTACGCCGAAGGCCAGCGTCGCTACGTTGAATCTCTGAGCTCTTATGCTCGCCAATTCTTGGGACTTATGGAAAAGCCAGACGTCGATCAGATAGATGGGCTTAGCCCAGCGATTAGCATCGACCAAAAATCTACCTCTCGTAATCCGCGCTCCACGGTCGCTACTGTTACTGAGATTTATGATTATTTGCGATTGATGTTTGCGCGCATAGGCATTCCTCATTGTCCCATATGTAGCAAGCCGGTAGCGCGCCAAACTACGCAAGCTATTGTGGATCAGGTGGCCACATTGCCAGTCGATGCGCGACTAATGATTCTTGCTCCTGTCGTAACAGACAAAAAGGGTGCATTTGAGCACATTCCGGAACAATTTCAGCGAGCTGGTTTTGCTCGTGCCCGCGTAGACGGCGTGGTTTACGCACTAGATGAATTCCCCACACTGGACAAAAACTACAAACATCACATTGAAATAGTGGCGGATCGAATTGTAAACAACGAAGAAAGCCGTGGTCGTTTGGCGCAAAGTGTTGAGCAAGCCCTGGACCTAGCCGAAGGAAAATTAAAAGTTATAAATGCCGAGACAAACGAAGAATTCGTATACAGCCTGATGTATGCATGTATTGACCATCCTGATGTGGCGATTCCAGAACTAGAACCAAGAACATTCAGTTTTAACAGCCCGCACGGTGCATGCCCTGTCTGTACAGGCCTCGGGTCTCGCTTGGAAGTAGATCCTGACCTGGTAATCCCTAATGGCCGTTTAACGATTGCAGAGGGTGCCATACGTCCGTTTAACCGAATTAACTCGGACGCTTGGTACACCAAGAAAATGCAGGCTGTGGCGGAAAAGTATGGTTTTAGCCTACAAATACCCACTGGCGAACTCCGTCAGGACCAATTAGACAGGATACTGTATGGCACTGGAAATGAAAAATACCGCGTATCACTTGGGATGGGCCGTTCGTTCGAAACTACGTATGAAGGTGTCATCCCAAACCTTGAGCGCCGACACAAAGAAACTGAAAGCGACTTTATGCGCCGCGATATAGAACGCTTCATGCGGGAGCGCCCATGCCATACATGTAAGGGGCGTCGCCTGCGTCCCGAGGTTTTGGCGGTCACTGTAGCAGGAAAGTCTATTATGGATATTTGTGAGCTTTCGATTGATGAGGCCGCAGAGTATTTCAATAGTTTTCAATTGAATGATAAAGAAACACATATTTCGCAACAGGTAGTGAAGGAAATTTGCGCCCGACTGAAATTTATGCAAGATGTGGGACTAAACTATTTAAACCTACTACGCAGTGCGGTGACGCTATCCGGTGGTGAGGCGCAGCGTATTCGTTTGGCCACGCAGATTGGTTCAGGCTTGCAGGGAGTGCTGTATGTACTAGATGAGCCCTCAATTGGGCTCCACCAAAGAGATAATGAACGCCTGATAAGTACACTCAAGCATCTGCGAGACCTCGGCAATACAGTTATTGTGGTGGAGCACGACGAAGATACTATTCGAACTGCAGATTACTTGCTGGACATTGGCCCCGGAGCTGGCATTCATGGAGGCGAGGTGGTTGCAGCGGGTACGCCAGACGAGGTCGCCCACACCAAAAACAGCATCACTGGCCAATATTTATTAGGTAAAAAGCAAATCCCTGTGCCGAAAAAACTGCGCAAAGGTAGTGGAAAATCCATTGTGATTCGGGGTGCTAAAGAAAATAATCTAAAAAATGTAGATGTCGAAATACCTCTCGGCAAGCTGGTTGTCGTCAGCGGTGTGTCTGGTTCTGGCAAGTCCAGTTTGATTAATGACGTCCTCGCTAAGGAGCTTTCAGCTCGATTGATGCGCGCAAACGCAGTGCCTGGAGCGCATGAAGACATAGAGGGTATTGAACATCTGGACAAGGCGATCATCATAGATCAGTCACCGATTGGTCGTACCCCTCGTTCTAATCCTGCTACATACACTGGATTATTTACTCCAATACGTGAACTATTTGCCAGCGTGCCAGAAGCAAAACTGCGCGGATATGGCCCTGGCCGATTTAGCTTTAATGTCCGGGGTGGACGCTGCGAAAACTGTGCGGGAGATGGGATCATCAAAATCGAAATGCACTTTTTGCCGGATGTATATGTGCCATGCGAGGTTTGCAAAGGAAAGCGTTATAACCGCGAAGCTCTGGAGATTCATTACAAAGGCAAAACAGTTAGTGATGTTTTGGACATGACTTGCGAGCAAGCCCTCGAATTCTTCGAAAACATTCCAGGTATTGCCCGTAAGCTGCAGACTTTAGTAGAAGTAGGTCTTGGCTATATAAAACTCGGCCAGCCGGCTAATACATTGTCTGGTGGTGAAGCACAGCGGGTAAAACTCGCTACCGAGCTATCTCGTCGACCTACGGGACGAACGCTTTATATTCTGGATGAGCCTACCACTGGATTGCACATGGAGGATGTCAATAAATTACTTGGTGTGCTGCATGCACTCGTAGATGCCGGTAATAGCATGGTGATAATCGAACATAACCTTGATGTGATCAAGAACGCTGACTGGGTGATCGATATGGGCCCCGAAGGTGGAGCTAACGGCGGGCAAGTGCTCGCTACTGGTACGCCCAAGGATATTGCAAAAGCCAAGGGTTCATACACCGGTATGTTTCTTTCAAAAATAATTTAGTAGTGCGGTTGAGCGCGTAGTTCCTGCTAATCAATTCGCTTATTAAGTAACAACTTACTCAAGAAATACTTAATTCGCTTGTATGCTAATTCGCGGTTCTCTTTGTCTTTAAAAATATGGGCAGCTGACCCGAAAATACTTAGGAAAATTATAGCCAACATTACTGGAGCGATATAGTGTTGCACCCATGGAACTTTTGATCCAAACCAATATCCTGCAAGCGTGATACCAGCACCCCAAACAACGCCCCCAACTACGTTAAAAAGCATGAATCGTCCGCGGGGCATCTTACCCATGCCGGCAACCATTGGCGCAAAAGTCCTGACAACCGGTATAAATCGGGCCAGAATAACAGTTTTACCACCGTGTTTTTCATAGAATTCTTCGGCCCTTGCAATGTGTTCGTGCTTGAAGAGTAAACTGTTCTTTTTCTTGAACAAACGCGGGCCGGCGCTTCTGCCGATACTGTAGCCAACATTATCTCCAGCGATTGCTGAAAAAACGATAACTATTAGTAGTGGTATAAGGGGTAGGACTCCTTGGGAAGCAAGAATACCAGCTCCAAAAAGTAAGGTATCTCCAGGCAGGAAGAATCCAATCAAAAGTCCTGATTCCGCAAACACGGTAGCGCCTATTGCGATCAAGCCACCACCTAAAATTGCCTTGTCGATACTTAGGGCCATATGGGTACAGAATACTGGCTACCGCGTGCTAAGTCCAGCGAAATTTGCTAAGATAGAGGGACTATACAGATCAGGAGGATAGAATGTCTACAGATAAAATTACTGTCGAACTTACAAAACGTGAAGTAATCAGGAAAGGTCTCGCCGGCTTAAGAGCCGAGGGCCAGGTACCAGCAGTTGTGCATAATCATGGTAAAGAATCCATTCATGCGATGGGTGAGTTGAGCGCGCTTCTTAAAATGTACTCGGCAGCGGGTAAACATCATCCAGTAGAAGTTATGCTCGATGGCAAGAGTCATCTGGCGCTTGTTAAGGACGTAGATTTTGAACCTACAAAGCATCGTATGCGCCATGTTGTCTTCCAGGCAATTCGCCAAAACGAAGAGACTGAGGCTGAGATTCCTGTAGTATTTGCCGAGGGTATTGAAATTCCCGCAGAAAAGAAGAGTCTGCTCGTACTTAAGCAGATCGATACTGTGCAGGTAAAAGCATTGCCACGCGACCTACCAGACCAAATCGTAGTCGACCCAAGTAGCCTTGCTGAAGCGG
>JBBQKK010000007.1:0-19183 GCA_038326785.1 Saccharimonadales bacterium (SeqCode) | reverse complement strand
AAAATATCCCAAATTATAGCGTTAATCCCCGCACACTACGACATCGGTACTTCTGCCAACATGACGCTACTGACTGCTTAACTCACCCTGTATATATTGAGCAAATCTCTTATTTAAGAGATTCTAGAATTGCTTATAGGCAGCCGTGATATACTTGAAAATATAAGGTAAATGAGGGGAATGAAATGTTTCAAAAAAATTTCAAACAACAGAAAAACCCCAAAAATAACACGGAAAGCTGGCGATCCTTTATCGTCTACTAATCAAACCTTCGGAAAAAGGCCGCACTACGGCCTTTTTTCTTTTTTACCGTAATTAATCTTACAGCCGTTATATTTACTTTATATAAAATGGCTGTATGCCTAAAGAAACTAAACAGCATGGACTGACCCACTCTGAGCAATTTTTCCCCGCAAGAACCGAAAAATTGCTGGCAAAAGCTGCGGAGCTCGCATCAAGAGAGCTACCTATTCCCAGGGGCAAGCCCAACAGCAAAAACAAAAACTATGTGCGCTGGCTACAAAGTGAATCTATGCTTCATGATGCCCATCGCCTGGCACGCAAATATTCGGGACAAAGCCATATGTGGCACAATCCCTATGCTCGTCCGCGTCCGCGCTTCGCCGTAAAGCAGGCCTCGGTCTGGTATACCGCATACCCTATTTCATTGATTACTAAAAAAGAAGCTAACATTATACGCTCGCTGGCAGATCCGGCTTTATGGGAGGCATTCAAGTCAATTGGCATAAAAGGCATGCACACCGGTCCCATGAAACGAGCGGGCGGGGTCAATGGCTGGGAACTAACGCCAAGTATTGACGGTCATTTTGATAGAATCAGCACCAAAATCGATCCGCTGTTCGGTACAGAACGCGACTTCAAGCACCTGGTAAAAGTGGCTGCGGAACACGACGCAATCATCATCGATGATATTGTGCCCGGACATACGGGCAAGGGCGCAGATTTTCGTCTGGCAGAAATGAACCATCAGGATTATGCTGGAATTTACCATATGATCGAGATCCATCAGAATGACTGGGGACTACTGCCCAAGGTACCAAAAGGGAAGGACTCAGTTAATATCGATCATGTAACTGAAGCAGAATTAAAACGCCGTGGTTATATAATCGGTAAATTACCGCGAGTCATTTTCTATGAACCGGGCATTAAAGAAACCAACTGGAGCGTTACCCAGGCTGTGGTTGGCACTGACGGCGTGAGCCGACGCTGGGTTTACCTGCATTACTTCAAAGACGGCCAACCCTCTCTAAACTGGCTAGACCCTTCATTTGCGGGAATGAAATTGGTCATTGGCGACGCGCTTCACTCCCTGGGTGAACTGGGTTCCGGTGGATTACGGCTGGACGCCAATGGATTCCTCGGCATTGAAGTAGGGGACGCGGATCAGCCAGCCTGGTCGGAGGGGCACCCGCTGAGTGAAGCTGCAAATCACTTGATTGCCGGGATGGTTCGTAAACTCGGCGGCTTTACATTCCAGGAACTAAACCTTTCGATGGATGACATAAAAACGATGTCCCAAGACGGAGCAGACCTGTCGTATGATTTCGTAAACCGCCCGGCATATCAGCATGCTATAGCTACCGGTGAAACGGACTTTCTACAATTAACGTTGCGTTCGGCATTATCCATGGGTATTGATGCGGCCGGACTGGTACACGCGCTGCAAAATCACGACGAGTTAACGTATGAACTTGTTCATTTTTGGACTATCCACAAGGATGATTCATACATGTACAAAAACAAGCAAATCACGGGGCTGAAACTTCGGGAGATCGTACGAAACGATTTGCGGCAAAAGTTAACTGCTAACGGCAAGAACTACAATCTGTTATTTACAGATAACGGCGTAGCCTGCACGACAGCCAGCCTACTTGCAGCCTCGCAAGACTATAGTGACGTAAGCAACTTAACTCAGTCACAAATAGAGACGATAACGAACGCCCATTTATTGCTTGCAAAGTTTAACGCATGGCAACCCGGTGTGTTTGCTTTGTCGGGCTGGGATCTGGCGGGCACCTTGACACTGAAAGCCGATCAGGTAAGGGAACTTGTAAGTGAGGGTGATACTCGCTGGATAAATCGCGGATCATACGACTTGATGGGTGACAGCCCGAATGTTAAACAGTCATCAGCGGGCATGCCAAAAGCAACCAGCCTGTACGGGCCCCTTCCCGAACAACTAAAGAACCCCGGCTCATTTGCATCTCAGCTTAAATTATTGCTAGCGCATCGGGAGAGACTGCAGTTGGCCGTTAGTAAGCAACTGGATATTCCAGACGTTTCCCACAAAAGTTCACTGGCAATGTTACATAAGCTGCCGGACGGCCGCCTACAAGTGACGCTTCTTAACTTCTCGAACGAAACCATCACTACGCAAGTGCGATCCGACCATATGGCGGCCGCGGGCAAAATTACAGATTTTGTAACGAACGTGGACGCTGCGGAATACAGCAATAATATGTTTGAACTGACGCTAGAGCCGTACGAGGGTAGACTGCTCCTGGTGGATTAACTACCCCGGAATTATTTCTTCGCTTCGACCGTAAGACCTGTCGTGGAATCCGTTACAGTATCTTCTGCTTTAGCGGATTTTTGCTCCTTGGTGGCGATTGGCATTGTGAAACTAAACGTGGAACCTTTGCCGGGTGCCGATTTATCTAGTTGTAATGTGCCGCCCATTTTTTCAGTGAGAATTTTCGAAATATACAAACCAAGGCCCGTCCCGCGGGTAGAATCGCGGGTAAGCAAGCTATTACCTGCCTGCTGAAATTTATGAAACAACAACAGCTTTCCTTCCTTCGCTATGCCCCGGCCCGTGTCGGTTATATTAATTTTTAGATGCGTACTATTGAGCGATACCGAAATCGTAATGCCGCCTTTTTCTGTGAATTTAACAGCGTTACCTATGAGATTGTACAAGACCTGCTTGGTGCGGTCGACGTCACCGTATACTTGCGGTAAACTGCCGAGGGTCTTAGAATCGGCCCTCAGATACAAGCCTTTCTCGTTAAGCATTGCATTCATCTCATACACGATACTTTCAATTTCCTTGTCAATCGCAAAAGGCTGCATGGCCAGGGCAATTTTGCCCTGTTCAATTCTGGAAATATCCAAGAAATCGTTCACTATCTCTATAAGCCTCTTACTAGAAAGGCTTATATCCATCATCATATCCCGTAGATCTGGCTCCTTATCGAACACACTTTTATAAAATTCAAGCGACATACTGGCATTGCCGCGAATTGCAGTAAGCGGTGTCCTGAGTTCGTGAGATGCAATAGAGAAGAATTCATCCCGTGATCGCTCCAGTATTTTCTGCTCGGTAATATCACTAACCAGGAGCACGTAACCCAGGTAATCATGCCGCTTTTTTTCGTCAGCAAAAATCGGTGCCAAGTATACGCTAATTATTTTTTCGCCAAATGGCAGGGATTTTAGCACGAATGGCAGATGCTTTTTGTACGCCTCTACAAACTCTGCGACCAACTCAGGCTGTTCGTTAAACAGATCTATCAAATCTTTTAGCACATAGGCTTTTTCGGGTTCCAGCCCATACAAATCGGCAGCAGCCTGATTGCGGAGTATTAAGTTTTCATCCTTATCAATCAGCACGAAGCCAGCTTCAAGGCTGTTAATAGACGCTCGAAGCCTAGCCTGTTCCGCATGAAGCTCTTTTGTGCGCTGAACTACCTGCTTTTCTACTAGTTCTTTTTGTTTCTGAATAATCGCAGTGGCCTCTTTGACTCGGGCCTCAAGCATTTCACGGCTCATCAAACCGAGTCGCTCTTCCTCAACAAGTCCTTCCGGCATAATTGATGCGACGACAGAAAAGTCTTCTATGTATTCGGCATAGACGTCCTTTATATCCGCATAGCATGACTCGAACCGATTAACAGCCCAGTCACGATCCCGAGCGACCGTGAGCTTGCGGTACATATTGGTCAGCACCTGACTTAGATCACCTATAAGAAGACGCTGTTGATCCTCTGGCAAACTGAAAAGTTCCTGTGTTCGCGCGTCCAAAATCACGCCGGCATCATCAAAGTCAATATGAGCAAACGGGGTCCCTGCCACTGCTTCGTTAACCGCGTGGTCGAGCAAACCGGTACCAACAATTTTGCCAGCTTTATCATATATATCCCCAATAATTATCATACCCAGCTTAACTTGCCGTTCTAGTGGCGGGCAAAATAGCAGGGGCAGACCATGTAGTTCACCCTGCAGATTAAACTGCCCAGTGACTTTCTCGTGAATCTGGATCTTTGTGAATTTTCGAATAGGCTCATAGTTGCTCAGGTAGTTTTCGATTTCGCTATATAGTTGTAGGTAAGCTTTTTCCGATTTTGGTTGTGTCTGGTTAATTCGCTGTAATCGCCGGCTGTACGGATGCACTGCCTCCGGGCTGGAAGCCAGGCCAATTGCGTAATCGATTATGGCAGCGCTTTGGCTGCTTTCTCGAGCCGCGCCATCGTTACTATACCTCGCAGTTAATTCTGGGTTAAAGAAACTTCGAAGACGATACAAAAACATTTTTGTGTCAATCCTCGTCTATCTGATAGAAGGCATGGGCAGATTTCATGAGCAGTACAATGGCAGAGAATCGTAATACTATTTCTGCCAGCTTTAGTTCCTTAAATGCGCCGCCCACAGCAAACGGCAAGACCGTACAGGCGGCCGCTACAGCTTCTGCACCAATACCGACATAGAACCATGCCAGGGCTCGGGCATAATTGACGCTCACATTACCGTGCAGCCTTCTGGCCGCCCGCGCCGTCGGTGCTAGCAGAGCAAAATATATAGTTAGAGTAACAACATACAGCAGCATACGGGATCCTATTAAGTCGTAAGAACCTATTAGGGATACTGATCTTTCAAAATTTTTAACAAATAACGCCAGTACGGCCACCACCACAAAACCGACTATGGCTAGATATCTCATGCCAACGAGGATTTTTACCCCCACAATCCGAGCTACCGACGCTAGACCTGCCAGCATCAGCAACGGAGCACTCCACACCGGCAACGGATATAAGTACTCGATCAGCAAACTGTCCCACCAACCAGTGGCATATGCCATGGGTATTAATGTAGACACGAACGCTAAGAGACCTATGCCCACCGCCACAAATATGTAAGCTCGCTTAAATCCACTTCTAAATTGTCCTACCCCCAACAAAAACAGTAGTGCAATGCTGGTAAACATCCCCCCGTAAAAAGTACCCAGTACCATATTTAACTGCTCCTGCTCGGGCGTATATTCCAGACCCGGATGGCCCTTAGCCTTCGCTCGCGACACTAGATAGGCAAGCAATAACGAAAATATGACACTAGCAAGCGTGTACCACACTAGCCAGGATTTTTTACTTGTCTGTGTATTTTTTTTCATAGCTGTATTTTCAATATACTATCCAACGTAATAAATAATAAATAAAATGTCCGATTTTTTTGCCTAATCCTGTGTATAACTACGAGGCCTAATCCAAAATATTAACTCTTTAAGTGTTAGAATTCTCCTATCTATTGTGGAAAAAAAATTATATAAATTGTTCATCAGACGAAAAAGTATAGACAGATTAAGAATGCCGAGTTTTTTGGCCCGCCCGTGGCGACTTTTTCGCCATGCCAGCCGGCGCAAGCAGGTGGCGATAGTTGGTGGCATCATAGCTGCATTCCTGATAATTACACCTATTTTGACATTTGCTTATTTTGTACGTGACATCCAGGACCCGGAACGACTGATGAACCGCAACAGCACAGGGTTCGTACTGCTGGATAAATCTGGCAACGAAATCTATACATTTGGGCGCTCCGGTAAAAAAGAAAACATCAATTTGGACCAAGTGTCGGATCATTTTGAGAAGGCGCTTATCGCTTCTGAGGACCAAAAATTTTATGAACACTCTGGAGTCTCTATACGTGGCATCGTTGGTGCCTTTATAGCAAACGTTTTAAATAAGGATTTGACAAAATACGGCGGATCCACCCTGACTCAGCAGCTAGTGAAGAACAACTTACTTTCTAATCGCAAAAATATCCTCCGTAAATATCAAGAAGTTTCAATCGCTATCGCCATCGAGAGGGAATACAGCAAAGATGAAATCCTACAGATGTACATTAACTCGGTATATTTTGGTGAAGGAGCATTCGGTATAGATGCTGCTTCTAAAACCTACTTTAACAAGCCTGCAAGCGAATTAACTCTAGCAGAGAGCAGTATGCTAGTAGGCATACTGCCCGCTCCAAGCGCATATTCGCCTGTATCTGGCGACGAAGAACTTGCAAAGCAAAAACAAGAAAGAGTACTAGATAAAATGGTGGAGGCAGGATACATAAAGGAAGATGAAGCCAAGTCGACTTTTGAATCAACTCTGACTTATGCACCGGCATCAGATGCCACAGGGGAGCACGCACAGCATTTTATACAGATGGTAATTGCCGAGCTATACGACAGATTTGGCGAAGAAGCTGTAACCCGTGGTGGCTACAAAGTAACTACTGGACTGGACTTGGAGTGGCAGAAACAAGCAGAAGCAATAGTTGCTGAGCGGGAACAGCCTCTACTTAGGCAGGGCGGATCAAATGCATCTCTTGTAACTATGGATCCAAAAAATGGCGAGATTCGAGCATTAGTGGGAAGTATTAATTGGAAGAACGAAAAGCATGGCAAGGTAAACATGGCCACGACTCCGCGTCAGCCTGGGTCCAGCTTCAAGCCGATCTACTACACGGAAGCGTTTGATAAAAAACTCATAACACCGGCAACAATCATGGAAGACAAACGCAAATCATACGGTGAATTCAGCCCGCAGAATTATGACTTTAAATATCGTGGAAACATCACAATTCGCAATGCACTCGCAACATCTCTAAATATCCCAGCCGTAGACGTTATGCAGAAACTAGGCGCCGAAGAGAGTGTCGAGGCCGCGGAGCGAATGGGACTAACAACCCTTAAAGAAGCCGAAACGTATGGTCTATCCCTTGCACTCGGTACCGCCGAAACCAAACTAACCGAAATGACAAACGCGTATGCGGCGTTTGCTAATCAAGGTGTGCAGTCATCTCCTACGCTGATCGTATCTGTTAAAGATAAATTTGATTACACGGTGTTTACGCAGGCTCGCACCAACAAGCGTGTGCAAAGTGCCGAAGCTTCCTATTTAATATCGTCGATCCTGTCCGACAACCAAGCACGTGCACCAACATTTGGAAGCAGCCTAAATATATCCGGGCGTAAAGTAGCTGTTAAAACCGGAACTACAGACGATTACAAAGACGCTTGGACTATCGGCTATACGCCTAGCGTCGTTACCGGTGTATGGGTAGGTAACAACGATCATACAGCCATGGAATTCGGTGGATCTGCACTTGCAGGACCTATTTGGCGGAGCAGCATGCAAAAATTCTTAGAAAAATTACCAAAAGAAGAGTTCGCTATGCCGGGCGGCGTAATTCAAGCAACGGCTTGTGATGCAAGCGGAAACGGCTACAAAGAATACTTTATACGTGGCACTGAAGGTACGGCAAGGTGTACAATCCGAGACCTCAAAAAAGAGGCAGAACAGCAAGCAGAAGAGGAGCGGA
Organism: Saccharimonadales bacterium (SeqCode); assembly: GCA_038326785.1. Classification (GTDB taxonomy): domain Bacteria; phylum Patescibacteriota; class Saccharimonadia; order Saccharimonadales; family JBBQKK01; genus JBBQKK01. Next base: position 11,578 of record JBBQKK010000007.1, on the reverse strand, counting down.
AGAAGAAGGAAGAAGAGGAGCGAAAGCGCTTAGAATCTGAGGAAGAGGATGATGAAGATGATGACGAATCAACTACTCCGACCCCGGCGCCTGCTCCCGCACCTGCGCCCGCACCAGCCCCTACGACGTAAAACAGCAATAAAGCGAATTAATTAACAGCATTAAACAATGCCATCTCCTAGACTTTAATTATCAGTAATAAAGGAGGCATAAAATGCTTACGACATTAGCAGTTATCTTAGCGGTATTATGGTTACTCGGCCTGCTCGGCAATATAGGTGGTTCATTGATCCATCTTCTGCTTGTAGTTGCGCTAATCGTATTTGTGGTAAATATGATTACTGGCCGTCGAGCCGTTTAGAAGTTCCATTTATCCCAAACCCACCATCCCCCAAAAGCCCTAGACCTAACAATCTGGGGCTTTTTCTTGCATTGATGGTAATATTTATTTAACTATGCAAAACGATCACCGACTCCGCCGCACTGCCTGGAATTTTTTAAGTCCGTACAGCGAAGGCACGTTCTTTTACTTACTCGTAACAGTAGGTGTCATCATTTCCTCTTGGGTCAATCGCTTATCCGCAACCGACAGTAGCTTTGAAGTCATAAAGCTGGTGGGTGACGTCCTGCGCGTCACATTTGACGGTATTTCAGCCATCACCAGCGAGCATAGGGCACTTGTATTCCTGTTGTGGTTCGCGGTGGGTTCAATAGTCTACATTATCATCTGGCTTCTCGCTAATATAGCCATCGATCTATATAACGACATAATTATTTCATCAGCATTTGTACACCCCAAGTCATTCAAGCAATCATCTTTTTGGGGAGCAATTGCAAGCAGAGTGGTACTGCGGATAGCTGCTACCGTCATTCTTGTTGTCTACGGCGTGTTTTGGGTCTCAGCTCTTCTGCCTATCTGGCAAAAAGCATTTGCATCTTTTATATATAATCCAACGTTGATGGACTCTGCCATAAATGCAGGAATTGCGTTAGCACTCTGCCTACTAAGCCTGCATGTCATGGCCATACTTTTTAGATTCATCACACTAAAAGCAGCATCAAGCTACTAATCCTTCAATCTAAAAAAAGTTTCCGCATGTAAACATTTGCGATTTATTTAACTGCAAAATCTGCGGTAAGGGTATTAAATAAAGTTATGAAAGAAAGGGGAACAGCATGATCATTGCAAGTCTGTATGCGGCTTTTTTAGTTCTTGTGACGGTGTTTGGTGTACATTCCCCTATAAACTCAATTGAATGGCTTACAGCGGCTAGCGACAACCTCGATGCCATGCGTCTGACGCTCGCAGGGCTCATACTAGCTGGTGCATTTATTCCCGCTGCTGCCCATGCCAAACAAATACTTTTTGGGGGAATTAGTATTTCACTTGGACTGCTACTAATGGGTAATTTTATGCTGAGCGAAAGCTTCCAGGGACTTGGGCTGCAGTTTTATACTTTGGATTTAATTGCCCTGGCCGAGGGCATAATTATTACGGCGCTTCTACGAGCCCGCGCAACTGAAGCAGATGAAGAAGAGATATTCGATATGTTTACTCCCACGGATCCAAAAAGTTCAAACACGATTTAACTATAATTTTTTAGGGAGTAAAGTGAGAATTTTCACAGCCCCGCGCCTGCTGATTTTGGTTTAATAAGCCCTTAGAAAAGGAGGTTAATGGGATAAGTCCGCCCTATAGCTTAAGGAGCTGGGTTGGCGTTTAAAAATTTGTGTAAATTTTGATTAATTGCTTGCGTGGATAGCAACTACTATATAGGCTTTTTGAGGCGTTCCGAGCACTGATACCTCATCCCATATTGCAACAGCATAACCTGCGCGCGAAACATTCGGATGCAGTAAGCAGCTCCGATGACCACTTGTGCTTGCCATCCAGTCCTCAACATACGGATGCGAATCCAGCGAGAAGTTCAGGTCCAGATTTTCGCAACTATAGGCAGCGTTAATCTGAGATTCGGTCAATAAATGCCCGAAGTGCTTTTTGTCAGGGTTTTCATGCGCATAATATTTTCGTTGTGCCATATCGCGGGCTCGTGCTTCCGCTACGGCAGTTAGTTCCGCGTCTGGCACCAACATGTCTACCCCTGCAGCTTCCCGGTGTCCATTTACCAGCTCAAATACGCTATTTGGATCAGGGGCACTATTAACGGAAGTAAAGCGAGTAGGGGCAGCTACCGCAGCGCTGCTGAGCACAACGGGCCTATGAGTAATCCAGCGATACCCAAAAAGGGAAGTTAGATATACGAAAACCACCAGATACATAAGTCGCGTTTTCATCATATATATATTTTACCATAATATGCTTACTTTTGCAATATTACCTTCAATGTTCGAATTGTATGAGAATAATAAATTTCATATACTTAAATAATAGAAAGAGGAACAAAACTTGCGAAACACCCGAACAATGATCGCAGTACTCGCAACCCTTATCATTACCTATACTGCAGTATTACTTCTTTTGCCTGCAGATCCTTCAATAGTGCAGCGCTTCAGCCTTAGTTCTTTTCAGCTCATTTTGCTAAAACTTTCGGTTGTAATTCCAATCGCTCTAATATGGGCGGCAGCTTTTTACGGCTCAGTACTGATGAGTAATTATTCAGCTAAAATTAGTGCCACAAAGGAGGGCAAAGCATACAGGAAAATTGCACTAGGCTTGCAAATTCTCGCAATAGGATCGCCATTTATTTCTATTAGTTCAAACTTGCTTCGTTACTGGGCTACGATGCATCCTGATACGCTTGCCAGCACTCAGATATTGACTCATTATCTTCAACTAGGAGTAGCTGCTGCTGCTTTTTACTATATTTACTGCGGAGCGGAACTGCTGAAACAACTAACCAGGAAGAATCCAAGCGCTTGGGTACATGCCGTTACTGGACTTGCGCTAGCACTTCTCACGGGAATTTTTTGTCTCATTACACTGAACCGAACGAGTGGGAGTGTAGTGGTTTCCAGCGGACAAGCTGTGTACTATTTGCCAGACTGGCTTATCGTAGCCAGTATTATTATTCCGTATGCGTATGTTTGGCACTGGGGCGCAAAAGCGGCTATGTACGTTCATTTTTACCGCTTAAAGGTCGCTGGTCTAATTTACCGCAATGCGTTTAACATGCTGGCGAGCGGAATCGGTGTCGTAATGCTGTCGTCAATTGCAACCCAGTACTTTACGGCACTAGGTGTTACAACGCGCATGCAACTACAGCCTTTGCTGATTGTTATATATCTACTGCTTACGCTCATGGCAATCGGTTATATATTGATAGCACTTGGATCTAAGCGATTACAGAAAATTGAGGACGTCTAATTCATGACGCCGGCTAACAATCCCTTGTATACGCAAGTTGTCGACGTAACCATGAGTTACCTCGGGCCGGCTGCCGAGCGTTTTATTTCCCGACAGATTGAAACACACCTCAAAAAAAACCCTGAAGATTTAGTAGTGGAAGACCTGGAAATCCTGGTTGATTGGATTAAGGTCGCTATTGCATTACTAACTGAGGATCAGCGGATAGTGGACGACTTTACAAAAAGTCTGATGGCACTAGCCGAGAATAGCCCAGCGTCGTAAACTGATAATGCCGATGAAAGATTTTTCCAAAATTATCAGTGAATTGCAGGCCGGCAACGAAGAGTTAGAATTGGCACGCGCAAAAGCCGATGCTTTATTTTTAGGCATCGGTGAGGGCGCTATTTTTACCGACGAAAAAGGCATGATCAGCCGAGTCAATCAAGCAGCTTTCGATATGCTTGGGTATACCCAGGAAGAGTTATTGGGCAAGTGGTATCCAAAAACCATAGAAGTTTATGACGAAAAAGGTGAGCTTATCCGAATTATAGACCGCCCAATCACAAAAGCTTTCCTGACGGGCAAAGCCGTTACTATGCAGGTGTTTATTAAGCTAAAGAACGGCAAGTTACTGCCGGCTTCGGTGACATCATCGCCGGTTATCATGGACGGTAAACCCATCGGTGCTATACAGATTTTTCGCGACTTCACTAAAGAATACGAAATAGACAAAATGAAGAGCGAGTTTATTTCGATTGCGTCCCATCAATTACGTACGCCGCTAACTTCGATCATGACCAACGCTCATCTGCTGGCGGATGGTTACGTCGGTAGACTCACGGACGAACAGCAAATTTTTATGAACAACATTACATTCTCTGTAGACAGAATGCATGAGCTTATTTCGACCCTGCTCAATATCACGCGCATTGAAGCTGGGAAGGTTGCAATAAATCCTAAAGAAACTGACCTCAAGCGAATCGTGCAAGAAATCAATAACGAGCTACAGCCTCAAATCGAAGCCAAGAAGTTAACCTTAACTTCGGCTCTAAACTATGACGAGCCAGTCATGACCGATCCTGTGCTCATACGGGAAGTATTTGCTAACTTGCTTTCAAACGCCATCAAATACACGCCGCAAGGCGGAAAGATCCGAGTAACACTCAAAAAAGACAAAGAAGAAATTGTTTACCGCGTAAAAGACAACGGCTATGGCATTCCAGAGGAGCAGCAGGATCACATATTCACCAAGTTCTTCCGAGCCGAGAACATAGTACAAACTGAAAGCGTAGGCACGGGCCTAGGACTATACATGGTTCAGGGAATTGTCGAAAATATTGGTGGCCGTATATGGTTTGAGAGTAAGGAGGGCATGGGTAGCACTTTTTACTTTGCGCTGCCCAACACCGAGCTGCGTGGTAAGGCAGGTTCAACCACAATTGAAACTACCATTAGATCATAGTTTTACGTTTTTACGCGAGAAATTTCATAGCCGCTAGTGCTTGGGCCTGAGATACTGAGAATGCCACTAAGAACTAAGGAGGCAACATGAATAGAGATGATACAAATCTTCGAGATGATGACGTAGGTGCATCATTTGAAGATAACGACACAGGTTACACCAGCGATGAGAATCGTGAAATGGAAGAGGAAACCTAGCAAGATCAAATAGCATACCACACCTAGTTATCCCCCGCGCGCACCCGGCTTCTGTCCCCCCAGGCCGGGTGCCTTTTTTATTGATACAATAATTAGCAATGAGCGTAGAACAATTAGTTAGCAGTCACAAGATTATTTCCGATCAAGTTTCTAGGGATGAACTCCTCATTATTTTACGAAGCCTCGAAGCGGTACTGCTAAAGGGCGTACAGGGCGCTGTCATTGAAATGGGTTGCTATGCAGGCACGACATCATTATTTATCCAGCGAATGCTTAGCGGGCTCAACAGACAGTTTCACGTGTATGATTCGTTTCAAGGACTACCAGAAAAAATTGACAAAGATTACAGCGCCGCGGGTGAGCAGTTCCGAGCCGGAGAGCTACTAGCTACCAAGCAGCAATTTATAAAAAACTTCAAGCAAGCCGGGCTCAAACTGCCAGTTATCCATAAGGGATGGTTTAGTGATCTGAGCGAAAATGATATACCCGATAAAGTGGCTTTTGCATTTCTGGATGGGGATTATTATGAATCGATTAAGGACTCACTAAAGCTCATTGAGGACCGGCTGGTGCCGGGAGCTATAGTGCTAGTAGACGATTATGCATCGGAAGCCTTGCCGGGCGCGCGCAAAGCAACGGACGAATGGTTACAAAATAAAAACTATGCGTGTTTTCACACGCATAGTTTAGCCGTAATTTCCGTACCGTTAACGTGAACGTCGGTTGGCTTTTGACTGAACTCGATCTTTAGCTACTCGTGTGTCTTCCTTAACTTGCACCGCGGCCTGCTTGCCTTTTTCGTAGCTCGTCTCAAGCATGCGGGCTGCTACGACCTGGCCGCCCAGCCCAAAGGCAAGTGCAGAGCCAAGTGCCACAGAACCCACTAACGCAGCATACGTTATGGTTACAATCGCGGGAGCAACGCCTAATTGATCCAAGATCATAAAGGTAGTAATACCGATTACGATAACGGGCGCTATTGACTCAATCATCCTTCCAGACGGTGTATCTCCCATAGTGTTTCGCACGAGGGAAGTTACGCCTGCAGCAATAGTACTACCTACCAGGAAGATAATTAGAGCCGCAAATGCCTGTGGTACATATCCATAGACGGCACCGATCACATTGTTAAGAGCATCAATACCGAGCACTGTCGCACCAAGTGAGACGGCACCTATGAAAAGAAGCCAATACGATATCCGCTCCAATAAGTACGCCGGGCTTGGAACAGCGCGCTGTATTACCGAGCCCCCTTGGCCAGCATGCAAGCGCGTATCAAGCTGCGCGCTAATAAGTCCGCGACGCACGAGCCGTGCAACCGCTTTTGCAATCATATGACCCACTACAATAATTAATATAGCGCCGAGTAGTTGCGGAACCCACTCAACTAGTCGCTCGGCCGCTCTGTCAATTCCTCTTTCTAGACCGTCCATGTTATTATTCCTCCTTTAAACATTTAGGATACTTACTGATAGTCACATAGCACTTCATACTTTTACTATGAAAAATTTATCATTATGAAGTAACTTAAGCATTTAGTGGAGACCGGACACGCTTCATGATACACCTGCTGGGCGACGTATAAGCACAAAAGAACTGCGACAATATTGCAGAGTGTGAAATTTTTTACAGCATCTTATTGTTGATAGACGTAAGCTTAGACTATTACATAACGTGAAAGGAGAAGCTATGGCAGAACGACAAGCCCATTCCGGCAATCTAATGCTACCGCTGATGGCAGGATTGGCTGGAGCTGGCATTGCGCTGTTGTTTGCTCCAAGATCTGGTCGGGAGATGCGCAACCACATGAAAGGCCGTGCGGAAGAATTGCAGCAACAGGCTAGGGAAACTGCCCTGAATGCGAAAACACAAGTCGCATCGACAGTAGAGCAGGCAAAGGGCATGAAAGACCGTGTCAAGACTGCAATCAAAGAAGATCCTGCGATTGATACAACGGATACATCGTCAACTTTTTATAAGGAGGAGGAATAAAATGGGAATGAATATTATTTTGTGGATTATTTTTGGAGCTTTGGTAGGTTGGATTGCATCTCTTATTATGCGAACAAACGACGAAATGGGCGCAGTATCTAACATCATTGTTGGAATCATTGGGGCCTTCATCGGTGGCGCGATTTCGCGTGCACTTGGTGGTTCAGGCGTAAACGAATTTAGCTTCGGAAGTATCGTAATGGCGATACTAGGAGCCTGCGTTCTGCTATTCTTTATCAGAATGGTTACAGGGCGCGGCAGCGCAGCGCATCGGTAAAAATACTCTGATTACTATAAAACCTCCCATCCCCCATGGGAGGTTTTTTGTATTGTGAGATATTTCGTAGTTACAGCAATAGCTTCCGATGTATAGTTCTTGGCGTAAGCGTTTAAAGGAGGGTTTATGTCCAAACGCAACGAAAACAATCCAAGAGTTATAAGTGGTGACTCTTTTTGGTTTTATCAGGATCTCGATTCATCGCCAACGCGCGTAAGCTAATAAGGAGGGGATATGCCACAAGGAGACGACTGGGTACAAATCGGCAACTCTAGCAGCCACACAGACTGTAACTGTTGCTTTATTAGCTATAGAGGAGTTACACATGAATAAGTACGGACCAAAAGCTCAAGAAGAGATTCAAAAGACGATGGAGGAGTACAAGCAGGGCAAATTAAAAAGCGGATCGGGCCATAAAGTTACAGATCGAGACCAAGCGGTTGCAATCGGTATATCTCAGGCGCAGAAAAAACACTACAAGACCCCCAAGCAGTCCGATTAAATAACTGCAATGAACACCCTAAGCTCGCTGCTAAATCAGCGAGCTTTTTATATTTCGCGTAATGCCTGAATAGGGTCTTTTCGGGCAGCTCGTAGCGCCGGGGTGACACCAAAGATAATTCCCACAGCCATGGATACTCCTGTAGAGATTAGGATTACGGGTAGGGTTATGACCGGCGCAAAATTCGTGAATATTCGTATAAAGTAATTGGCTAGCGCAGAAGCTATCACACCTATTAATCCCCCCACAACGCTGAGCACTATTGCCTCTGTAAGGAATTGCCCAAGTATTTGCTTACTTGTGGCTCCTATGGCTTTACGAATGCCTATTTCATGCGTTCGCTCTGTTACAGATACAAGCATGATGTTCATAATTCCGATTCCACCGACCAGTAACGAAATAGCGGCGACACCAGCAATAAACCGAGTTATGAGATTAAGCACGGTTTCGGCAACTGCCAAGTTTTCCTCTTGCCGCAGCACCGTAAAATCCTCTTGGCCGGCATGCGCAAATTTAAGATTATCCTGAATGGTCTTGGATACTTTTTCAGTGTCATCGGGATCGTCTGGCTTAGCAAAAACCTGCGCAATTTGGGCGTTTCCATCACTCAGTTTTTTGCCCGTTTCGTAGGGCATGAATATCGTGCGGTTGTAATCAAATGTTGGCGTGAGCGGACTATCTGGAAATTCTTCGAACACACCTCGGACAACAAATGTCTTGCCCCGAATTCGCATGTCCTGCCCAATAGGATTATTTTCGGCAAACAATTCTTCTGCTACCCGCCGGCCGATCACAGCCGCGTTTTCTGGGCCGCCCGAGCTATTAAAGAAGCTTCCGTACTGTATCTTTTGGTTGAGAATTTCGGGCATGCCGTTGGTCGTCGCCACTATAACACCGTTTTGGAATTCGCGGTCGCCGACTTCCGCAAGCCCGGTAACAATACTTAGCGGAACCGCAACTTTGACGCCGCTAGTTTCTTGGACTACTTTTAAATCGGCCTCAGTAAGCGTGGCGGCTCCTATCGCTGAAAATAAATTCACGCCAGTAATATTTCCATTTGCATCCCGGTTAAGCGTCTTGCCGGGTCGAATTGTTATCAGGTCTGCACCCAGGTGGTTAATTTGACCAACGACTTGCTGCTTAATACCTTCCCCGAGTGAAACGGTAGTAATTACGCTCGCGACACCAATAATGATGCCGAGCATTGTTAGAAAACTGCGCCATTTTGTTTGACGCAGGGAAGTGATCGCCATTTTGAGGTTAGAAAATACTAACATTATTTTTTCGCTGCCTTTTTAGTTCGAGCTTTATAGGTTCGCTTGCGTGGTTTTGTGGTGCGACCTTTTTTAACTAACTTTTCCGGCTGTTCATCGTCGGGTATCGCCTGCATTAGCGCTGACACGCCCGCCAAGTCGTCTTCAGTCGTCGTACGGGGCATGAAGTACATACTGCGCCGCGCTGATTCAGATATCTCGCCAATAACTGATTGTTCATCGGCAACAATACCTCCATCATGCATAAATATGACGCGGGTCGCATATCTGGTCAGTTCCGGATTATGCGTCACCATCAGTATCGTGTTGCCGGTTTTATGAATATCAGCAAGCAACTCCATTACCAGTCGGCTAGAGTAGCTGTCTAGATTTCCTGTAGGTTCATCAGCGATGATAATGTCAGGGTTATTAATAAGTGCGCGTGCAATGGCCACACGCTGCGCCTGACCGCCGCTGAGATGTTTTGGCATAAAGTATTCACGATCTGCCAACCCAACCCTTTCAAGCATAGAAGCGGCAGCCTTCAACCGTCTTGTCTGAGTCCAACCCTTATAGGCCAACGGAAGTGCAACATTATCCAACACCGTTAAACGGGGCAGCAGATTAAAGGACTGAAAAATAAAGCCGATCTTGTCTCTACGAATTTTTGCACGTTGCCCCGAGCGTAATTTAGCGACAGGTTTATCACTTAGTGTATATTTTCCGTGGGTGGGGCGATCAAGTAAACCAATCAAGTTCATAAGCGTTGATTTACCAGAGCCGCTCGGTCCCATAATCGCCACGAACTCACCTGGTTCAACTTTAAAACTAACTTCGTCGAGTGCCACAGTAGTGGCATCGCCGAAGCCGTACAGTTTACTGACGTCCTCAAACTCTATGATAGGCATTACATCATATTCTAACCCTATTGCAACAGATTGAACAAGCTGTTATTTGATGTAAAATTCTAAATTGCCCAAAATTGCGAACCAAGCAGCCCGTCTGCTGTTCGTAATTTTGAGAGGAAGAGCATTTATGAGATTATGTGAGGCGAGCTGAAACTTGTTTTCGCTCGGTTCATTTAATCTCCAATAAATTGCTCTGACGAGGAGGGGTCGCCTAGCGATCTTTCATGAGACACCCATAAATGGGTTTCTCATCGCTCCGGGTTTTAGCAAAGCTAAAATCTCGGGCTGCTCTTCCCGGCACATTCACAATTCGAACGCATAAATACGGAGGGGTCGCCTAGTGGCCTATGGCGCACGCTTGGAAAGCGTGTTGGGTGCAAGCCCTCGAGGGTTCGAATCCCTCTCCCTCCGCCATTTAAAGTAGCCCGGCTTTAGTTGGGCTACTTTAAATGTTGTGTGAATTCGAACCCGTACGGCAAAGCCGGGGTTCGATCTTCAAGGACTATCGCAGGAGCTTGCTCCGAGAAAGGCCGCAGAAGTAATCATCCCTCTCCCTCCGCCAAATTAAATAGCTGATTTTTGTACCAACTGATTTTTACGCGGATGGATAGTATTTTTAGCTTCATGTAAAATAAACCATGAAATGGATAATATTACTTTCGTAACGTCTAATGACAACAAGCTAAGCGATGCCCAGCAAGCTCTCGGCCTAAAACTTAGTAGAGTTTCATTAGACCTGGATGAATTGCAAGACATGAACCTTGCCAACATAGTGGAGCACAAAACCCGGCAGGCATATGCACAGCTACAATCACCTGTAATGACGGAGGATGTAGGTTTATATTTGGACGCCTGGAATGGATTTCCAGGCCCTTTCGTTAAATGGGTGCGTGAAACAATGGGATTTGAAGGTATGGCGCGAATGATTCCAGACAGCAACAGAAAAGCTACTTGGAAAGTCAGTTATGGTTATTACGACGGCGATAAACTAGCGCTGTTCGAGGGAAGTGTTGATGGCCGCATTGAGGAGAAGGCGCGCGGCACAGGTTCTTGGGGTTTTGGAGTATACTTCGTACCTAACGGCGAAAAGAAGACCCTCGCTGAGCTGGGGTCAGAAGAACTCAAATATTCAGCTCGCGCCCAAGCGATTCGCAAACTTAACGATTATATTCACAGTAAAGACGTAACTAACTAACTTTTGTGCCGACTGATTCACCCTTAATGATCCGCACGATGTTGTCGGGGGACATTGCGTCGAACACGACGACAGGCATTTTTTGCTCCATGGCTAGACCTAGGGCCGCTTTGTCCATAACTTTAATGTCCACATTTTCGACTGCGTGCTGATAATCCAGTTCATCAAATTTCTTGGCATCTGAGTACTTGTTGGGATCTTTGTCATATACGCCATCGACTTTGGTGGCTTTGAGCACTACGTCGCAGCTCAATTCCAGTGCCAGATTTACGGCCGCCGTATCATGCGTAAAATACGGACGCCCCAATCCGCCGGCAATAATGACCACCCGTCCTTGCTGTAAATGCTTCTCGGCGCGACGATAAGAGTATACTTCGGCAACCTGCTCGGCAAATATATTACTCAAACATCTCGTAGGTATGTCATCTGCTTCAAATATATCGGTCATCGCCATTGAGTTTATGAGGCCGCTCAGCATTCCCATG
>JBBQKK010000006.1:0-21136 GCA_038326785.1 Saccharimonadales bacterium (SeqCode) | reverse complement strand
GATAATCCCAAGCTCTTCAAATACCTTTATATTTCTATACAACGTTGCCTGGTCCTGATTTTTGCGCAGGGAGAGAAGCTGCTTGATAGTAAGCTCGCCATGCTGCTGCAGTTGCTCAAATAGCTCCATGCGCTGATTGGTGGCAAAGTAGCCATGCCCTTTAAGTAATCTTTTGAACTTCATAGCTTCAGGTGTCATATTGCAATCTTAATCTAATTTGCGAATAATTTGCAAATAGATATAGTGCCTACGTATGATGATAGGGAAAGGAAATTCACAGTATGTCTGGTTTTATGTACGTTTTAGTTTTTTCACTTGTAGGTGGATTGTTTTCACTATTAGCTGGTTTGTTGCTCCTGAGTCGAAAGGGGCTGGCCAGTAAATTGGCGGAGTATTCTGCTCCATTCGCTGCAGGAGCGCTGCTGGCCGCGGCTTTCCTCGAACTGTTACCAGAAAGTATTGGCCGCCTGGCAGAAGGAGTGGCTACGCGCTGGGCTTTGGTGGGTTTACTGACATTCTTTTTGCTCGAGCATTTTCTGCATTGGTTTCACCACCATCACGAGCATGCCGACGACAAGCCGGTTACGCCTGCGCCTTTAATTATTGTCGGGGACACTATACATAACTTGCTGGATGGTATTGCCATTGGTGCCGCATTTTTAATTAGCGTACCAGCAGGAATTGTTACAGCTATTGCAGTGGCTGCACATGAAATACCGCAAGAGATAGGCGACTTTGGCCTGCTCCTCAAGTATGGCTATGCACGTAAGCGAGTCATTTTGATCAATGTGCTTAGCGCTTTAGCGGCAACAGTAGGTGCTCTTGTTACTTATCAAATAGGTTCTACTAATGAGCTGCCTATTGGCGAGCTTCTAGCCATAACTGCCGGTATGTTCATTTACATTGCAGCCAGCGATTTGATTCCGACTATTCACAGTACGACTAAAGAGCGTGCTGGTTATATAGCTGCGGGACTTCTTTTGTTGGGTGTTCTTACTGTCGGAGTAGCGACGGAAGCCGCGCACAGATATATCCCCGAGGAAGCGCATTCCCATAACGTCACAGAAAAGCACGAGGAAGAGCACCGCGATGAGGCGCATGACGAAGATGACCATCATGACGATGAATGTCACGACACAATCGATCCGACCGCTGAGCTATGTGTGCCTGACAACCTGTTACAATAGAGCTTATGGATATATTGCCGATTGTTTTGGGGGTAGTTAATTTAGGTTTGATAATTTGGCTCATTACGAGAAAAAACGAAGCAGGCTTAGACACGCCACTGCGTGAGGAATTTGCCCGCAACCGAAAAGAGTTTAGCGATGCAAACAAAGACTTGCGCATAGAGCTAACAGACCAATTAGAGAAACTGCGCGATAAAAACGACGATAAATTGGAGATGATTCGCAAAACCGTGGAGGGCAGGCTTGAATCTTTGCAAAAAGATAATGCAGAAAAGCTCGATAAGATGCGTGAAACAGTAGATGAAAAACTGCAAAGCACACTTGAGAAGCGACTAAATGAGAGCTTTAAGATGGTCAGCGAGCGATTGGAGATGGTGCACAAGGGTCTAGGAGAAATGCAAAATCTTGCCAATGACGTCAGTGACTTTAAGCGTGTGCTAACAAACGTGAAAACTCGTGGTACCTGGGGAGAAGTGCAGCTAGAGAATCTGCTGGAGCAAATATTCATCAAGGACCACTACGTAAAGCAGGTCATGCTGAAGCAGGGTAGCCGAGACACAGTGGACTTTGCTATAAAATTGCCAGACAAAAGCAATAAAAAAGGCTTTATATTTTTGCCTATCGACGCTAAATTCCCACTTGAAGATTATCAACGTCTCGTAGCCGCTCAAGAAAAGGGTGACTTGCCCGGAATCGAGCAGGCGACTAAAGCAATTATTGTCCGCGTTAAGCTTGAAGCAAAAAGCATCAAGGAAAAATATATACAGCCGCCGACCACAACGGATTTTGCCATACTATATGTACCGACGGAAGGCATGTATGCCGAGATTATTCGCCAACCAGGTTTATTTGAAGAACTGCAACATACTACACGCGTAATTGTGGCGGGACCTACGACAATTGCAGCAATTTTAAATAGCTTCCAGCTAGGTTTCCGTACATTGGCGATAGCAGAACAGACTTCACAGGTATGGGAATTATTGACCGGAATAAAGGGAGAATTCGGCAAGTTCGGTGATTTGCTGGACAAAACTCGCGATAAGCTGGAGCAAGCGACTAAGACTATCGATTCAGCCAGTTCTAAAAGCCGCACTATTGAGCGTAAACTAGGCAAGGTGCAGCAGTTGGCAGACAAAACCGCCAGTACTGCCAGCAATGCTAAGCTGCTAGACATTGAAGATTAAGTAAGACAGCTCTAATCCTTTTGATTAGAAATCAGGTCTACGGTTAGTGCGGCAGTCCATGAAAAGTCAGCAGCACCCGCTGGTTCGCCAGTTTCTGGGTTGAAGTACTCGTAACAACCAGACTTTTCTACAAGCTCAAGTGTTGATTCAGTCAGTGCTGCTGCATGATCTTCGTACCCCATACGCTTCAGCCCATCAATAATAAGCCAGTTGGTGTTTACCCAGGTGGGGCCTTGCCAATAGCCATAAGGATTAAACCAGCTTGAGTCGATCGGTACGGTGGGAACGGGAAAGGCTGGCCCGAATTGCGTAGGTTTTTCTAACTGCTCTACAAGCTGCTTGGCCCTTTCGGGTGAGATGCTACCCGCATAAAGCGGCATCAGTGTTGCGATACTGGGTTCCTTGATGAGCTTATGCGTTACGAAATTACGAGAATAATACTGCGTTGAGTAAGCATCCCATAAATGCTCCAGTGCGCTTTCCGTCATTGCCATTCGTAGTTGTAGTTCTTCGGGAACTTTACGATTTATAGTTTTGGCAATATCAACTAAGTGGTGATTGGCTCGTATAAAAATACAGTTAAAAGTTAGGTCTTCTATAGCGAACATTGAACGCGACAGTATCTTTTCTGTGTCATAGGTCTTGCGCCGTAAGCGCCTAATGACATCGTAGTACAAGAGTGCTTCGATGTTGCTCATGCGCTGGCCTGGCGGCACATGACGCGTGTCCCTGCGGAATAAATTAACTATGTTATCAGCGCCAGTCTTTTCCATAGCGGACGCCCACCAGGGACGAGAATGCTGGTGGAGCTGATTAATCCATGGTGGTGTGTTATCCAGGCCTGTCTCATATGGGTGCACTTGCAAAATTAGGCCTTCTTCGTGTGGATCGCGTTCGCGGTATAGCCACTCATGATATGCAAGCAGTGCTGGGTAGACAGTTTGGTACCAAGTGCGCCGTTCAGCTTTTTTAAGCTTTTTGCCTATCAAAACGATTGCTTCTGCCAGCATCGGTGGCTGGGTGATTCCGCTAGTCGCTACATCGTCTGGGGCATATGGACTAACCCAGCTACGCCAGACATTGCGGTCTCTGCGGTGTTCGTCGCCATCTGCAAAAATCATGTGTGGCAACATCCCATTTGACCACTGTCCACGCAGTAAGCTTAAAATCTCAGATTGCGCCCTCGCGACGTCAGTATGCCGCAAACCGATGGCTATAAAGCAGCTGTCCCAAAGCCACTGATGAGGATATAAGCCTGCAGCCGGTATGGTGTGCGAGCCTCGGTCATTTTCAGTCAAAACCATTTTGGCGTTATCAAGAAGAGAAGGCTGATTGTCCATACGAAGTAGTATACCCAATATTCGTCAATTCCGGCTATGCTTGTTTGGCGTTTAGCGGAAATTGGTAAAGCTGAGCGGAAAATCGAAGTCTTGCTGACGTAAAAGCTGCATGACTGTTTGTAAGTCATCTTTGCTGCCACTGGTGACGCGAACTTCTTCGCCTTGAATTTGTGTCTTCACCTTTGGCAACGTTTCACGGATTTTAGCCGTAATTTTTTTAGCCTTTTCCTGGTCTAGCCCTTTTTTGAAGGGGACTTCCTTGATTGTCTTTAAATTACTCTCGGTAGCGTCTTTGGTGGTGTCCAGTACTTTTTGGCTTTGCTCGCGTGCAGCGAGTTTTTTGCGGACAATATCGAGGATTGCATCGATCTGCCAATCGCCGCTCCCGGTTACTTTGATGCCGGTCTTGTCGCCGTCGAGCCATTCTAGCTTAGCCGGGGTGCCTTTAAAATCGTAGCGGTTGTCTATTTCGCGCTGCGCTTGGTCAAAGACGTTGTTCATCTCTGCCTTGTCATAATCTGAAACGATATCGAATGAAAAATTGGCCATGGTATGTATTGTACCGCATCACAATTTTCATTTTAAATAAAAATTCTGGTGAAGTGACAGATTTAATATAGTGCGGCGAAGGAGGAGTGTAGGAAGTGACACCTGCGCGTATAAGGCGAGGAGGCAGCGAAAGTGTATTTAGGCGTTGTTCAGTAACATTAAAAAATATAGTAAACAGGAAACGTTAACTCCTCAAAAACATCCTCATAAGTGGTATACTTTTTAGAATGAATTACAACAATCCTCGCATTGCTAAAGCTGCAGAACTCCTGAAGCTGCGGCTTGAATCCTTAGAGTCCAAAGCAGACATATTAAAAGCAGTAGAACTAAAAGCACTTTTTGATGAAATTAAAGTATTACCTCCGCAAGAGCGAGCGGCTTTTGGGCAGGAACTAAATTCTTTGAGGAATGAACTGCAAGCCCTCGTAGCGGCAAATGAAGAAAAGGCAACGAGCTTGCCGCCGATTGACGTTACTGCGCCGTTTGACGCTAACGTACCCACAGATAAAAGACCTCGGACGATGGACGCTATGAACGGTTCAAAGCATCCGTTGATGACAGAAATAGAAAATATACTCGATATTTTTTATAGAATGGGATTTACGGCAATAGAATCGCGCCAAATCGACGATGATTTTCATATGTTTGAAACATTGAATTTTCCCGAGGGACATCCAGCACGTGATGATTATGATACTTTCATGACTACGGAAGGCTTGATTGCGCCTGCACATACGTCGACGATGCAGAATCGTGTGCTACAGGATAATAAGCACTTGCTAGAACGGGGCAACGATATTCGTGTTGTTATTCCTGGCAGAGTATTTAGGAATGAAGATTTAGATGCAACGCATGAGCATACGTTCTATCAATTAGAAGGTGTGTGCGTAGGTAAAGATATCCATGCAGGCAATTTGATAGCTACATTAAAGGCTTTTTTGGAAGAGTACTACCAGCAAGAACTAAAAGTTAAAACGCAGCCTTTTTATTTCCCGTTTACCGAGCCGTCATTTGAGTTTGCAATAAGTCGTCCAGAATCGCTGCGCAAGGGTGATAACCGCGAAGAAGATGACTGGTTGGAGCTTCTGGGCTGCGGCATGATTCATCCGAACGTACTAAAAATGGCTGGTATTGATCCAAATGTATATACCGGATTCGCTTGGGGGGTGGGAGTAGATCGCCTAGTACTAATGAAATACGGCATAGAAGATATTCGTCACTTTGAGTCAGGTAAATTAGAATTTTTGAGGCAATTTTCATGAAGGTAAGTCTAAATTGGTTGAAACAGTTTACGAGGATTGAGTTGTCTGCCGAGGAGTTAGTGCAAAAAATTGGCGCACAGCTCGGAGCAGTAGAGGAAGTCGTAAATATAGGCGACAAGTACCGGGGCGTAGTAATCGCCAAGGTAGTGGCCTGCGATAAGCACCCGAACGCAGATAAATTAAGCGTCTGTAAGATTGATGATGGTGGCATGGTCGCAGATATGGAACGAGACGAAAATGGGTTGGTGCAAGTTGTTTGTGGGGCGCCAAATGTGCGAGAAGGAATTCTGGTGGCATGGCTGCCTCCCGGATCCACTGTACCTAGCAGTTATGACAAAGAACCATTTGTACTTGGTGCGCGTGAACTTCGCGGAATAGTCAGCAATGGAATGCTTGCGAGCGCCGCGGAACTTGCAATCGGAGATAACCATGCAGGGATATTGGAAGTTGATATTGAAACAGAACCCGGTACAAGTTTTGCTGAACTATATGAACTGAATGATACGATCATCGACATTGAGAATAAGATGTTTACTCATCGTCCAGATTGCTTTGGGATTTTGGGAGTAGCTCGTGAGATTGCAGGTATTCAGGGCATAGAATTCAAGAGCCCTGATTGGTACTTGCAGATTTTAAATCGTGTACAACCCGGTGAGACGCGGCTGCCACTAACAGTTCGCAATGAAATACAGAAGCTTTGTCCGCGGTTTATGGCAGTTACTATGGCTGACGTGTCGATTAAGCCGAGCCCAGTGATCATACAGACATATTTGAGCCGCGTGGGGCTGCGACCAATTAACAATATAGTGGACGTAACAAACTACTTAATGGTGCTGACGGGCCAGCCGCTGCATGCTTATGATTATGACAAAGTGCTCGCACAAGATGTGGGAGCTGAAACCGCTACACTTGTGGTGCGTAAGCCTAATTCTGGCGAAAAGATAACTTTATTAAACGGCAAAACGATTGAGCCTCGCGATGAAGCTATACTAATAACGACAGAAACTCAGCCCATTGGATTGGGTGGGGTTATGGGTGGCGCGGACACGGAAGTAGATGAAAATACTAAGAATATTATTCTGGAATGCGCCAATTTTGACATGTATTCGATTCGAAGAACGAGTATGGCACACGGGCTATTTACTGATGCCGTAACCAGGTTTAATAAGGGCCAGTCTCCTCGGCAAAACGACGTAATCATGGAAGAGGCTATCGCTACTTTGCAGTACGTGAGTGGTGCACAAGTGGCCAGTGAAATTATTGACGCATATGACGATACTTCCAGCTATATTACATCGGTACATGTGAACAAGAATTTTATCAATGCTCGCTTGGGACTTAATTTCGGTGTGGAGGAAATTGCTAAGCTTCTGCGAAATGTAGAATTCAGCGTGGATGTTCATAATGACGAGCTGACCATTGCGCCGCCTTTTTGGCGTACTGATATTGAGCTACCTGAAGATATTGTCGAGGAAGTGGGGCGCCTGGAGGGATTTGATACATTGCCGCAAATATTGCCACAGCGCGACCTATCTCCTGCAATTCCTAATGAGCTTCTGCAATTTAAGGGTAGATTACGTGAATTACTCACCCGAATGGGTGCAAATGAATTGCTGACGTATTCATTTGTGCACGGCAACACGCTAGACAAAGCCGGACAGGACAAGGAGCAGGCCTATCGGTTAAGTAATGCGTTGAGTCCTGATTTGCAGTATTACCGTATGAGCCTGATCCCGAGTTTGCTCGATAAAGTCCATGGAAATATCAAAGCTGGTTATGATCAGTTTGCAATATTCGAGCTCAATAAATCTCATAATAAAAACGATATAGATGAAAATGATGCGGATTTGCCGAAAGAACACAATACGCTGGCCTTAGTGTATGCGGCAGAGGACAAGGCAGTAGATAAGCATGCTGGCGCGGCATATTACGTGGCACGCAAATATCTTGACGAATTACTGGTCGGCCTGGGGATTGATGTTACTTTTGAAGCATTTGAGCAGGAGCCTGCTTACCCTGCCGGCAAACCTTTTGACATGAATCGCTCTGCGCTAATCCGCCACGGGGAATCGGGCAAGATTATTGGTGCAGTGGGTGAGTTCAAGCCTTCGATCGTTAAGTCTTTCAAATTGCCGCAGCATAGTGCAGGTTTTGAAGTTAGCACTACGTTACTATTGCAAACAATACGACCTAAGGCCTACCGTACGCTATCTCGCTATCCGCGGGTGCAACAAGATCTTTCTTTACGATTGAGCCGTGAAACGCCGTACCAAGAGGTTCAAAATCAAATTGCTGTTGAATTGCAGAAGTTGCAGGACGAGCAATTATCTACAGAGATTATCCCGCTAGATATATATGCCAAAAAAAATATTAAGCATGTTACATTTCGTATTAACTTTACACATGCAAATCGCACACTGACAGCTACCGAAGTTAACGTAATGCTGAATACTATCGCTTCTGAGCTGAAAAATACACTTAACGCTGAACGACTATAAAGTTGCGTAGCTACCAAAAAAAATGTATGATAGCTCAGATTTCTGGGGCAGAGTTCGTACTATATAGTGCTTGAACGCGCCCGAGAGACGAACTTTAAGGTGTAGGTAACATGAGGCAGTTTTATTATTTTTATGATAATGAAGATCGTAATACTGTCTCATGACGGATAAAATCTGGATGCAACCGTTTCCGCCGACGGTTCAGGAGTCACAGTACTCCGTAGCATCCCATAGAGGAGATTTGACGCGAGTTACACGCGCCAAGAGATAATGGGGAGTCATTTATCACTGAATGATATCATCCGAACTTCTCTGTGTTCTCGGAGGGGAAGCTACTGCTTCGTAGTATGAGCGACAGATTATGAATTTGCTGATCTGGCGTTTGCTTGTAGCACAAAAAGTAGCTTCCTCTCCGTGTCAATCGCGCGAAAAACCATTCCATTATGGCTTTTCGCCAACTTTAGGTCCTGTGGCTCGGCTGTTGATCCTCTGCTTGCTTGGGGGGAGGCACAGGAGACGACGACGAGTCGCAGGGCCTTACAAGGTGTAAATGAATCTTGCGAATCAACGCACGCATCCATATATAAATCCACATAACCTACACCTTCATCTCCCGAAGTTTACGATTAATCGCAGACTTCGGGAGATGTTTTTTATTAGGCGTATGACGGGTTACAATATCACTAAGTGAAATACATTTGGAGAATTATTACTTTTAGCCGTCCTTTATGGCGCCATTATGCGGTCATTAGTTTCTTTACGATTCTTCTGAGCTTGATGAGCTTGTTGCAGCCGTTGCTTTCGGGCTGGGCAATTGATGAGCTTAGAAATGGTTCCAGCGCGCGAGTTGACTACGTGGTATGGATAGCTGTGGCAATATTTGTGACAGATTTACTGTCTAATTTTTTCAGCAATATTAGTGGTTTTGTGGGTGATCGAATGGCCTTCAAGCTCAATAAAATATTAGGTGAGCGTTATTTTGAACACCTACTAACTTTGCCTCAGCAGTATTTTGATACTGAGCTGTCTGGCAAGATTATTGCTCGGCTGGATCGTTCGGTGCAGCAAATCAGTGACTTCATGAACATGTTGAGCAATTCCTTTTTGCAATTCCTTTTTACTACCGTGTTTACTCTTGCGGTGGTTGCCAATTACAGCTGGCAAGTAGCATTAATGCTTGCATCTTTGTATCCGATTTATGTATGGATGACGACACGTTCCAGCGGAAAGTGGTTGCAATACCAGTCAGGAATAAATGAGCAGAAGGACATAGCCGCGGGGCGCTTTGCGGAAGTAATCGGCCAGATCAAAGTCACGAAAAGTTTTATACAGGAATCGCGAGAGTTAAATATTTTCAAAACTCATCAGCAAAAAATGGTCGACATTGAACGACCACAATCTATTCTGTGGCACACGAACGATGTCAAGAGGCGTCTGGTCCTAAATGTGATATTTTTTGGCGTGTACCTGTATATATTTATCGTAGCCGCACGGGGTGGCTTTACACCTGGTCAGGCAGTAGCGCTAATCCTCTACGCAATGCAAATGAGGATACCGATATTTACGATCAGTTTTTTGGTTGATCGTACACAAAAGGTTGTTGGGGACAGTAAAGACTATTTTGAAATAATGGATACTGCGCCTGGCATAAGTGATGTGTCCAGCGCAAATAAAATCAAAGTGAAAAACGGACGTATAGAGTTCCGGGAAGTTTCATTCGGATATGAGGCGGATAAAACAGTGCTAAAGGACATTAATATTGGAATTGACCCGGATACCAAAGTAGCGCTTGTTGGTGAAAGCGGTGAGGGGAAGACAACGCTTACCAATTTGCTTTTGAGATTATATGAACCAGATTCAGGTGAGATACTTATTGATGAACAGAATATTAATAATGTTACTCAGGAATCATTGCGACAGAATATAGGCGTCGTGTTCCAGGAGCCGGCTCTATTTAGCGGCACGATTCGAGAGAACATTAGTTATGCGCGGCCTGGAGTAAAAACAGAAGACGTTATTGCGGCTGCAAAAGCCGCAAACGCCGATGAATTTATAGAAAAACTCAGCAGTGGATATGATACAGAAATTGGTGAACGCGGGCTTAAACTTTCGGGTGGGCAAAAGCAACGAATTGCTATCGCCCGAGCGCTATTGAAAGACGCCCCAATTTTAATATTAGACGAAGCTACGAGCAGCCTTGATAGCAAGTCTGAAACTATGGTGCAGGAAGCGTTAGAGCGGCTCATGAAGGGTAGGACTACTATCATAATCGCCCATAGATTAAGTACCATTCAACATGTCGATAAAATCATAACTCTTCGCAATGGTAAGGTAGATGAAATAGGTTCACCATCTGATCTGGCAAATTCTGGAGGCATTTACGCTCAGCTATTGGCACTACAACAGGGTAAGAGGACTGCCACAAATAAGAAAAAGTTACAGAAATTTGAAATAGAGGGTTAGCCGCATGAAAAGAGTCACCGGTAGAGGAATAATAATTAAAAACGAAGAAATACTGCTAATGGAGCGATGGCGCGACGGGCTTCATTATTTTTCTATTCCGGGAGGCGGCGTTGAGCCAGGTGAAACCATTGAGGAAGCAGCAATACGTGAAGTTGCTGAGGAAATGGGCATAGTGGTTTCTCTTGAGCGCAAACTGTATGAAATAAACACCCCTGATTCGGTGCATCATATTTTCCTATGTAATTACATAAGTGGAGAGGCTGCATTACACCCTGATGCTCCGGAAGCCGTTGAACATGCCGCAGGAAAGAACCTTTTTAAGCCACGCTGGATACCGCTAAGCGAACTGTCCAGCCTTTCATGGGTATATTGGGACATCTTGCGTGAACAGTTATTAGGGGATGTGCAGCATGGTTTTGCTCATGAAACAAAAAGCATTATTGTCAGTTGAAATAGGTACGCTATACTTATACGGATAACAAATGGAGAGGGTACCTACTACACATGGCTAAAACGCATCAACGCGCGCTTGCACTCACGTTGGCAGTATTATTTTTTGGGACTTCGGTTGCAACTGGTGCTGCTGTCATCTGGCAAATAAGGGAAGAAAAAAATCAAGCTAATTCCAGTACTGAGTTAGATCAGCAGGAAATTCAGAAGCTGCTTGCTGAGCAACAGAAGAATAATGGCGATGACCAAACTAATAAGGCGGAGGGTAATAAATTGGAAGGCACTAAACTAGCAGATTTTTCACCACGAGATAAGGTTGAGCAGTTAGAGGCTATCGACTTGGTAGCTGGAACCGGCGATGAAGTTAAGCCTGGGGACACTATTACCGCGCATTACACAGGCGCGATCGTAAAAGACGGAACAATATTCCAGAGTTCGCATGATATGGGACAGCCAGCTACATTTGGCTTGAACCAAGTTATCAAGGGTTGGACAGAAGGTGTACCTGGCATGAAGGTGGGCGGAAAGCGCCGTCTGATTATTCCAGCAGCGCAAGCGTACGGCGAAAGCTCTCCATCGCCTAATATTCCAGCAAACGCAGATTTGGTATTCGACATCGAGCTAGTGAGCATTCAGCAGTAACAACAATTCGGATCAAAAAACACAACATATATGGTATTGCTTAAGCATTAGCACGCTATATATAATAAAAGCCTAATCTAAAAAACCTAAGAAAGAGGCAATGACATGGCCAAAAACATTACAATATTTACCACAAACACCTGCGCATACTGCGTTATGGTAAAGCGTTGGCTTCAATCGAAGGGCATGGTATACGAAGAGGTCAATCTGGATACGAATCCAGAACGACAGAAAGAAGCTTTTGAGCTAAGTGGAGCACTCACAGTTCCTGTAACGGTGGTTACCAAGGAAGACGAGAGCAAGGAAGTTATTGTAGGCTACAACCTGGCGAAGCTTGCTCCAGCAGTAGCTTAATTGCGAAGCGGCTACAGATTCTAAGTACATTTTGTAATGGATATGCGCCACCTAGGTGTCGAGAAGCTGTAGTCGCAGTACAAAGTGTCTTTGTCTGATAGAATATAGAAAATATTGAGGGAGCCAATACTGTGAGTCAGAAAGAAATTCATGATGTAATTATGGTCGGCGCGGGCCCCGCGGCATTGAGTGCGGCAATTTATACCACGCGAGAAGATATTGAGACTGTGCTTTACGAAAAAGCCATACCTGGTGGGTTGGCGGCAGTCACAGACTGGGTAGATAATTATCCTGGTTTCCCCGATGGACTTGCAGGAATTGATCTTGCAGAGAATCTGCGCAAGCAGGCCGAGCGATTTGGAGCGGATATCCGATTAGGTGAAGTGCTATCTATTGACGATCAAGGGGCTGTTAAAAAAGTCGAGACTACAGATGGCGATCTATATGCTAAGGCTGTACTCTTGGCGACCGGAAGTGACTACAAGAAATTAGGGATACCTGGCGAAAAAGAATATTACGCTCGTGGTGTACACTACTGCGCGACTTGTGACGGGGCATTTTACCGCGAAAAGCGACTTGTTGTAGTTGGTGGCGGTAACTCAGCCGTGCAAGAGGCTATCTTTTTGACCAGGTTCGCAACACATATTGACCTATTAGTGCGTGGTGACAAAATGCGTGCATCCGAGATACTGCAGCACGAACTTAAAAAGCATGCTGATAAAATCACTGTGCACTTCAATACGACTACCGACGAGATTCTTGGTAAAGATAACCTGGTTACAAAAGTAATAAGTACAGATACCCAGACTAGTGAAAAAGTCGATTTTATAACTGACGGTGTGTTTGTATTTATTGGTCTTGAGCCTAATACTGGTTTTTTGAAAAACTCAAACATCAAGCTCGATGAAATTGGCATGGTTATAACTGACGAATATCTTGAGACAAATATGAAGGGCGTGTTTGCCGCTGGTGATGTTAGAAGTGGAGCTACGATGCAGATTGCCAGCGCTTCGGGTGAGGGCGCAACGGCGGCGCTTATGATGCGAAAGTATTTAGAAGAGCTCGAACGCGCGCAAACTTCATAGTATAAATTACTATTATAAATATTAGCTAAATGTAAGATATTTTGTTTACAGGGTGTAATAAGTACGGCAAGCTTAGTCTATGTCCAAAGAATTTGAACAGTTTACCATGTACGAAGCCTGCTTATTACACGCAAGGGCTGATCGTGCGCTGAGAACAGTTGTGTCTAGTAAGCTGGAGGGTTTAAATATAACGATGATGGAATGGCTCTTGCTGGGTATCGTTGTAAACGGTCCAGAGAAGGGGCTCAGTATGAGTTCGGTTGCTCATTCCCTTAACGTTACGCTACCCCAAGTTACGGCGCTCGTTTCAAATCTAGTTAAGCAGAAATTAGTGAGACAAAAAACTCAATCTTATGACAGGCGAAGCAGACATGTCATGGCTTCGCCTAAAGGCAAAGCATTGCTGGAGCAGATCGAAATATCTGTAGGCGATGCCATTAAGGAATGGCTCAAGGATATACCCGAAACGCAGCTGCTAGCCTACATGGAAACCGTGAAGCACTTGGCAATGAAATAGTATTGTTGTCGAAATTTACAGAGTGATATTTCTACTAGTTGATTGACAACGAACTTATTATACTTAAGAGAGTAAACTAAATTACATCCAGCTTTTTGAGTTGGCGCATACAAGGACAAACGGAGATATATATGAATAAGACAGTAATTGCTAGTATCGTGGTCGGGGTCATAGCCATATTTGGAGGATTGTACCTAGCTTCTAGTATGGGTAACAATGAATCAGCTCAGAACTCTGATAATCACCAAGCCAGCGAAGTGGAATCCATGCCGACTAAGAATCCAGCTGCTAACGAGTCGGCCGAGCCAGTTAATACCGACACCGTTAAAATCAGTGACTTTGCATTTCAGCCAAAGACGATTACAGTCAAAAAGGGAACGACAGTTACGTGGAAGAACGACGATGTCGCGAAACATGATGTAAAACCTGACAATGAATCCGCTGACTTCATGGGTAGTAAATTGCTATCCAAGGGCGAGAGCTACAGCTGGACGTTTAATACAGCTGGAACATATAACTATCACTGTACACCTCACCCTTATATGAAGGCAACGGTTGTCGTAACGGAGTAGGCTTAGATTGCTGACTATGCCGGGTAGTTGGGAAAGTAGTCAGCAATAATTTGATGATTAGCAACGCCCGCGTTGCCTAGATCCAGTACAATTGTTTCAACAAATGGTTCGGGTCCGGCAATAAAATATAACGTGGTTTCCGTTGGGGGGTATAACCTCAATATTTCCTTGGCATCAGTTCTGGCAGATTTAAATACCAGGTCGTTTTTTAGCTGCTTGTGCAGTAACTCGTAGAACGGCAGCTGAGTTCCCTCGCTATTGGTGGCCAGCATTTTAATTTGTCGGTTTTGACCACTATCCGACAGGTATTTGATCATGCTGCGAAATGGTGTAATCCCGATTCCAGCAGCTACAAATATAAGCTGGAGAGATTCACTTTTTGGAAGTATAAAGTCACCCATAGCCTGGCTTACGAGAACATAATCGCCGCGCCTAAGGGAGCTAAGCGCTAATTTAAACGTGCTACGAGCATCAGAAGACCGTGTAGTAACCGCTATTTCGGACTCTGTAGGAGATGATGATAAAGTAAACCATCGTCTTACGCCGCGATTATCTGCATTGTGCTCAATGGTTAGTTCAATGAATTGACCGGCATCATAGCGAAGCTTTTGGTCTGTTTGAAAATAGTAGGTGGTTATTCCAGGCGAAATTACTTCAGAGCGTACAAACGTGGCGCGCATGTCTTAGGCCGATCGACGATTGGTTAATACGCTATTTTTTAGTTTTTTACTTTTATTGAGTTTTTGCCATGAATGCTTAATGAATTTCTCTGGGTGGTTAGTGCAGATTGCAACACCGGGATACAGTAAATCAATAAAGCGCACAAGCCACGTGTGGTTTACGGTAAAGACCATAATCTCTAGGTTATGACGCTTGGCAAGCCAATAGATCAATGGGTTGAGCAACCAGAAATTGAGATCAAACCCATTAGCTTTGATGTCCCGGGCTAAATGAATTATTTCGACTGGCTGGGTTTTTTCGGCCAAAAAAATTCTGAGATCTGGGCGCAGCTGTCGAGCCAAAATCATTTCATCGTGCTTGAAAGACGCTATGGTCACACTGGGGTGATTAAACTCGTCGAGTATTTCCAGCAGCAATGGCATGCATCCGTGATCTTTTATTTCTATAATTACAGGCATATCTTTAACAAGCTTAAGTGCTTGCCGCAGTGTAGGGACTACGGAGGTCCCATCTTTTAATATTATTTGCTGTAATTCTTTTAATGTAAGATTGCTAATTTTGTCCTGGCGGTCAGAAATCCTGTCTAGGTCTGCGTCGTGACAGAGTACCAGCTCGTTATCCTTTGTCTTTCGAATGTCGAACTCTATAGCGTCAACACCCAGCAGACAAGCTATTTCTAAGCTCGCGAGAGTATTTTCTAATGCGAGACCGCATGCGCCTCTGTGTCCAATGACTTTCATAGTGAATTTACTCTAGTGTACAATATTGAACGAATAAAGGAGAACAACAATGGCTGACTTTAATGAAGTACTGACACCAGGTGACATATCAAACGGGCGGCTAAATACAGTAGTGGAAATTTCTGAAGGTTCATCCCTTAAGATCGAATGGGACAGAAAACGAGCAGTTTTTATGCTGGACCGCGTTGAGCCTGCTATATTTGCAAAGCCTTGTAACTACGGTTTTATACCTCAGACATTAGACGAGGACGGTGACGAGCTGGATACACTCATCGTGTGCGAAGAACCGCTGCCTACCGGTATATGGCTAGAAGCGCGCATCATAGGCGTTATGAATTTTGAAGATGACGGCGAGATGGATCACAAGGTGGTAGTTGTTCCTGCGGACAACCGAAACACTGGCGATTCCATTAGAAGCCTTGATGACCTTGGTGAGCGGTGGAAACAAAAAGTTGAATATCATTTCAATCACTACAAAGATTTGAAAAAACCGGGTACTACTTCCGTACTCGGATGGGGTGGAATTGAAGATGCCCAAAAAATCCTACAGGAGTGCATTACGCGCTACACTGACCAGTAAATCCTAAGTCAAGCTGCCGGTAGCTAAAGCCAGGCAGTGAAAATTACGCTGTTAGCCAAAAAAACGCTAGTGCTTTACAATAAGGCTATACAAAGTACTAATGCAGTTAAAACAGGAGTATCTCCAGCATGAAAACTAGGGTGGCAATTAATGGATTCGGCCGAATAGGACGAAATGCCTTCAAGGTAGCATTTGAGCGTACAGACATAGAAATAGTTGCAATCAACGATTTAACTGACACGCGAACTCTTGCTCACCTGCTTAAGCACGACAGCAATTACGGAACCTACCAGCATGAAGTCAGTTATGACGAAAAAGGGATTATCGTAAAGGGTCAGCACATCACTGTGCTTGCCGAAAGAGAGCCAGCAACCCTACCATGGGGAGACCTAAAAGTAGACGTAGTTATTGAATCAACCGGTTTCTTTGTTGATCCAGCAAAAGCTCGCGCACATATTGATGCCGGAGCACGACGAGTTGTAATCTCTGCGCCAGCCAAGGGTGAAGGCGCTACTACAATCGTTCTGGGCGTAAACGAGGACAAGCTTGAGAATTCAAGTGATATTCTCAGCAATGCTTCTTGCACGACAAACTGCATCACTCCAGTCGCTGCAGTAATTGAAGCTACATTTGGTATAGAGAAGGCTATGATGACAACTGTGCACAGCTATACCGCTAGTCAAAAACTACAGGACGCACCATCCAAAGACCTACGTGAAGGCCGGAATGCTGCTGAAAATATCGTGCCAACTACAACTGGTGCGTCTATTGCTGCAGGGCAAGCACTGCCAGCTCTACAGGGTATATTTGGTGGGCTAAGTGTACGTGTACCAACACCTGTCGTATCAATGAGCGATTTTGTAATCATTACAAAACGAGATGTAACAGTCGAGGAAGTTAACGAAGCATTCAAAAAAGCAGCGAGTGAACCCTTTTATCAGGGTATTCTAGCGGTAACGGACGAAGATCTTGTAAGCAGCGACTTTATCGGTAATAGCCATTCCGCAATCGTCGATCTTGGACTCACTGCAGTTGTCGCTGGCAACATGCTTAAAGTAGTCGCCTGGTACGACAACGAATGGGGATACAGCAATCGTCTTGTGGAAGTTGTTGCAGACGCAGGCAAAATCCTGCACAAAATTGAAGATCACGGCGCACATCACGACTAAGGCTATGAAAGTATATATAGGTTCAGATCATAACGGGTTCCATCTGCGCGAGTCGCTGGTTACATATCTACATGGTAAGGGATTTGATGTCGAAGATGAGGGTGACGCGAAGCTTGATCCAAGTGACGATTACCCGGTATTTGCCGCAAAGGTGGCGCAGGCAGTTCTTGCCAGCTCGGATGATGAGCCTAGAGGTATACTGATTTGTGGTAGCGGCCAAGGCATGTGCATGGCAGCTAACCGCTATAAAGGCATTCGTGCGGCACTCGGATATGATCGAGATTCTGTTCGCCTGGCGCGCCACGATGATGACGCTAACGTACTGTGTCTACCTGCCAGGTTGCTTCAGTCCAAAGAGACACTGCAACTTGTCGACTTATTTTTGACAACCCCATTTGCGGCGGCCCCACGGTTCATCCGTCGCATAAAGGAAATGGATGATGAGCTATAAATGGCTACCATATGCCCGACGGTAACCGCCTACGAGGCGCATGAGTACCGAGAGCAGATTGAGCGAATTGGGTTTGCTGACCGTATACATATAGATTTAATGGATGGAGTATTTGCGCCCACTACTTCAATATTCTTAGATAGTGTCTGGTGGCCGAGGGGAACCGTAGCCGATATACATTTAATGGCGCAGCACCCCATGGAAGTAATGGATCATATCATAAAACTTGCTCCACACATGGTCATTATCCATGCCGAGGCGGAGGTGGACCATATGTTATTTTGCGCTGAGCTCCATAAGCATGACATCAAAACTGGTGTTGCAATATTGCAGCAGACGACTGTGGATGAAACCGAGCGAATTATCCATAGCTTTGATCATGTGTTAGTTTTTAGTGGCAACCTTGGATATCACGGTGGTGAGGCAGACTTACAACTGCTGCAAAAAGTAAAAGAAATCAAACATCATCATCCTGAAGTTGAAATTGGCTGGGACGGTGGCGTACATGAACACAATGCGAAGGCCTTGATCGATGCTGGTGTAGATGTACTTAATGTGGGTGGGTTCATACAAAAATCAGACGATCCTAAAAGTGCTTATGATACACTGTTAGCAATAGCGAGCTAATTTACCTATGACAAAAATGACAATTCAAGAACTGGAATTAAAGGCTACTGATATCCGAGCTGATATTATTCGCATGCTTGAGCATGCCGGAAGTGGACATAGCGCCGGCCCACTGGGTTTAACCGATATTTTTACGGCACTTTACTTCGACATATTGAAGCATGATCCTAAAAATCCAGACTGGGAACAACGAGACATTTTGTTGCTTAGTAACGGTCACTGCGTACCAGTGCGTTATGCGACTATGGCTCACGCCGGGTATTTTGATAAAAAAGAACTTATGACCTTAAGACAGTTCGGCTCGCGTTTGCAGGGTCATCCTGAGCGCACCAAGCTTCCAGGTATGGAGAACACCAGCGGACCTCTTGGCTGCGGCCTTAGTCAGGCCAGTGGCATGGCGCTCGCAATGCGTATGAACAAAGATCATCACCGATGGATTTACTGCGTAATGGGTGACGGCGAACTTGATGAGGGCAACATATGGGAAGCTGCTATGCTTGCCGGCAAATATCGCCTAAACAACATCATCGGCATTATAGATCGCAACAATATACAAATTGATGGACCGACTGAATCTGTTATGCCACTTGAAAACTTGAGCGCCAAATGGGAGGCATTTGGCTGGCACGTAATTGATGTAGACGGTAACAATATCGAGGCAATAATTGATGCTTGTGCGATGGCACGAGCAATCGTCGAAAAGCCGGTTATGATAATTGCACACACCGTTCCAGGTAAGGGTGTCGATTTTATGGAATATGATTTTCATTGGCATGGTGCGCCGCCCAATCATGAACAAGCGGTTGTTGCACTCAAGGAACTGCGCACACTACGCGGCAAAATTCGATCGGAGCATGAATAATGAGTGACATGCATCTCGTTAAAAACTTTTTATCAAAAGACATAGCCAAGGAACCAATACGCAAGGGCTTTGGTAGAGGATTGCTCGAGGCTGGGAAACGTAATGAAAACATTGTGGCTGCCTGTGCGGACCTGACTGAATCAACGCAGATGCATTTATTTAAAGAAGCATTTCCTGAGCGTTTTGTGGAAATCGGCGTGGCTGAGCAAAACCTTGTGACCGTTGGTTCAGGACTGGCAGCAATGGGTAAAATTCCTTTTGTCAGCAGTTATGCAGCCTTTAGTCCAGGTCGTAACTGGGAACAGATTAGAACTACGATATGTTTAAACGATCAGCCCGTTCGTATTGTGGGTTCACATGCGGGAATTTCTGTTGGCCCTGATGGTGCCACTCACCAGATGCTCGAAGACATCGCGCTTATGAGGGTGCTTCCGAACATGGTGGTGATTGTTCCGGGCGACAGCCTGGAAGCTGAAAAAGCCACTTTGGCTCTGGCACAAGATAGCCGGCCTGCATATCTTCGTCTGGCCCGCGAAGCCACTCCTGTTTTTACGACAGATAAAACCCCGTTTGAAATAGGTAAAGCACACGTATACGCACATGGGGGTGACGTGACAATTATTAGTACTGGCGTTATGACGTACCAGGCGCTCCTCGCGTCAGAAGCACTGTTCCGTGATGGAATAGATGCAGAAGTGATTCATGTGCCCACGATAAAGCCACTAGATGCCATAACCATACTCAAAAGTGTTCATAAAACGAAAGCAGTTATTACTTGCGAAGAGGCCCAAATTAATGGCGGACTCGGTGGGGCGGTTGCTGAGCTTTTGTCGGAAGAATTTCCGGTCCCACTTAAACGAATAGGAATTCGTGATCGATTCGGTGAATCAGGCAAGCCTGATGAATTGATGAATCATTTTGGACTGACTGCTAAGCATCTGATGATAGCTGCTCACGAAATTGTTGCCAGGAAATAAAACTACCCGGATTTATTCATAAGTTTGCGAACAAATTCGCCGAGGCGGGTTAGTTCGTACTTAGTAAGGTCGTGAATTCCCGGACAAAATTCTGCCAGTTCATAAGAAGAAATACCGATGATTAAAGCGGCCGGTGAGGCCCGGCGTATCTTGGGATATAGTATTTCGGCATCTGCTCCAGCGGGCCTGCCAGTAGATAAGGCGCCGTCAAGTAGTATTACGTTAGCGTCAAGGGTGCCAGCTTCGAGCTCGTTAATACATTCTTCAGCAGCATCCATAGTATTTGCTTCCGCTGCATAGGTAAATGTCTCCCGGTCCGAAACAATACGTATCATGTTGCATATATCCGGGTTGTCTTCTATCACCAGCAAGCGCGGAGTAATATCCATATATTCTTATTATAGCACATATAGGACGTAATGGCAATATTTGGTATATATTTTGTCTCGAGGTACAATAACAGCAAATAAGCATAAGGATAACTATGTCACTCACGCTAAAACAAATACGTAAAAATTGTCAGGACGCGCGCCGGGCAATGGAGCGTGCACGCAGCGAAGGATTTGCGTTAGGTGCATTTAACTTAGACAATCAGGAAACTTTGATTGCAGTTGTTCGCGCCGCAGCCAAAAAGAATGCTCCGGTTTTAGTAGAAGTTAGTCAAGGCGAGGTAGAGGCACTAGGCTTCGAAAATATTCGCGACATGGTGGATAACTACAAAGCGGAATTTGGCGTAGAAATGTATATAAATTTAGATCATTCGCCATCGGTCGAAGCAGCAATTGAAGGCATCGAAACAGGGTATGAATTTATACATATTGATATATCACAGGCCAATCATGATGCCACAGAAGAAGAAATTATTGCCAAGACAAGAGAAGTCGTGAATTATGCCCGCCTTACGGGCGCGATGGTAGAAAGCGAGCCCCATTACTTTGGTGGTTCT
>JBBQKK010000005.1:0-23311 GCA_038326785.1 Saccharimonadales bacterium (SeqCode) | reverse complement strand
TTTTATAGTTCCGGGGTACTGCATCGTAGATTCAATCTTTGTAGCAATGTCACGAGCAATCTTGATGGCTGTTAAATCGTCCACTTGTCCTGGGCGCACGAATACACGCACTTCTCGTCCTGCACTAATTGCGTATGATTTTTCAATTCCTTCAAAACTGTTTGCAACGTTTTCAAGTTCTTTCATTCGCTCCGCAAAGTTTTCTGCAGAAACGTTACGCGCTCCTGGGCGGGATGCGCTGATGGCATCTACCACTCGCACGATTATTGCTTCGACCGTAGTAGCCTCAACGTCATCATGATGCTGTTCAGCAGCCAATGCTACTTCTTCTGGAGCGCCATACTTGCGAAGCATTTCGCCACTAATATGATGGTGCTTGCCTTCCATTTTGTGGGTTAGGGCTTTGCCAAGATCATGAACAAGTGCGGCGTACTTCGTGATTTTTACATTAGCACCGACTTCTTCGGCAATGATTCCTGCAATATGAGCCATTTCAGTACTGTGCTTCAACACGTTTTGGCCGTATGATGTGCGGAACTTAAGCTCACCAAGTAGATTTAAGATTTCCTTTGGAATTCCGATGATGCCTACTTCTCGAGCAGCATCTTCTCCGGCACGGATAACTTCTTTTTGAACATTTTTCTGAGCTTTCTCAACAACCTCTTCAATGCGACCAGGGTGTACGCGTCCGTCTTTGAGTAGCATTTCAAGAGCCTGACGTCCCACTTCGCGGCGAACGGGGTCAAATGAGCTTAGAATAATCATGCCAGGTGTATCGTCAACCATGATGTCCACACCAGTAGCGCGTTGTAACGCCTGAATGTTACGACCTTCCTTACCGATAATACGACCCTTCATTTCTTCGTCTTCAAGCTTTACGGCAGTAACTGTTCGCTCAGCAGTAACTTCGCTGGCCATGCGCTCCATAGCTTCTACAATAATTGCTCCAGCCTTTTCCTCGGCTAGATCGCGGGCTTCGTTTTGAAGCTTGTTCACAAGTCCTAATAGGTCATTGCGAATATCACGCTCTGTCATCTGCATAAGCTTTTCGGCTGCTTCGCCCTTAGTAAGCTTAGCTACTTTTTCAAGCTTTTCTTGCTGCTTGGTGCGAATTGCACGGATTTCGTTTTTTAACGATTCCACTTCATCTTCTGCTTTACGAAGGTTCTCACTTCGCTTGTCTAGGTCGTCCAGTTTCTTGTCTAAAGATTCCTGACGGCCAAGCAGTCGTTGTTCAATCTCTTTCAGCTCCTTACGGCGCGACTGCTCTAACTTGCGCGCTTCCTCGGCTGCAGTAGTTGCCTGCTCGCGAGCTTCATCCATTAGCTTGTTTGCTTCTTTTTTAGCTCGTGCTAATTCTTTTTTTGCCTGGTCTTCGGCTGAGCCTAATTTTTTCTTTGTGAGGACATTATTTCCCCCAAAACCAGCAATAATGCCAGCACCCAATGCCAGCACTAACGTAAATGGATCCATACTTCACCCTTTCTATAGGCTAGAGCGTGCCAAGACATTCACTATCACTTCATTAGTCAAAGGCAGTCGCTCTAGAAAATCAAAATTTATAACAAACTCCGGACATCGTTCCGTAATCGGTGACTATTCCTGCCCATACTATACGCTCAGCTCAGCTTCTGAGCAACTCAGGCTCAGGCTTACTGATCTGCCTGAACGGCGAACACAACAACGCGAGGGTCGTGCTTGTTAGTTATAGGGTTAAATAAGGGTTTTGTTGTGACTAAATTTAGGCTTGGTTTTGCAGGATCCACAGCGCGCATGGCCTGGGAAAGCTCAAACTCGCCATCCTCTATTTGCTTGGCAACGACAACCTTATATTGCACTTTTTTACCGCTACCTTGCTCTATTTCAATCAAATTACCGGGCTGCAATTTATGCAGGTTGCCAAATACTCCGGCTATACTAGGACCGCTAACATGGGCCGTAACTAACATTGTGCCTTCTGAGCCTGGACGGGCGCTACGATTGTACCAACCTACATCAAAGACATTAGCAGGAGACTGCAATTTGTTTTCGCTATTGAGACCCACTTGCCTTACTCGAGCGTTTACCCCTATTGCTGGAATGCGAACGTAGCGAGGGAAAGCCGCGCCAACAGCAAATTCTTTGTACTGGTCTAATGTTGGTGGAACTTCGCTCGGATGTTCACCGGTCTGTACCTCGGGATCATTCTTGCTTAATTCGTTAACGCCCTGGACTTCTCCGGTGCCGAACTTTGTTTGCCATGCGAAGACACCAGAACCTACGCCAAATATCATCGAAAACACAGTCAGCGCAACAAGCGCTTTGCTACGCACGCTAGACTTCTTTATTTTTGGTAGCTTAACTTTGCCTACGTGCTTAACGGCAGGTTGAGTTGGTTTTATGCCGTCACGACGCAATACCTGTGACTTTAGCTGACGCGGCTGGCTAACCGAATGAGCCGGAGTAGCAGAATGTTGTCGCACCTGCACTGGTACCTGCTGGGGCTTATGAGATGCTGGAGATGGCTGTACTTGAGCATAATTCTGGGTTGGTGCAGATGGTTGGCTGTACTGATGTGCTGGGGCCTGCCTTCGTACGGGCACAGAAAAATCTTGGCCAGCCTGTGGGGAGGCTATATGCTGTTGGCTTTGCACAGCAGGAGCGGGCGCTGGAAGATAAGCCGGATTCGGCGCCACAAAATCCTGAACCATTTTAGGAGCGGGCACTGCTGGTACATAATTACTAGGATACGGAGACGGCTGTACCTGTTGGGGAGCAGAAGCATAGGGCCGTTGAGCCATGTTCTGCTGGGAGGGAACAGCCAGTGGGCGTGCAGCATGAAGAGGTCGACCATTAAAGGTACGTGCATTACCCCTTGGTATAGGGGCTGTTATATCCATGGCTCGCCGCTCAGGCATATATTTTATTCCGCTGTTTGATGTTATAGGTTATCCATAAACACTCTATCCTAATCTGTTAGATTGTCAAGATGCTTAAGGCTCGCCTTACTTCTTAGGCAAGGTCACAAATGCTTCGGATCCATACTGTGGCAGCGCTAGCTGGTCAGTTTCTCCAGCAAGTAGACGACGAATACCGGACTCAATCCAATCTTCAGAGCACGCTACAATGGGCACCTGCAAGCTATATGCCAGCGCATTAGCCGCGGCCATGCCAATTCTCAGACCAGTAAAACTACCTGGGCCCTCAAAAATCACAATTCCCTGGATGTGCTGCAAGCCTTTTTTATGTGATTGCAAAATCGCTTCAATTTTTTTGTGCAAAGTTTCTGCCAGGGCGCGATGAGCCTGCCAGACTTCATAGTTAAGCTGGGCTTGATCGTCGTACAGACCAATCTCCGCTTCGGGCTTGTCTGTTCGCAAAGTCAAAATAATCATAAGTCCTCCACTAAATAAGCTAATGAATCAGGGTATTCCAGCGTCAACTTTCGGGCATTCTCTTCTTTTTCCAGACAAATACTCAATCTGTTATTCGGTAAAATGTGCCGCACCACGTCCGACCACTCAACAATGACAACCACCTGAGGGTCTAAAAATAGATCATGTAGCTCATGGCCAAGTAGACCAGGCTCGTTTAATCGATAAAAATCAAAGTGGTGCAGCTCAAGTCCCTTGGCTTCATATATTTTACTAAGCGTAAAAGTAGGACTCGCCACTCTATCACTACTTCCTGCTCCATGCGCCAAGCCTCTTACGAAAGTTGTTTTACCACCTCCCAAATCACTTACGAGGTCAATAACTTCACTGCCGCGCAGTTTCCTTCCCACAGTTTGTGCGAGTTCCTCGGTTTTCTCGGGACTATCAGATATAAGTACTTTTATTGGCATTACCCGTCTATGCTACCGCGAACTTCTTCAAAAGATCAAATACCACTTATTCTTCGATTACTTGAGTACGGGTAGCGCGACGTGCTGAAAAGTAACGTTTGAGCAGGTACCAGCGATTCCCAATATCATACCGATACTCGTACACAGCATACGCAAACGCCAGCGCCCCAACCGAATAGAGAATGGATGGATGTAATGGTCCCGGGGGCTCAGATCCAGTAGCCGCGACAGGTACTACGTCTTTTTCTTTTGTTGCTTTGTTCGAAGGAGTTTTCATGGTTTTTGCGCCAGCTACTTTTGCATTGGCTTTGCTAGCAGCCTTTGAAGCAGAAGGTCTGGCTGTAGTTTTGGGCTTGACTGTTTTAGGCTGAGTACTTGGCACTTTTTTGAGGGCGGCAAGGGGCAATATAAGCAAATTTGCAGCGCCCGGAGTAGGCGAAGCTGTCCATTGCCATATGTCATTGATGAGCGCCCACGACTGCCCTTCCGGACTATTTGTATACTCAGGCGCCTCCGAAATGACCTCTCCTGTGGCATCCAGTAAACGAGCTCGGCCTATGCTGTTGGCCAAAGATATATTGGTATTACCGCTGGATATTACGAGATATCCGAACGGAGGAATCTCTTCATTTACGAATGTGTAACTGTGCGAATATGTTTTACCAGCCTGCAGCCTGTAGCCACTTAACTCAACAGGCTCAGCATTTGGATTATAGATTTCTACAAATTCATCTTGAGCATCAGTCAGTGGCGCAGTCGGATTTGGTAATAGTTCTATGATCTGTAGCGGTAGCAATGCAGATTGTTCGATGACGGGAGGTTCCGGCTGCAACTCTGGCACATCAACCTCCACACCTGGCAACACCTCTACCGGAACTTCCGGTTCCGTCAATATGGGATCATCATATTCTTCAGAGGTATCAGGCGGTTCAACAGGAATAGGTAGTAGTTCATATGATACTGGGCTAGGCGAGACTAGTTGCCAGCTATACGTGAACGCCCCTTCCGAGTCCATGATGATTTCCCGAGTGATGCTTTTTGTTGTAGCAGTACTTGGCATGTGAACGATTGGGTACGTAGCCGCGGACGAACTGGACGACCATGCGATGCTATCGACAACTTCTTCAGCATCACTTACCAGTCGCAGCTGTCCTCCACTGTCAGCCAGAGAAGCAAAAGGCAAAACATATGAATGAGGAATTTGAGTTTTATTTTTTGCAAGTACTAATGATTGACCAGCGGGAAGTATGCCAGTGCCTAAAATCGAACGCACAGGTACCTGCGAAACTGCTGGTGTTGAGGTGTTGAAATACTCGATGCTGTATTCATGAATATTCACCGCCTCACTGCTTAGGTTACCTATCTCTATAAATTCATCATATCCACTAGTGTCATTCTTGATTTTTACCTCACTAATAATTAGCTTCGGCAGGTCTGGGGTAACTTCCGCATGACTAGTCACCGGAGCCGGGAGCAGCATCAAAATTGAGATGATATATAACAACTTTTTACGCTTCATATTGTGAACAATAATAAGTCTGTTTGCAGCCGCTGCAAAAGATAATTCATAGACCTTTCATGTAACGCTGCATTACCCCTGTTTCGCATTGATCACATGCGATACAATAGTGTTATGCTTTTACTCAGCAAATCCCTGATGAACCAGCCCGTTATGAGCCTCCGCACCGGAGGAGTAATTGCCACGGCCGTCGCCCCGATTGTTAATCCAAATAACCTGAAAATTGAGGGGTTTTACTGTCAGGACAAGTTCACTAAAGAAGTCTTGGTCCTCGTTAGTTTGGAAATCCGTGACATATTAGAACAAGGCTTTGTAGTAAACGACCATGATGCCCTGGCACCAGAAGACGAAATAGTGCGATTAAAAGAAATCTTTGCCCTGCAATTTGACGTAATGGGCAAGCCGGTAGTGACCGTCAGTAAAGAGCGAATCGGCAAAGTTAATGATTATGCGGTTGACGACCAATCGCTATACATCCAAAAATTATATGTAGGACAGTCCCTGCTCAAATCTCTTAGCTCGGGACAGCTCAGCATTGACCGCAATAACATTGTCGAGATTACCAACCGCAAGATTGTGGTACAAGAAATCCTTCGCCCCACAAAAGCCGGCATGCCAGCTGCCGTCGCCCCGACAGCTTAGTCCGATTCCTGTTCGTTCAATACGGATTTTATATCATCATAGGAAAAACCCTGGCGCGACAAGTATTGCATAAATTTTAGTTGGTCCGGGTAGCGTGAACGCTTTCGCTCAACGAGCTGCCTCAACACTTCCCTTTCGTCTGTTTCCTCATTTTCCAAAGCATTTTCGATTGCCTGAGTATTCACGTGCTTTTGTCGTAGCTCTTGGATAAGCCTCCGCTTGCTGACTGATTTTAACGCCCGCCTGCTACTCACCCACCGCTCAGCAAAGTCAATGTCATTGACGTAACCCAACGCCCGTAACCGGTCAATCGTGCCGTCTACTACTTCACTTTCATACTCTTTGCGCTTCAAATAATCTCGCAGCTCCCATTCACTCCTGGGCCGTCGAGCCAACAGATTTAGACTCCTGTCAAAAGCCTTGTCTTTGGTGGCATTTGATTTAAGTACCCGCAAGCCATCGCTCGACATCTCCATGCCGATTCTCAGTCCTTGCCGTAGCACCTCATCAGGAGAAAAGGAACAACTATACGCACCATCAATGTAAATTGAATACCTGTCAGCGCGCTTAACCTGCTGCTTGATGTCTGTGATTTTCATACGTTAAGTGTACATCCAGAACAATATACTTTGCTGTGAAAATTATTAATCTTAAGAAATTATTCCGTGCTTGACGCAACTGCAATTCTGCATACAATTAGCCTCAATTATGTCCGAAATAAAAGAAAGATGTCACACCCATGGAGATATTGATCTCGGGGTAGTTGACGTAACTATTCGGTCCGACAAGTCCCATCGTGAAATACCCTATTATGAGTTTGAGTGCGAACAGCATGTGATTCGTAAAGCGGTAAGTGCCCACATACTAGCAACGCTATCAAACTTTGGAGTAGCCCTAGTGGAATATGACTCAACGACAAATACCAACATCGCTCAGCGTGATATCCAGAGTCAGAGCATGGCCGGAAAGCAAGCAGGTATTTTGTGCATGGCAGAAATTAGTCGCTTTGAGCGTCTAGATAATGAATCCTTAAACGCTGCAGTCGAACAGGAGCTGTTTGCAAACCCCTGAATAGTAAGGTCAGATTCGAGAATAGAATCTAGATAATTAGATTTTTACTCTGCTTTTTCTGAATCTTCGCGAATCTTTGCGGCAATTTCTTCCAACACATCAGGGTTGGCTTGCAGGTAAGTCTTGGCAGCTTCGCGTCCCTGGGAAATCTTCTCACCCTTATAGGAGAACCAAGCACCTGCTTTATCTACAATTCCCTGCGCTGTAGCCAGATCCAAGATGTCACCAGCAGTTGAGATACCTTGGTTATACATAATGTCGAACTCGGCCTGCCGGAACGGCGGGGCTATCTTGTTCTTTACTACTTTGACCCGGGTACGGTTGCCTACCACCTCGTCGCCCTGCTTGATTTGTGAAACACGACGGATATCCATACGAACTGACGCATAAAACTTCAGTGCATTTCCACCGGTAGTAGTTTCTGGATTGCCAAACATCACACCAATTTTCATACGAATCTGGTTAATAAAGATCACAGTCGCATGACTCTTGCTGATTACACCAGTAAGTTTCCGCAGTGCCTGACTCATAAGTCGGGCCTGCAGACCCATGTGTGAATCACCCATGTCGCCTTCTATCTCCGCACGAGGCACCAGTGCAGCCACGGAGTCTACTACGATGAGGTCTACGGCATTTGAGCGTACCAAAGTTTCGGTAATTTCTAAGGCTTGCTCTCCGTTGTCTGGCTGGCTGAGCAGCAGGTTCTCGACATCAACTCCAATTCGTTTCGCATAAGCTGGATCAAGAGCGTGTTCAGCGTCAATAAACGCGGCCGTACCACCTTGGCGCTGAATTTCAGCGATAGCATGAAGGGTAAGGGTGGTTTTTCCTGAACTTTCAGGACCATAGATTTCAATGATACGACCCTTTGGCAGACCGCCGCCGAGGGCGAGATCCAGACTAAGTGAGCCGGTGGGGATGGTCTCAACGTTAACTCTGGTCGATTCTCCAAGCTTCATGATTGAGCCTTTTCCAAACTGCTTCTCTATAGTTTCGAGTGCCAATCCTAAAGCTTTGCTTTTGCCAGATGCCTGATTCTCTGTCGTACTGTCTTTCTTGTCTGCCACGTGAACACGCTCCTTTCCGAGTTACATCTAACAATAGTTATGTGGCTTAAGTATATCAAAATTCTCTCATGCCGCTTGTTGTTGTTCATGAATAAGTCAGATTAAAAAATATAAACTACAGTTTTCTTTGCCGCTAATGCTTGTTGATTTATAATGAGCATAACAATTATGCGTATTTCGGATTCCCTGGTTGAGAAGCTACTACTTGGCACTGAGAAAATTGACAGTGTTCGCTTAAGTGAGCTCAAGGAATTACAAAAGTCAGAAAAAAACTCCCTTCTTGAAGTCGCCATTAGTTCAGAAGCCATAACCGAGTCAGCGCTGACTAAAGCTTATGCCGAAGAAATTGATGTACCCTTTGTAGAAATTGACGCCAAAGCCCTCAGCAAAGAAATTCTTCACCTAATTCCTGAACGTATTGCCCGGCAGTACAATGCAGTTTTAATTGGAATTGAAGAAGATGGCACTAAGCAATTAGCCGTCGCCGATCCAGATGACGTTCAGGCAATCAATTTCCTGCAGAAACAGCTCGGCTCTGATTTAAAGGTCTTCATCGCTACCCAGTCAAATATTCTTGCCGCGCTTGATCAGTACCGCGGAAGCATCACGAACGAAATCAGCAAGGTCGCACTTGAGGGTGAAGAAGACTATACCGAAGAAGAGGAAGTCGCCGAAGAAGACGTCGCTGAAGATTCTGCAATCGCACAAACCGTAAATTTGATAATTGAGTATGCTGTAAAATCAGGTGCCAGCGATATTCACATAGAACCGCGCGAAAAGCATGTACAAATCCGCTACCGCGTTGACGGTGTTTTAAAGGAAGCAAACAAGCTACCAAAACGTACACAGGCTGCATTGGTATCTAGAATCAAAATTCTTTCTGGCCTAAAGATTGACGAACGCCGAGCCCCTCAAGACGGAAGGTTCAAAATCATCGTGAGCGGCAGAGTATATAGTTTTCGTGTGTCCACACTGCCTATAACAGATGGCGAG
Source organism: Saccharimonadales bacterium (SeqCode) (assembly GCA_038326785.1). GTDB lineage: Bacteria > Patescibacteriota > Saccharimonadia > Saccharimonadales > JBBQKK01 > JBBQKK01. The sequence continues at coordinate 14,196 of JBBQKK010000005.1, read as the reverse complement.
AAAGTAGTTATGCGTGTACTTGATGAATCCAATGAACCTCTCAGCCTTGAGCAGCTAGGTTTTTGGGGACTAGCGCTGGATAACATCAAAGATGCAATTATTCAGCCTCATGGCATGATACTCGTGACAGGTCCGACAGGTTCCGGTAAGTCCACTACACTTCACAGCGTGCTACACATCTTAAACCAACCAGACGTTAATATATCAACCGTTGAAGACCCTGTTGAATACCGGCTAGAGGGTATCAATCAGACACAGGTAAACAACAAAGCTGGCATGACTTTCGTTAACGGCCTGCGCGCACTACTACGACAAGACCCAAACGTCATTATGGTCGGAGAGATCCGCGACGGCGAAACTGCTGGCCTCGGTGTTCAAGCCGCCCTTACGGGTCACCTTGTGTTCTCCACTCTGCACACTAACAACGCTGCGACTTGCCTGCCACGCTTGCTCGACATGGGCATCGAGCCATTCCTTATTGCCTCCGTTGTGCGAGTAGTTATTGGTCAACGCCTTGTGCGCCGATTAGTAACGGAGGAGGCAGAACAATATACACCTGACGAAAAAGAAAAGAAAGAAATCGAGCGTGTCTTTGGCATTAGAAACGCCGATGACTGGAAACGAATCATGACGCTCGCCAACGAAGCTCAAGCTGCATTTGGTAAAGAAAAAACACCCAAAATTACCCTCTGGCGGCCCAAGTCTAACTTAGCGGAAGGACACACGGGATACCGCGGACGAATGGGTATATATGAAGCCCTGACCATATCTTCGGATATCCAGAAAATGATCATTGCGAACTCGACCAGCGAACAAATTCAGCAACAAGCCATCAAAGAGGGTATGTATACCATGCAGCTGGATGGACTTATTAAAGCCATGATGGGTATGACAACTATCGAAGAGATCTTGCGCGTAACCCGAGAATAATGGAAAATTATGGCAACCTTTAAATACACAGCAATCGACAAAACAGGCAAAAGAATATCCGGCACCCTAAGTGGCGCGGATAGTAGTTCGGTTAGCCAATCCCTGGCGCGCCGCGGGCTCACGCCCGTATCGATCGCCGAATCAGGTGGTGGCATTTTAGATAAGCTCCCCTTTGGACCTGGCAAAAAGAAAGTAAAATTAACTGATCTGGTAATCTTTACGCGGCAGCTAGCGACGATGATTGATGCCGGAGTACCGTTAGTGCGCTCCCTCGCAGCCCTACAAGCACAAACAGAAAATCCAACTTTTCAAAAACACATCCAGGAAATTTCACATGACCTTGAAGGTGGAGTGGCCCTGGCTGACGCCCTGGAAAAACATCCTCAAGTATTTTCGACTATTTATATCAACATGGTTCGCGCGGGTGAAGCTGGTGGTATCCTAGATGAAATCCTTAAAAAGCTGGCGACACAGCAAGAAAAAGATGCTCGTATTCGCGGCAAGTTTAAAAGTGCACTCACCTATCCCGTCATCCTGCTTTCTATCACCGGCATTGTCTTCATTGTACTGATGGTTGTCGTTATGCCTAAGATTGGGAAAATAATCCAGGATCTATCGGGCGAAAATGCCGAAATGCCAAAACTGACACAAGTTATGCTCGGCATTAGTTCGTTCATGACCAGCAAATGGTACATCTTGCTAGGTGGGGGCTTTCTCGCCTTTACTTTATTCAAACGTTACACAAAAACCCCAAAAGGCAGGCACAGAAAAGATGAAATGATTCTAAAGATCCCGGTCATCAGCGTCATCGTTAAGAAAGTTACGATTGCTCGCTTTGCACGAATATTTGCAAGCCTTATGAGCGCCGGAGTGAGCGTGATTGAAACACTCGAAATTACCGCGAAAGCACTCGGCAATGCTGTCATCGAAGACGAATTAAAAGCTGCCGCGAAAGCAGTGGCAAACGGACAGCAGCTTTCCATTCCATTAGGCGAAAGTAAAATTTTTCCACCCATTGTTTCACAGATGATGGCCATCGGAGAAGAAACGGGCCAGACCGATCAAATCCTTATCAAGGTTGCAGATTTTTATGAAGAAGAAGTGGATGCAACGGTGGATGCATTAAGCTCCATTCTGGAGCCTATTATGATTGTGGTGATGGGCGGTATGGTCGGGTTGATTGCTGCAAGCGTAATCGGACCCATCAGCAATTTGTCGAATCAGATATAGTAGATGGGCTACGCGGCTAAAAACTATTGCTGTTTATCAGCGTTGTGCTACTGTATAAGCATAAGCCTTAAAACAACTATAAGTATGGCTTGTTCAAAAAACCTTAAGGAGGGTGGGCAAATCCATGTTCAAAACAATTAAAAAAGCACAAGGTGGTTTCACGATCATTGAACTACTGATCGTAATCGCTATCATCGCTATCTTGGCCGGGTTGGTACTAAACAACTTCCAGGGTGCACAAGCAAAAGCACGTGACACACAACGCGTAACTGACATCAACGGCATTCACAGTAAGCTTGAAGAATTCTTCAACGAAAACGGTGGCTATCCGCAAACATTTACTACGACTACATTCCCAGGAACTGACGAAAGCATGCTTCGTTCTGCTGACAACGAAGCTATCGTTATCAACGCCGCGGTAGCCGATGAAACAGCTGCAGATGCTGTCGCAGCACCAACGAATGACAATGAGTACTTGTATGTCGCATATCCGACCGGCTGTGCTAACGACTGTACTGGTTACGTTCTGAAGACTTTCATTGAAAAGCCATCAACTCAGACTCCAAACCCCTACCGAAAAGAAGGCCTAAACAACAACTAGGACTTAACTTCTGGTATATAAAAACTCACTCGCTTGCGGGTGAGTTTTTATTTTGGGGCTTACCTATTCTTTCCCTGTATATTTGCTATACTTAATATAAATAGCGCTTACGGTTATATATAAAAATGAACTCTACACTCCTATACAAAGACAAGCCACTGTTCGGCCTAGATATCGGCTTTAGTTCGCTGAAGATTATGCAGATCGCTCAACACGGCAACGAAAAGGTCGTGGCCGGCTATGGCGTCGCTTCATTCGATCCTGATCTTTTTAAAGATGGTGTAATTGTCGATCCCGAGAAACTAGCAAAAAACGCATACGATCTTTTCAACAAAAAACTCATTGGCGAAATTACAACCCGGCGCGTCGTAATGGCCGTTCCTGCCGCACGAACATATACTCGTACACTGCAGCTACCCGCTCTATCAACCAAGGAGCTGCAGCAGGCAATCCATCACGAGGTCGAACAATATATACCTCTGCCCATGCACGAGCTATACATTGACCATGAAATAATTTCGAAAACATCCGAGGGTATTGAGCTATTAGTGGTTGCAGTCCCACGAGCCGTTATAGATTCCTACATGCAATTAGTAGCTATTTTAGGCCTTGAACTCGTAGCGATAGAAACCACGATTGGCGCCAGTAGCAGGCTGTTTGTGTATTCAGAAGAGAGTAGCGTACCAACAGTACTGATTGATTTTGGCTCGGTATCATCAGACATTACTATTTACGACAAGACTCTGGTCGTGACTGGTACCGTACCAGGCGGCGGAGACAGCTTCACTAAACTGATCGCCAACCAGCTAAATGTAACCATCCAAGAAGCACATGTCATAAAAACCAAATACGGACTTGGTGTAAGTAAAAAACAAGCCGAGATAACCCGCGGCCTAGACCCCTTATTGCAGCAGCTACTAAAAGAAATCCGGCGAATGATTCGCTACTACGAGGAACGTTCTACAACACAGCATAAAATAGGCCAGATCGTTACCATGGGTGGCGGCGCTAATATGCCGGGATTATCAGAATATATGACCAATCACCTGCGACTACCAGTGCGCACGTGTGATCCTTGGCAGCGCTTAGGGTTTGGTGATTTACAGCCACCTAGCGCAGTAGAAAAAACGATGTACGTTACAGTAGCCGGCCTTGCACTAACTGAACCAAAGGAGATTTTCGCATGATATTTTCATGGCGCACTCCTGGCAGCAAATCAACGGGATTAACATCATGATCAATGTAATTCCCAATGATTTAAAATCCGAACTTAAGTATGCACGGCGCAACGCAATGCTTCTCAGTTGGATTCTTGCAATGATGGCGGGTCTTGCTGGGATCGGCATTATTGTGGCTGCCGGATACATATACATAAATCAGGCAACCGGTTTATATGAAAAGGAAGTAACTCAAGCCAAATCCAGCCTTTCTTCGCAAAAATTAGAGGAAACTCAAAAGAGAGTCGAAGATATCAGCAGCAGCACCAAACTAGCGGTACAAGTACTTGAAAAACAAGTAATTTTTTCAGGATTCCTGGAACACATCAGCACCCTTATTCCAACCGGAGCTCGCCTAGAATCACTCGCAATTACTAAAGTTGATGGAGCGCTGGATCTGCAATTCGCCGCTAAAAATGCACAAGCAGCAACACAGACACACGTTAACCTGAGTGATCCAGGCAATGAATTATTCGATAAAGCAGATATGGTAAGTTTTAATTGCCCCGAGGAAGTTCCACTATCAAGTAACCGATACCCTTGCCAAGTAACGATACGCGCACTTCTCGGAAAGAATAACCCCTACCTGTTTGTCAAAAACAAAACGGGAGCTAAGAATGAATAGCAAAAGACTATACTTTGTACTAATCGCGGCCATCATACTCTTGGCTGGCGCTGGCGTTGGTGCGGTTGTATATGGCAATCTTGCGCTGCAACAAAAAACTACACACTTAGTATCGCTAAAAGCAGAAAGCGTCGCGCTAGAAGAACAGCAGCGCTCCCTTATACAGGCACGCAAGGATATACAGAAGTATTCTGAACTGGAACAAATAGTCAGTACAATTCTCCCCAAAGAAAAAGACCAAGCTCGTACCGTTCTTGAGCTAAATAACATTGCCAAGAACAGCAATGTTCGATTAGGCTCTATCATCTTTCCGTCATCCACATTAGGTCAGGCCGCAGCAAAGCCGGCCGCACCGGCTCCTAGCGGAGAGGGAGGCACGAGCGCTCAACCAGCTGCACCTGCTGCTACAGCAGCTCCAACCACCCAAGTAAAAGCCGTTACAGGCATTGCAGGGCTGTACCAGATGGATGTAAACGTACAATCTGCCGGCCCCGTGCCATACGGCAATTTCCTGACTTTCCTAAAGAATCTAGAAAATAACCGTTCAACTTCACAGATTAGTAATCTAAACATCCAACCAGATGGTCCGAACGTGACATTTAACTTTACAATAACGGTATTTATCAAGCCATGAAACTAGACTCATCAACATTATCAGCAAAATTTCTTCCGCTAATTGGAGCGGCGCGCCGATACAGGATTATACTGTTTGCACTATTTTTTCTGTGTCTGTACGGATTCCTCGTTATGCGCATTACCACGCTCATTGAAAGTGAGCCCCCAGCTCATGTAGTGTCTGAAAAAACTAAGTCTATCAAGCGAATTACTGTCGACAAGACATCGATTGATCGACTTCTGAACTTTGAGAGTCAGAACATACAGGTACGCGCTTTATTTGACGAAGCCCGAAAGAGTCCATTTACCGAACCAAACTAGACTTCAAAATAGAATACAGAACCTGTGCCCTGTATGGATATTATTTAGTTTCCAAATTTCTTTAAATTCTCTTCATGTGCGCCCACAATTGCCTTTGCTGCGTGATACGGCTTTGGCGTAAAGGTAAACGAGTAGTTTTGCTGTTCTCCAGCCGTTTCAACTGTAAGAGTTCCGTAGTCAAACATTCGTGCCAATATGCCGCTCTGAGTAACAGTAACATCCTGTACGTCACCAATACTAAGCTGCGAAATCTTTCGATCAAAAATACTTTTATATAAAACTTGTGCGAGTTTCTCGGATGTAACCAGCACCACATTACTTTGATATAAGTATGCACCAATGGCCGTCATGGCAATGGACAATATAGCGAGCAAGGCGCCCGCGAGCGATACGACAAGTTTTAGGCTGGTTGTATCAAATCCCAAATAATCCGAACTGGAATCAGATAAAAATATAGGGCCGATGACCATAAATACAAGCAGCATTGCAGCCACCCCGAAGCCCATTAAATAAATAATAACTAGGCCAATTGGGTGCTTGCGTATTTCATAAATCAATTCTTCACTACTATCAAATTCGATAATTTCGAACAGACGTCGGCCGATACCTGACAATTTTGATGCTTCCATAGTACGTATTATAGCAGCTACATAAGGGATGACTGACTACTGCTGTCAGTCATCTGGCGGTTCAGATGCTCATATGCCCGATGTGTAACCTTGCGGCCCCTCGGTGTGCGCTCAAGCATACCAATCTGCATGAGGAACGGTTCAATAGTATCCTCTATCGTTGCTCGCTCTTCTGCTGTAAGTGCGGCAAGTGTCTCTACGCCCACTGGGCCGCCCTGGTAATTATCTATGATTGCAAGTAGTAGCATCCGATCAACAGGATCAAGTCCTAATTCATCAATTTCCAGTAATTGCATGGCCTGCACGCTTATTTGCTCATCAATTATTCCATCGCCATTTACGTCGGCATAATCCCTCACTCGCTTAAGCAGGCGGTTGGCAATACGCGGCGTCAGCCTGGCGCGAGTAGATAGCTTCTTTGCGGCCTGGCCATTAATTTCTACGTTAAGAATCTGTGCCGCTCGCTCAATAATTTGTTGAATCTCATCATGTGTGTAAAATTCAAGTCTGTGAATCATGCCAAACCGGTCGCGCAATGGCGCCGCTAATGCGCCAGTTCTAGTAGTAGCGCCGATAATAGTGAACTTTGGCAGATCGAGCCTCAGGGATCGCGCGCTAGGCCCCTTGCCTAACATAATATCCAGCTTAAAGTCTTCCATCGCGCTATACAGCACTTCCTCTACGGTACGATGCAAGCGATGTATTTCGTCAATAAACAAAATGTCTCCGTCCTGCAAATTAGTCAGAAGGCTTGCCAGGTCTCCCGGGCGCTCAACCGCTGGTCCGCTGGTGACGCGAATTGTTGAGCCCATCTCATTAGCGATGACGGTGGCCATAGTAGTCTTACCAAGTCCAGGAGGACCATACAGCAAAATGTGGTCAAGCGGTTCGCCGCGCTTTTTAGCAGCAGAAATTGCCAGCTGCAAATTCTGCTTTAAGCGTTTCTGGCCAATATAATTGGTAAAGTCACGCGGTCGTAAGGTAACTTCTAGTTCTTGCTCTTGAATTTCTTCTTCGGCTACAGCTGTGTCTACAATTCGTTCAATCATAGTCTCGCGCCCTTAAGTGCTCGCGTAACGCGCTCTTCAGTCGATAAAGAAGCATCTATACCTGCCATGACTGCGACTGCATCCTGCAAGTTATAACCGAGTGAGACCATTGCCTGCACAGCTTCATCATGCTGAGATAAAGCGCTGCCCGCCAATAAAGATTCAGTATTCACGGTACTCACCAGTCCAACTTTGTCTTTCAACTCCACGACTACGCGTTCAGCCACACGCTTGCCAACGCCTTGGGCCGCTTGGATGTATTTGGTGTCACCGCTTGCTATAGCCTGACGCACGTCTTCAACAGACCCAACACCAAGGATGTTCAGCGCCATCTTAGGCCCGACACCATTTACGTCCAGCAGCAGCTCAAATAATCGCTTGGTATCCAGCTGGCAAAATCCGTACAAATCATGTGATTGTTCTCGTATATGCTCATAAACATAAATTTTTGCAGCCTCGCCTGGCATCAGCTTGCCATAATCTTCAACGGGGACCAGTACACCATAGCCAACGCCAGCTACGTCAATAACAATAATCTCCCCGAGTTTTTCGGCGATTACGCCTGAAAGTGTTGCAATCATGAGGCTCCGCCTCCTGGCAGCTCAATTGAAGTAAGCTGAGGAAAAATCATGAGGCTCCGCCTCCTGGGAGCTTAACTGATGTAAATTTAGGAAGAATCATAAGCTATATTGTACCGCACTTAGCCGTGGGCGTACTATTCGTTCAAATTCAATAGCGCCATTATAGCGCCGACTAATAGCAACAAGCCTATGGCGATTAGTGCCAGCGCTAGCGGCTTTGCTAATTTTTGCGATGGGCCCTGAGTTGTAACCGCGGGCGTACTCGAATTGGGAGATGGCGGCAACTTAGCCCTGTTGACCGCAGCCCCCGCTTCTGGCGAGCTGTTGTGATCGGCTATTTTTGACTCATCTGGTTGCATTGCTAACTCCTATAATTAGGTACAGTCTACCATAAAATTAAATGTATGCGGCTTGCAATTACCCCTGTAACTCCTCTAATATAACAATAAGCATTATGTCCAAACAAACCCAAGCTGGCTTTACGATAATCGAAGTATTAATTGTTATAGGGTTATTCGCAATTCTTATACCTTCGATATCCGTCGGCATTACCAACTTAACCGCTATCAACAATCGTGCTCGTGACCTCTCGATCGTAAACATGTTAGCTCAAAACAAAATCGAACAACTACGTAGCGCGGGCTATAATACAATTCCTACTGGCACTACAGATTTCTCTGCCGAACTGCCGGCAACTCTTGCAGGCCCCAAATCTGCGAGCTATAGCGTAGACAACAGTGCAAGTGGCATAAAGCAGGTTACTGTTACTATCAACTACCGCGACTACCAACAGGCCAGAAGCACCACGTACCGCACAATCATCAGTGAAATAGGCGTAGGCCAATGAAAAACGACCAACAGGGCTTCACTATTACTGAGCTGATACTGGCAACGGCCATTGCCGCTATTATTTCTGTTCTTATGCTAACCATTTCTGTTTCTTTATTCGGCAGCACACTACGGGCTCAGGCAACCGCTGAGATGGCATTGCAGTCACAACTCATATTGACGCAATTAGTAGACGATATTCGGCTGTCTGATGGTATCAGCGCAGTAAACTCAATCAACGATCCTTACGGACCCGGTGGTGGCTGGGTAACAAACGATCCTAGCAATATCATAATAATTAAATCACCAGCAGTAGATAGCTCCAGAAATATCATTTACAACGATAGCACGGGCGATCCCTATGCGAATGAGGCTATTTACTTCTCCAGCAACAGCACTATGTACCGACGCGCGCTCCGAAATGACGAGGCCCCTGGCAATACAACGCTTACCACCTGCCCACAAGCTAGCTCTAGCAGTGCCTGTCCGTCCGACAAGGAATATACAAAATTCCTACAGAACTTAACGTTCTCGTTTTTTGATGTCAACAATAATCCTGTATCGGATCCTGCTCTCGCTAGCTCAGTCAACCTCACGGTCAATATGACTCGTACGGTTTACGGCATACCGATTAATTTTTCCAACACTACACGAACAACATTGAGGAATTACTAATGATGAAAATATCTGCATTTACAAAAACTGCGAGGGAACGAGGATTCGTGCTGCCAGTGTTAATGACCACCACCCTCATGATAACTTTAATGATCGTTGCCGTTGGTAGCGCAGCAACCCTAACGTATAATCTCGCGAACAGTGAAACATACAAAATCAATGCCCAAATGGTGGCGGATGCAGGCCTCGACAAAGCACTAATAGACCTGACCCTGGACTCCGATTACCTTGGGACTGGCGCCGAAGTGGAACTACTCAGCACTAGCCGCACACGAACAACCTATGAAACGACGGTACTTCCCGGTGTCAGCACCGATCGTAGAATCATCCGAGTCGTCGGGCGAAGTTACGGTAACCCATCCACCAAGTTACGCAGTACCCGTATATACGAATTAGACGCCCAAAGTATAACCACCAACAGCAATATAACTTCAGTTGTCAGTGGTGTGGGTGGATTAATATTAAATAGCAATGCGAAAATTTCCGGCGGGGATGTAATCGTCAACGGTTCGGTAACAATTGCCAACAATGCTCAGATTGGACTCCAGACAAATCCTGTTAATGTTCGAGTAGCGCATACCAGCTGTCCTAATCCTGTAACCTCATCCTACCCACGGGTGTGTGGAACAAACGAGAATGGTGAACCTATCACTATTAGCAACGACGGGCGCATCTACGGAACGGTACATGCTACAAACCAGACCAACGGCACCAACATGTTCAACCCTGGTCTCGTACCCAACCAAACAGTCCCTCCAGCCACATTGCCCGATTACGACCGAGCTGGCCAGCAAGGTGCGGTAACTCCAGCTACAACATTTGCGCCTTCAGATTCAACGGTATCGTGCGGCAACAACCAAAACAAAACATGGCCAGCTAATGTGAGGATTACCGGAAATATTTCCCTGGGAAATGGCTGCACCGTCACCCTGTCTGGCAATACATGGATTGATGGCAATTTAACATTTGGAAACAACTCAAGAATAGTAGTAGCAAATACACTGGGTACAAATCGTCCTACGGTAATGATAGACGGATCGAGTGGTATAAATTTCGGTAACAATGCATCAATCCTGCCCAATAGCAGCGATACTGGAGTGTTCTTTATAACGTACTGGAGTGCTGCAGGCTGTTCGCCAAACTGCACTACCGTTACTGGAACCGAGCTCGCCAATAGCCAAACAGTGCGTACTATTGATTTGGGAAGCAACGGCAACGCCGCCGGGACAGTTCTTTACGCTAGGTGGTCAAAAGTAAGTATAGCCAACAATGGAGCTATCGGAGCAGTGGCGGGTCAGACCGTTGAGCTAGGAAACTTCGCTAACATTACCTTTACCACTTCAATTCCAGGAAGCACCACCGCCTACACCACATGGGTGAAGCGCGGCTACATGCGGGTATACCAGTAATGCCAAAAGGTAAGCCATCAATTTATCCAGATGCCCGGAGCGGACCGCTTGGGTCAGAGCACGCACAGTACGCGGTTCCACGAAAATACGGGAGTAAATCAGATTCACTTAGCGTTAATCGCATTGTCTTAATGGGAATAATTCTGACCGCAATAGGTGCCCTAGCGGTCGTTTGGCTCATGTCGTCAGTAGGGGCAACATACTTTTAGCGCCCAGTGAGTGCTCTGGATTGCATGCTATGACAGATCGCCGCAGCCAACGCATCGGCGCAGTCATCTGGCTTCGGCACCTCGGATAATCCTAATATCACTCGTACCATTTCCTGCATTTGCTTCTTGTCTGCGCGTCCATACCCAGTCAAAGCCTGCTTGATTTGAAGTGGTGTGTATTCAAATAATTCCAACCCCGTCTGCTTACCACATAGCAGCACAACTCCCCTTGCCTGTGCCACGCTCATAGCCGTAGTCACATTCTGTGCAAAAAAAAGTTTTTCCACCGACATTATTTGAGGTTTGTTTTCTTTGATTACTTCTGACAGCTCATCAAAAATTGTAAGAAGCCGATCACTGTCGGCTTGATTGACTGGCGTGCGAATGACACCAGCATCTACTAGATGAGGCTTTAACTTAGCATCTATATCAATAATGCCGAACCCCATGATTCCGGTTCCGGGATCAATTCCCAAAATTCGCATTAGGCGGCCAAAAACTCTTCCGGAATATCAAAGTTAACGTGCGTAGCGGTGACGTCATCAACGTCGTCGAGTGCGTCCATAAGCCGCATTATCTTCCCGGCAGTAGCTGCATCCGTAACAGCTACCGTACTGTTGGGAACAAACGTTAACTGCGCTTCAAGTATTTCGATGCCTGCTTCGCGCAATGCATCACGAACCTTGGCTAGCTCTTTAGAGTCGGTATATACAAGCGAACCATCTTCTTCGTCCTGTACATCCTGCGCACCAGCTTCTAGCGCTGCCATTAGCAGGTCATCGCCGCTTGCCTTCACACGAATCATTCCCTTGTGATCAAATTGAAATGCAACTGATCCCTTTTCCCCTATGCTTCCGCCATGCTTTGAAAACGCCAATCGTACTTCAGGATACGTTCGATTTATATTGTCAGTAGCAGCTTCGACCAATATTGCCACACCTCCGGGACCATAACCTTCGTACAGTACTTCTTGCAATTGAGCAGCAGACTTATCCGTAACTCGCTGTATTGCACGATCGATATTGCTCAATGGCATGTTCGCAGCTTTAGCCTTATCAATAGCTAATCGTAATGCAAAATTAGTATCCGGGTCCGCACCACTGCGTGCGGCTATAGCAATTGCGTTACCCAGCTTCGTAAAAAGCGCGCCGCGCTTAGCATCATTTGCGCCTTTTTGACGCTTGATAGTTTCCCATTTACTATGTCCTGACACTAAGCGTTTTCTCCTTAAATTCCAGATTCTATATCTGTTATTGTAGCACGTTTTGCATGGGTACCTTTGTGCAGCGCCAGAGCAAACACTCCAATACTGCCGTACATAAATGACATCGTGATTGCTGACACTGACGTATGATGCAGAGCGTTTGGAACACCAGAAATTATGTTCACCATATCCAGCATGTACGTTAGCAGGATTTTTGCAGGCCAGGCTGCCCAGCCCGCCAGTAATGGAAAATGCATTCCAGCCACTCCAGCAATCAGTGCAAGTAGCATCGCCAATGGCACTAGTGGCACAATCAGAATGTTACTTATCGGCGCGACAAGAGATATCTCTTTAAATATCCAGATGATTAACGGCACGGTCATAATTTGCGCACACAAACTTTCCATGGCTATTTGCCCAAACAACTTAGGCTCGCGACGCGCAAACAACTTTTGTGTAACCAGCGGCGCTAAAATGAGTACACCAAAGAAAGCTAAAAATGATAAGTACCAACCAATATCACTCCATAAATACAGTGGATTCCAGGCTGCAGTAATCGCAGCCGACAATACAATTAACAACAATGGCTTAAAGCTTCGCCCGTAGTACCACGCCCATAGACCCAAGCCACTGACTATAGCCGCCCGCACAATACTTGCACTAAACCCAGTTACCAGCAAAAACCCAGACATCAATACCACGGCAATTACCGTTGCCTGATATTTTGAACCCTTACTCAAGCCCCGTCGTACGGCCTGCATAATAATTGTCAAGTTATAGCCTGACACCGCGATAATATGAGTGAGGCCAACTGACGATAGCTGCTCGCTAACGGCATCTGGCAACGTGTTTCGCTGACCTACTAATAAACCTGCTGCAAATGATGCGTGCGGCTCTGGTAGCGCGGTTTGCATGCCAGCCGTAAACTTTAGTCGTAACATTTCCAGTTTAGAAAGATCATGTTCAATAGTATTGATCTCCGCAAAACTTACACCAGCCTGGCGTGAACCGCGGGTTTTATACATTTTCCCTTCCGCTTGCACAAGATCCGTACGGAACACCGCTGGTTCTCCAAAACCACTTATACGCATTCTTCCCGGTAATCTCAGATTGTATGGCTCAATTATTTCTATATCTTCGATGTCAAACTCTAGTTGTCGTCGATCGTTATAAGCACCGTCATTTACCGCGCGTCCTCGCAGAACTACTTTCGTTCCAACTAACTCCTGGTATGGAGCAAGCTGCAGCATGAAGGCGGCCCCTCTAAATATGCCGAGCAAAAACATACAAACTCCCAAGAACAGCATCAAAGGAATTCCTTTTGTCCGCCATGCAACGAGAAGCAAAATACCCATCAGTGCTATTAACCTGCCGGGAGCCGTCAGTTCGAGCCGTGCCGCCCACAAACCAAGCAAAAAAGCTATCAGCCCCACGCATATATACGTCGTGCGGTTATATCGCCTCTTATGTTTCATTGGTGCAAATTATAAGTATAGGTCCAAGGTACGCCTTACAAAATTCACATTGCTTTAAGATTCCTAGTCAGAAACTAGTATTAACTGTGGCCTCCGCGCCTTCTCTCCAAATCCACCGCTGGATCATTGTGATGACCACGCCCGATGCCATAAACTTCTTCTGGGTGTATCCAGTGTGACATTTCAGTGGCATTGAGGTCTTCAAGCAGCAGTCCCTCGAGCACTTCTTTAGCCTTTAAAGCCTCTACTTTTTTGAGTCCTGATATCTTTAAATCATGAGCGGTATTTTTACCCAATATTTCCAAGCCGCCAAATAATGGCATATCTACATACACTACGCGGCCAATGTCTTTTACGGGGATTGTCTGAACAGCAGACATCATAAATGTTCTTTTTATTACAGATATGGTCTTTTCCTGAATTAGCAGCTCGTCCGGAAACAGATCGGTCCACCTAGAAGCACGGATGGCCAACAGTTTACGGTTATAGTCTTCATTGGCTAAGGGCTGATGATCAGAAGAGGCAGAATAACTACGGCCTACATAGGGAAGAGAAGAATCGTCTTGCCCAAAACTTCCTGTCATAGCCTACCTCCTTA
>JBBQKK010000004.1:0-25300 GCA_038326785.1 Saccharimonadales bacterium (SeqCode) | reverse complement strand
GAATTTATACATATTGATATATCACAGGCCAATCATGATGCCACAGAAGAAGAAATTATTGCCAAGACAAGAGAAGTCGTGAATTATGCCCGCCTTACGGGCGCGATGGTAGAAAGCGAGCCCCATTACTTTGGTGGTTCTTCTAACCTGCACACGGAATCTATCAATTATGACGAAATCAAGAAAACGTTTAGTACTCCCGAAGGGGCGCGCTCTTTTGTAGAGGCTACAGGCATTGATACGTATGCAGCAGCAGTCGGCAACTTACACGGTTCATATCCGGTAGCCAAGATGCTTGATCTAGAGCTGCTACAGCAAATCAGAAATGCTATCCCGTGCAATATATCGTTACATGGCGGCAGTGGCACGCCCGGACATTACTTTGTAGACGCGGTGAAGATTGGTGTTAGTAAGATTAATATCAATTCGGATATGCGCGTGGCTTACCGTAAAACTTTGGAACAGCAATTAGCGGATAATCCGACGGAATACGCGGTAATTAAGCTAATGGATGACGTTATTGCCGCTGTTGAAGCAGTAGTCGAGGAAAAAATCGATCTGTTTAACTCCAGTGGAAAAGCTGTGATAAACTAAACATAAGTATTATAAAAAATGGTGGGAATTTAAACATGAGTCAGATTGACGTACTAGCGGTAGGGGATATCGTAACTGACGCTTTTATCCGATTACTGGATGACCAGGCAGTTACGTACGATAACGAACAAGGTAAATGGATCGCAATGCCGTTTGGCATGAAAATTCCGTTTGATCATGTAGAAATACTTGAAGCGGTTGGAAATGCTGCCAATGCGGCCGTAAGTTTTTCGCGTCTAGGATTAAATAGTGGGCTTGTCGCAAATGTAGGCGGCGATATGCATGGCCGCGACATGATTACGGCACTGCATAAGCAAAAAGTGGATAGCAGGTTCGTGCATATTAATCCGGATAAGATGAGCAATTACCACTATGTGCTTTGGTACCGCGAAGAACGCACAATACTGATTAAGCATGAAGAATATAACTACCATTGGCCGCGCCTTAAATCTACGGAGATTCCTAAGTGGATTTACTTTAGCTCTATCAGCAAAAATGCCATGGAATTTCACGACGATCTGACAGAGTGGCTAGAAATGAATCCAGACGTAAAATTAGCATTTCAACCAGGTACTTTTCAAATAGAAGCAGGTACGGATCGCTTAGCGCGGTTATACCGTCGAACAGAAGTACTTGTGTTGAACCGTGAAGAAGCAGTAAAAGTTACGGGCGGCAGTTATGATGACGTGCACGATCTTATAAACAAGTTACATGAACTAGGACCACGTATTGTGTGTGTCACGGATGGGCCCGCGGGATGTTACGCCTCGGACGGAGAAAATCGCTTCAAGATGCCACCATATCCAGACCCAGCTCCACCAAAAGAGCGCACAGGAGCTGGGGACGCATTTGCCTCTACTTTTGTGGCCGCACTTATGAAGGGTAGTAATGTAGAAGGCGCTCTACAGTGGGGTCCAATCAACTCAATGAACGTGGTGCAACAAGTTGGCGCACAAGCAGGTTTGCTTAGTCTTGATTCTCTTCAGGAGTTACTAAAGAACTCTCCTGAGTGGTATCGTCCAGAACGCTTCTAGGCTCTATTGTGTCGGGGCACGCTGCAGCGTTGAGCTGTTGTCTGTCCAAGACTGATTTGTGAAACTGGTGCCGCCCAATAATGCCAATCCCGGTTCCTATACTCATGGCTGCGAGCCCTATATTTCTAACTAGGGGCTTTTTGGCGGCCTTGCTCGTGAGAATTAGTTCGCCAGAGGACTGGAGTGCCATTTTCGCCTTGTTAATCTTTGTTGCGCCAGGACTTATACCAACTGATATAGCTAATGCTCGTGACTCATCCATTCTTTTATTACGCCAGTAGTCTACGAGCGCATTAGCGGCACAGATTGTCGCACCGGCTCGGTCTCCGCGCCTAGCGTAACGAGCTGTTAATCCTAGAATGACACTACCCACCAGTCGCTTGTCTGCTTTTGGGTCATCGATTTTGCCACGTTCACTTGTATCTATACCGAGTATTTCAGAGCCAGCACGAGCGTATCTGCCATCTAGCCAGTCGGTGATTATTTCACCGGCATGAATGGCCGTAGTTGCGTGATTCTCATCCGAAACGGCAATGTAGGCTCCCAGTAGAGGCGACGTATCGTGTCGAAACTTAGTAAGCATATGCCCGCGATTTATTAGATCGTATCCACGTTGTTGTTCTGGTGATTCGTATTCTTGTGTCATTAATTGCTTAATGTACGGAACAACGCCGACGGTTGCAAGCACAACCTTTACGCTATTAGAGCATAGGTGTTATGCTTATGGTAATTATGTCTAAAATGCTATCAGACCTTTTGCAGGCGGATGAGCCCTTGTTCTCTATAGCCTTACAGCAGTTAGAGAACGCCAGCGGGAAGCACAGCGCTGACGTTAAGCTGGCCGCTGAAATTATCAGAAAAGTCCACCAGAAGACCCGTGAACTTGGGCTTGATTCAAGCGATACTACTGGAAGGGAATTGTACTTTGCACTTCTTGGTATGGTTGAGCGACATGATGAATTCCTTGTACGCAAATTAGGCGGAAACGATCCCACGGACGTACAGGAGATGCTTCCTTTGATTAAAAGTGCGGTAGAGGGTCTTGATGTGCCAATGGAAGTTACGGTTCTTAAGTGCAGCGTAGCTAAGCGCATGCTTAAGGCTTGTCCCCCTAAAAAAGTGATGAAGCATTTAGGCTATCGCTCTGTAGATTCAATGCTAAAGCGTGAGCCAATTATGGAAATTTACAGTGCGCTGCGTTTTGCGGAAACACCGGAATGGCTTGACGGCTTCATACAAAAGTACAGGGCCCTGAAGGTAAGTGATTTTGAAACCAGAAGAATAGAAATTTTGCAGCTTGATGCCAGCAAATGGGGTGGTATAACAGAGGCGTTTGTGCATAAAAAACGTCATAACGTCACGCATTTAAAAGAGTTGGGCGTCATCGTGATGCTTCCAATGCCAATGACCCACATGAAAGGTATTACAATCGCTGTGCTGCCGCTACTGCTGCACTACATCAATGAGATTCGCCTATATAGTGCGTATTTTAAGATGCAGCAAGTACGTGCAAACTTCGGCGATATTATCGTGAACACGCTCATTGCCGACCCAGATGCACACGCCGTGATTGCAGGGCAGAACATCCACTGGAGAGTTATTCAGAGGTACTTTGGCAAACTGGAAAACGAAGATCATCCTGAAATATTTGAGCCACATGTTCAGCCGGAAGATCTTCACTGGAGAAAAGCGGAAGAAGTTTTATATAGAATGGAGCCAGCCCTTCATTTCTGGCATGACATGGACTATGTTGCGGCCATGCAGCCGGATGGTCGCCCAATATCATTTAACTTGATGGATGTAGCACTTAGTTACATTAATGAGCTTGATTATGAACACCGTGCAATATTTCATGTACGTGAGTCTTTGTGGAACCAGATTTTTATGCAATACTTAGGGCATAAAACGCTTGAGGTTCAAATATTGAGGCAACTCGATAATGAGATGATTGAGCCAGAAGCATTGGGGTTATCTTTGAGGGGGAGGGCGTAAATAGTCGTGTCTAAATATCAGATATGTGTGTCAGGTGCTGCTAAGGGCAGTAGTGTTTCGGAAGGAAGACAGTTAGCAACGGCAGTTGGCGAAGCTATTGCACATGCCGGCCATGCGCTCATGACGGGTGCCACCGTAGGGCTGCCAAATTTTGCTGCAGAAGGTTATAAAAAAGCAGGCGGACAAATGAGCTTTGGTATTAGTCCAGGAGCCAGCAAGGTCGAGCATGTTAAGAAGTATCGTCTTCCAACTGAAGCATATGACGCGATTCTATACTCAGGGTTGCATTACGTAGGTCGTGACACCCTCCTTATCAGTTCCAGTGATGCGGTTGTTAGTATTGGTGGGCGTCTTGGGACCCTTCATGAATTTACTATTGCTATGGAAACAGACACGCCTATCGGCTTCTTGCAGGGTGCAGGTGGAATTAGTACAGAGATTATGGATATTTTGCATGCAGCAGGTGCGGCTAACAGCAAAAATGTCATTTTTAGCGATGACCCTGAGGAGCTAATTGCAAAACTGACTGCTATTTTGGATTACGAGTTTAAGGATTACAGTCAGCTTTATCAATAGCCCACTACACTTGCTACAATAGTTAGGTGAATAAACTGAAGATAAAATCCGACTATCAGCCAACCGGGGATCAGCCCACGGCTATTGCACAACTTACTGACGGATTACATAAAGGCCAGCACGAACAGGTTCTACTGGGAGTTACTGGATCAGGTAAGACGTTTACAATGGCAAACGTTATACAGAACCTGCAGCGGCCTACCTTGATATTGAGTCATAACAAGACGCTTGCAGCCCAGCTATATACAGAGTTCAAAAACTTTTTCCCTGACAATGCGGTTCATTATTTTGTTAGTTACTTTGACTACTATCAACCAGAGGCATACATCCCGCGGTCAGATACTTATATAGAAAAAGATTCGCAGATCAATGAAGAAATTGACCGTTTGCGACATGCCGCAACAGACGCGCTTCTGTCCCGGAGGGACGTAATTATCGTAGCTAGCGTGAGCTGTATTTATGGAATCGGTTCAGTCGAAGATTATAATGGACTATCCATAACCATTCAGCGCGGGGAACGTCGGGTACGCGATAAATTTCTGCGACATTTAACGGATATTCAGTATCAGCGCAATGACATAGATTTCCACAGAGGAACATTTAGGGTGCGTGGCGATGTAGTTGATGTATTTCCGGCTGGTGAGGAAATTGCCTATCGGGTTGAATTTTTTGGTGATGAAATAGATCGCATAACCAAAATTGATCCTTTAACAGGAGAAATTCTGGCTAATCTGGATCAGCACAAAATTTTCCCTGGTAGTCACTATGTTACGCCGCAAGATAAGCTAAAAGTCGCCATGGGAAAGATTGAACACGAACTAGAAGAACGACTTAATCTTTTCAAAAGAAATGGCCTGCTACTTGAAGCCCAACGTCTAGAGCAGCGTACGCGATTCGATTTGGAGATGATGGAAGAAACAGGATTTGTAAAAGGTATCGAGAATTACAGCCGGTATCTTACGAACCGTGAGCCTGGCGAGCAGCCTGCAACACTTCTTGACTATTTTCCTGACGACTACATGATGTTTATTGACGAGTCCCATATGACGATTCCACAGGTGAGAGGCATGTACAACGGAGACAGAGCACGCAAGGAAGTGCTCGTCGAGCATGGTTTCCGATTGCCGAGCGCACTGGATAACCGCCCGCTCACATTCACGGAATTTGAGAAACACGTGAATCAAGTAGTGTACGTAAGTGCCACTCCTGCCGAATACGAACTCACGCGCAGTCCTGAGCCAGCTCAGCAGGTTATTCGGCCAACTGGGTTACTCGATCCATTAATCGAAGTAAGACCAATTGAGGGGCAGATAGATAACCTCATAAGTGAAATAAGAGATACGATTGAAAAGGGGCAACGAGTACTCGTGACCACGCTGACCAAACGAATGTCTGAAGACCTTACTGAATATTTAAAGGAAATAAATATAAAGGTCACATATCTTCATAGTGACGTGGACACACTGGACCGGACAGATATATTACGCGATTTACGGCTAGGTGTTTATGACGTACTTATTGGCATTAATTTGCTGCGTGAGGGTCTGGATTTGCCGGAAGTAAGTCTGGTGGCAATTTTGGATGCAGATAAGGAAGGGTTTTTGAGGAGTGAACAGGCTTTGATTCAGACAGTCGGACGCGCCGCGCGCCATGTTGAGGGTAGAGTTGTCATGTATGCAGATCGTATTACCAATAGCATGAGGCGCACAATTGATGAGACAACTAGAAGACGAGCTATTCAGGAAGAGCACAACAAAAAGCATGGCATTACAGCCACAGGAATTTCCAAGGCAATCGAAAAGGGCATGAGGCCAGATCTACCAGAAGACGCAAAGCGAGCTAAACTTAATCTAAAGAAAATCCCCAAAGACGAATATGGCCATCTGATCAAAGAGCTTTCCGGTCAAATGGATTTAGCCTCCGCCAATTTGGAGTTCGAAAAAGCCGCTGAACTTCGCGACATAATAAATGACATCAAATCTAAAATTTAGTTAAACTGTGTTCTTAGATTTTCATTGATAAGCTTGGCGGTGCCCTTAGGGTCGCGTTGCGGTCCGAGATGGCCCATATGAGGATCCGGGTGTTCTATTATTTCGTCTAAGATGTCATGGCAATATTTTCGCACCAGATCAATGTGGAAAAATTCGTCGGACGCATATTGAATGCCGTATGTGGCAATACCCATCTTTCCCAGCCTTTTTACGGCGGGACGAATATCTGCTGTTGCGGCGGCTAAACCTTCTAGCCCGGTGCGTCCAGGATTAATGAGCGCGTGCTTTAGAACTGACAGTACACTGCGGGTGTCTCCGGCACGTAGTCGATTAATTCCATACGGCAGAATGTCCTGGGTTAATTCCCTGGGAAGTCGACGGATTATATCCGATAGTTTATGGCCGTCCAGTCCGGCGGCAGCAATTAGACTTAACGATCGAATATTTTCTGGAGCGCGTTCTATCATGTGAGCAGCTACTGGTCCGCCCCAAGAATGGCCGCCAATATCAAACTGCTCATAACCGTGATTGTTCTGTAGAGCAGTTACTACAGTACCAACCGTCATTGATTGCACGAGTTCCGGATGGAGAATATGATCAGGGTGAATCATATGTTTGAGCTCTTGTAATCGAACCGGCTGAAGTGTGGCGGTAGGTTTCCCATCGAGAGCCATCTCATGCCTAAGCCCAGCGTATGAGCTTTTAAAACCGCAAAATCCATTTACTAGAATAAAAGGCACTTCGTCGTGGCTACCGTGTGGTGTTTCCAGGGTATAGCGGGCAATGGCACCAGCTCCTAAAATTTTTACTCGTCCATGATAAAGTCGGGTGCCATGTGATTCTAGGAGTCGAACCTCGTCTGACACAATTTCATGTGTTTCTAAGTTTGCTTCAATGGGCTGTTGCTCTGCTGGAAAAATGTCACTTTGAGCAGGAGAAGTATAAACGGTTGCGTTTAAATTATCTGCTGTGGACATTGTATTTCCTTTAACGGCAATAACGATTGCTCTTATGCTAGTCCTACATTTCCCGTTTGTAAAGACATAATGGGATTACCTTTGGTATACTATGTGGAAATGGCGAAACTCACACACGAAGATATATTAAAGCTGGCTCAGCTATCCCGACTGAATATTTCGGATGATGAAATTTCTCATTTCGAAAAAGAAATTGAGAAAATCTTGGATTATGTGGAACTGCTGCAAAGCGTCGATCTAGAGAACATTGAGCCTACGTACCAAGTAACTGGACTACAGAATGTTATGCGGGCCGATGAGGTTCAGGACTACGGCGTAACGCCCGAAGAATTACTGCAGAATGCCCCTGGCATAGAGGATGGCCACATCAAAGTGAAGAGGATGATCGCATGAGCAGCTGGGATCCAATTGAACAAATAGCCGCACAAGTGCAAGTAGGTAAAATCAAGGCGTCTGAGCTGGTTGAAAAATCCCTTGATGCGATTAGTCAAAAGCGGGAATTTCAGTCAATAATTGCAACCACCGAAGAACGTGCGCGCGAGCGTGCAAACTTGATAGATTCACAGGTAGCTGCAGGTGAAACAGTAGGTCGGCTGGCGGGCGTACCGTTCATAGCCAAAGATAACTTTTTGACTTTTGGCGCTGAAACAACTGCCGCAAGCAATATTTTGCGTGGATTTAAAGCTCCATACCAGGCAACGGCAATTGAGCTTTTAGAGGCAGAGGGTGCGATCTGCGTAGCCAAAGCTAACCTTGACGCCTTTGCGCATGGATCAAGCACTGAAAACAGCGATTTTATGGTCACCAAAAATCCGCACAATCAGGAATATGTCCCGGGTGGATCTTCTGGTGGGTCAGCTGCTGCTGTCGTACTGGATCTAGCGCCTTTTGCTTTGGGTACTGATACGGGTGGATCAATCCGCCTGCCAGCTGCCTATTGTGGAGCCGTAGGATTCAAGCCGACATATGGACTTATTTCGCGGAGTGGAGTAGTAGCAATGGCCAGCAGTACGGACGTCATTGGCCCTATAACTAGTAACGTTGCGGATGCTGCGTTGGTACTGGATGTAATGGCCGGTAAAGATCCTTTGGACAGTACCACTATAGAGCGTGAAGATAATTACGTACTAACAGATGCAGCAAGCATTTCCGGAAAAAAAATTGGAATCATTAAAGAATATATGGGCGAGGGGCTAGACCCGAAAGTAAAGACGGTCATTGATGCCGCCATTCAAAAGCTAAAAGACAACGGGGCGGAGATTATAGAGGTAAGCTTGCCTTCGCTACCGCTCGCACTGGCGTGTTACTACATAATTTGTCCTGCAGAAGTAAGCAGCAATCTGAGCCGCTACGACGGCCAGCGCTATGGGTTTTCGCATGAGGATGCAGTTACACTTGATGAATCTTTTGGTCTTACTCGAAGCTATGGCTTTGGAGACGAAGCAAAAAGACGAATTATGATCGGTACTTATGTATTGAGTAGTGGCTATTACGACGCGTATTACCGCCGAGCTCAGCAGCTTAGAACGAAACTTATCCAGGAGTTTGCAGACTCTTTTAAAGAAGTAGATTTACTGATTGGGCCGACTGCTCCGTCGACTGCTTTTAAGATCGGCGAGCACTCAGAGGATCCTTTGCAGATGTATCTAACTGATATCATGACGGTCGCAGTTAACTTGGTGGGCGTACCTGCGGTAAGTATTCCTGCTGGCTTTAGTGAAGGCTTGCCAGTCGGACTACAAATTATTGCTCCACAACGAAATGATGCATTATTGCTTCAAGCGGCCAATGCTGCAGAAAGGATTATTACATGAGCCCCGAAATGATTGCATTAACAGTGGTAAGTGTTTCAGCTCTTGGCTTCGTTTTATTTATTGCCTATAGAGTACTTCCGAAGAAACTAAAGCCGCATGTATATAGCGAAAAATGGATGGACATCCAGAGCTTTTGCAAAGACAAAACGGCTTGGCCCCAAGCTCTCACGGACGCAGATGCGCTACTGGATTTGGCTCTGAAAAAGCGCAAATACAAAGGCAAAAGCATGGGCGAACGAATGGTTTCTGCCCAAAGAGTATTCACGAACAACGATACAGTGTGGTTTGCGCATAATTTGTACAAAAAAGTTTCAGCAGACCCTAATGTTAGATTGCGTGAGGCAGACGTTAAGACTGCTTTGATGGGATTTAGGCAAGCACTTCGCGATCTTGGCGCACTCGCCAATCCGAGGGATGAACAGAAAAAGGGCGAGGCATGATTACGGCTGAAGTAAAAAATCAGTATATTGTGACTATTGGCATAGAATGTCACGTCCAGCTAAAGACTAAGACTAAATTGTTTTCAGCAGTAGACAATGACGCCAGGGAAGCCCCTGCAAATACTCTTATTAGCCATATTGATTTAGGAATGCCCGGCGCTCTGCCGGTACTGAACAAAAAGGCGGTAGAACTGGGGGTTCGCGCAGCGTTTGCTTTAGGAACGGAGCCGCAAGCTTTTAGTAAATTTGACCGTAAACATTATTTTTATCCTGACCTGCCCATGGGTTACCAGATTACACAGTTTTACAATCCTATTATCCGCGACGGTTATGTAGTTATATCGGTAAATGGTGAAGAAAAGCGTATTGGTATACATGAGGCTCATCTGGAAGCCGATGCGGGCAAGAGCATTCATCCTGTTGGCAAAGACTACAGTTTGGTAGACCTTAATCGAGCTGGAACGCCACTGCTGGAAATTGTATCAAGTCCTGATATGCATACTGCTGAAGAAGCAAAAACATACGCAAAAGAGTTATATTTGCGAATGAAATTTGCAGGTGTGTCGGATGCTAACTTGTATTACGGCAATATGAGGTTCGATGTTAACGTCAGCGTCAGCAAGGACCCAGAAGTGCTCGGAACCCGAACAGAGACTAAAAATCTCAACTCCTTCCGCAGCGTAGAAAAATCGGTCGAATATGAAGTTGACCGACAAATTGAGCTGCTCGAACAGGGCAAACAGATTGTGCAGGAGACCCGCGGTTGGGACGATGCAAAACAGAAAACGTTTACTCAGCGTAGCAAGGAAGAAGCGCATGACTATAGATACATGCCGGATCCTGATCTTCCGCCGATCATTTTGACAGAAGATATCATAAAGTCTATTCGTGAATCTATGCCCCTTATGCCGCATGATTGGCGGGCCAGACTGACTCAGCTAGGTATAGATGAAAAGCAAATAGAAACATTATTAGAGGCTGAAGTAGAATCTGATGACGTTGAATATCTTCGTTTAATTGACTCGCAAATTGATGATCCTAACTTCACAAAATTCCTGACTAATATGATCGTAAATACGGAAGTACCATTGCGTCGTGAAGGTAACGTGGCGGAAAAAATAGATGCGGATTTTCGGCTTCGTATGTTTAAGCAAACTCACGGATTGATATTGGCAAATAAGCTGAGTTCCACAAACGCTAAAGCACTTATAACTGTAGTTTTGACTAGCGGGGCTACACCGGAGAATATTGAGAAATATGCCGAAGAACAGGGCTTGATACAGGTCTCTAACGAGGGCGAGATCGCAGCAATAGTCGAAAAAGTATTGTCAGACAATGCTAAAGCGGCAGAAGACGTCAGAAACGGCGAGATGAAAGCCATCGGCTTCTTGGTGGGTCAAGTTATGAAAAATAGCCAGGGCAGAGCTAATCCGCAAATGGCCCAAGACCTCATCAAAAAGCAATTAGGTATTTAGTTAATTAGCTTAACCGTAGCTGGTACAATGAGTGTATGAACAATAAGCCAGTACGAAAAGCAGTGATCGCGGCAGCGGGCTTTGGCACCAGGTTTCTCCCGCAAACTAAGGCCATGCCCAAGGAAATGCTACCCCTGGTCGATAAACCCGTAATTCAGTACATTGTCGAAGAGTTGGTAGATGCGGGCATTGAGGACATTGTTATTGTTACTGGTTACCACAAACGCTCAATAGAAGACCATTTTGATAATTTAAGCGCAGATCTTGTCCAAAATTTACTGCAAGGCGGAAAACACGAATTGCTGGAGCGAACCAGAGCTTTATCGGAAATGGCAAACTTCGTATACGTCAGGCAAAAGGGCCCATATGGTAATGGTACGCCTTTGATTAATGTCGAGCATTTAATCGGGGATGAACCTTTCATTTATACGTGGAGTGATGATTTTTTTGTAGCATCTCCTTCGCGGTTCAAGCAGATGATAGAAGTCTACAAGGAGTTCAATAGCCCAGTGCTCAGTACTATGCCGACCCAGTCAGACGAGGATTACAGTCGATATGGGTTTGCGAGCGGCGCAGAGATTCGACCAGGTGTTATGCGCGTCGACAATATTATCGAAAAACCAGGCAAAGAGAATACTCCATCAGACATGGCTACTGTCAGTGGCTATTTATTAACTTCCGATATATTCCCCGCATTGCGACAGTCGCTTGCCGAATTAAAAGAGGGCGAAGAGCTATATAGCAACAATGCCCTCAAGCTGCTCATCGATCAGCAAAAACAAGTTATTGCCTACCAAGTCCAGAACGCAAAATTCTATGATGCGGGCAATAAACTAGAGTACCTAAAGACCGTAGTGGATTTTGCCTTGCAACATGATGATATTAAAGACGATTTTCGCGCGTATTTGCGCACGATTGTATAACAACAATTATTTCATGATGTATAATATTTGATATGGATACATACGAAAAAATACTTGTTGTTGTTCTTGCAAGTGCGCTAGCCGTTCTTCTTGGTTTAGGAATATTTATACTGGTGAAACTTATAAAAATAATAAACCGCCTGAACCGCATCAGCGAAAAGGTGGAAATGCTGGCTTTTAAGGCTGCATCACTTGGCGATGTGCTTGGTAAAATTTCGGGCCCGCTTGCCCTAGGCAAGTTTTTTGCAGGAAAATACAAGGGATCTAAAGTTACCAAAAAGGGGAAGAAATGAAGAAGCGACGAAGCAATGTAGCACTAGGGGCGTTATTTTTGGCAGGAATAGGTTATGTAGCAGGCATACTGACTGCACCTAAGAGTGGCAAGGAAACACGAGATGATTTGCAGCGCTCGGCGCTCAAGGCTAAGAGCGATGCAGAAGCAAGATTGAAAGTACTTCATGGCGAGTTGGATACACTTATTGAAGAGGGCAAAACTCGTGCAAAAGATGTTAATGATTCGGCTCGTGGCGAATATGTAGACGTATTGGGCCGTGCTCAGTTTGCTAAACAAAAGGCACGCGAGCTACTTAGTGCGCTGCACGAAGGCGACTCTCAAGATAAAGATTTAAAGAAGGCAATCGATGAAGTTACTCAAGCAATCAGCCACCTCAAAACCTACCTCAAAAAACAAAAATAGTCCGAACGATTACGAACAACTGGGCCGTATGATAGCCAACGTGTATGAAATGGGCTACATGGACCGCAAGAAGATGTACAAAATGAGCCTAATCAAGGGCGTGATCACTGGGTTTGGCGGTGTTATTGGAGCCACTTTAGTGGTTGCTCTGGTCGTATGGATACTGTCTTTGCTTAATTATGTGCCGATTATAGAAAAGGTCACCGATCCCTTGACTGAAACAATAAGGAACGCGCAGGAAAGATAACGTTGTAATTAACAGCAAATCCTTCTGTTAATAAGTTATTTCCACTAAAATACATAGTAGAAAAGGGTAACAACTGCTATGGCGCGAGCTTTGCAGCCAAGTGACTACGTACACTTGCATAATCATACACAATATAGTCTTTTGGACGGTCTAACACGTATTGGACCGTTAATGGACTTCGTCAACGAGCAGGGCATGGGAGCCGTTGCGATGACGGACCATGGCACGCTGTCAGGGGCTATTGAATTCTATAAAGAGGCCAATAGTAAAGGTATCAAGCCTATTATCGGTATTGAAACGTATGTGGCCACTCGCAAGCACACTGATAAAGATCCACAGAAGGATAAAAATCGGTTCCATCTTATTTTGCTAGCCATGAACAATAAGGGCTACCAAAACCTAATGCAGCTTTCTACAACCGCAAATCTAGATGGCTTTTATTATTACCCGCGCGTGGACCACGATTTATTAGAAAAATACAGCGAAGGAGTAATTGCTCTAAGTGCCTGTATGGGTGGCGAGGTCGGTAATGCCCTTAAATTAGATCAATACGACCAAGCAAAAGAAATTGCACAGTGGTATAAGGGAGTATTTGGTGATCGTTATTACTTGGAAATTCAAGACCACGGGCATCCAGACAATCCACTACACAGCCCTGAGCAAGGAGCTATAAATAAGCAGGTACTCAAGCTTGGAAAAGAACTTGATATACCGGTTGTAGTAACTTGTGATGCGCACTATCTGAAGCACGAAGATCAAGATGCTCATGAAATTTTACTTTGTGTTGGCACGGGTTCATATTTAAGCGATGAAAAACGCATGTCCCTTAAGGATTACCCGTTGCATGTTACTCCTCCAGCAGAACTGATTGAGCGTTGGGGAAAAGACTACCCGGAAGTTATCACAAATACTAAAGCAATTGCCGATCGCTGCGAAATATCCATTGAGCTAGGAAAAATACTGATCCCTAAGTTCGACGTACCTGAAGGCGAAACCGAACTTACCTATCTAAAAAAATTGGTTTATCGTGGCCTGGCCTGGCGATATGCCGGAGTGCCGGAAATTGAAACCACCGAGTTGTCCGTTGAGGAAGCAAAAAAGGTATTAAAAGAAGATGTTTTAGCACGTGCAGAGTTTGAGCTCGGAGTTATTGAGAGCATGGGTTTTTGTGGATATTTCTTAATCATTCAAGACTTTATCAACGCGGGCAAGAATAATGGAATTGTGTTTGGCCCAGGTCGTGGCTCGGCTGCAGGTTCAATTATCGCTTTTTCTTTGAAGATCACCGAGCTTGATCCAATTAAGTATGACTTGCTATTTGAGCGCTTCCTTAATCCTGATCGTATCTCTATGCCTGATATTGATATCGATATCCAGGACACCAGGCGTGACGAAGTAATTCAGTACTGTGTAGAGAAATATGGTAAAGAACGAGTAGCAAACATCGTAACATTTGGACGTATGTTTGCACGAAACGCCGTGCGAGACGTAGCTCGAGTGTTGCAGGTGCCGTATGCGGATGCTGACAGATTGGCAAAAATGATTCCTGCACCAGTACAGGGCCGCCACATACCGCTAGAGGTGTCGCTAAAAGACAGCCAAGAACTCAAACAGGAATACGAAACAAACGAAGTTTCAAAAAAAGTGCTTGATCAGGCTGTAATTCTTGAAGGAACCGTTCGAAGCCATGGAGTGCATGCAGCAGGCGTAGTTATCGCTCCGGACGACATCGTTAAGTTTGCACCTCTGGAAATGGCACAAAAGGGTGTTGTCACTACGCAATATCCAATGAACCCAATCGAAGAGCTGGGTCTGCTAAAAATGGACTTCTTGGGTTTGTCCAACCTGACGGTTATTAAAAACGCCCTACGTATCATCAAGAAAGTATACGGTGATGATATAGACATAAATACCATACCGCTTGACGACTTGAAGACTTATGAGTTGTTCCAGCGAGGCGATACGACGGGAGTATTCCAGTTGGAATCTGCGGGAATGAAACGATACCTAAAAGAATTGCGGCCAACCGAATTTGAAGACATCGTAGCCATGGTGGCGTTATACCGACCTGGTCCTATGCAGTTTATTGACGACTTCATTAATCGAAAGCACGGACGCAGTAAGATTAAGTACCCGCACCCTAGTATGGAAAATTCGCTTAAAAATACTTATGGCGTTTTGGTCTACCAGGAGCAGGTCATGCACATTTCAAAAGAAGTTTGTGGCTTTACGGGCGGCGAGGCTGATACTCTGCGAAAAGCTATAGGTAAAAAGAACGCCGATCTTATGGCCAAGATGAAGGACAAGATGATTGAGGGCGGCCAAAAACATAGCGGCATCGATAGGGCTTTGATGAACAGTTTCTGGAAACAGCTGGAAGACTTTGCTGCGTACTGTTTCAACAAGTCGCATGCAGCTTGCTATGGACTGATTGCGTACCAGACAGCCTACCTAAAGGCTCATTACCCCTCTGCCTTTATGGCAGCACTTATGACGAGCGACTATGACGATACAGATCGTTTGGCAATCGAGATATCTGAATGTAAGCACATAGGTATCGATGTCATGTCTCCTGACGTTAATGAATCTTTCGTCGAATTTGCGGTAGTTCCAAAAACAGGACAGATTCGTTTTGGAATGTCTGCTATTAAAAATGTGGGTACCGGGGCCGTAGAAGAAATTTTGCGGGCTCGCAAAGAGGGAACATTTGAAACTCTTGAAGACTTCTTTACGCGAGTGAGTACTCGAGCCTGTAACCGCAAAGCACTAGAAAGTCTAATTAAGGCTGGGGCATTTGATCGTTACGGTGAGCGTAGCTTCCTGCTTCATAATCTCGACGTATTGCTGGCTTTTTCATCCCGCCTTCAAAAGGAAGCCGCTAGCGGACAAACTGATTTGTTTGGCAATGTCTTGGAAGATACCTCTTTTGCAAAACCACAACTAAACCTTGAACCTCCTACGACCGTATACCCGACTCGCGAACAGTTAATGTGGGAGAGGGAACTAATGGGCTTATACCTTAGCCAGCACCCCCTGCAACCGTATGAAACTTTGCTAGCCGAGCAAACGATTCCCTTGAATACTTTAAAGCCAGAACATGATGGAAAAATGATTACCGCTGGTGGCGCGGTAAATGAAATGCGAGAAATCCTTACAAAAAAGGGACAAAAAATGGCGTTTGTCAAAATAGCCGATCACTTTGGGGAAATAGAGCTTATTTTGTTCCCTAGCATTTATCAGCAGACAATTGGCATTTGGGAGCGAGACAGGGTTGTATTACTTCGCGGCAAGGTAAATGCAAAAGACAGAGAAGGCAATATCACAGATGATGTGAAGATTCTGGTTGATGACGCCCGTGAGATTACCGCCGATCAAGCCGCTGCCTATCAGGCTACTGGCAAATCAAAGAAAACGCCCAAGGCGGGCAAGAAGACGGTAACTCCAAAGCCCACAATTGCAGCTAATGCGGTCACCCCCAAGCTGTATATACGGTTAGAAAAAAGTGACGACCAAGATAAATTGATATCGCTAAAAGAAGCAATCGACCAGCACCACGGTGAGACGGAAGTTGTACTAGTACTAGGGGCGAACGATAATAAGCAAATAATAAAGCTGCCCATGCGTGTTAATACGCAAGACGACAGCCTATCTAGTTTTGGTGCACTCGTAGGTGCCGAGAACGTAAAACTACACTGATAATTTAGACTATAAAGCCTGCAGTACGGAAGAGAAGAATACCCAGAATTGCCAGACTGAGTAGCACGAGATCAAATAGGGGATGATGCAACACGTAGGATTCACCTCGTACAAACAGCTTGCGTATCGCAATGCCGTGTTTCAGAGCAAGGACCGCGATAGATATGCCGCTCATCAGCCCTATTGCAAAACCAAGCCATGCAGTACGGCCGTTGGACGCGGCTTCATAGATACTTACCTGCTTAACTTCTTGATTAACTATCGGCTGCTCCATTGCGGCGGGTTTTTTCTGAGCCAGGTCTTTTTCGGAAGATGAGCCTACAGGAACAGTACTATGCAGGGGCGTACCGTACATCGCAACTACAATGGTTACCTCGCCCTTACCCTGATAGTTAGGCGCATTAGCGTAGCCGAAGCCAACTTCCGAATACGCACCGTCGAGAAGGTTTTCGCGGTGTGTCTTGCTATTCATCCAGCCACCAATGGTGGCTTCGCTGCTGCGGAATCCGTAAGCTAGGTTTTCGCCAGCCTTTTTATATTCATATCCGGCATCAATGACAAATATCCATGGTTCTTGTCCCTCGGGAGTATTATGAGACCAGTAATTTCGGGTGGCCATATCTTCGGCCTTAGCTTGAGCGGCAGACGAAAGCTGCTGATTGAGCATCAATTTGTTTGCGTTGACCCGCGCACGTTCTTCGTTGGTTTCTTCTAGTAACGCTTGATGGCTGAGATTAGACGCATAAGCAAGTACATCCCAACTTGTGCGTGGTAGGAAACTCAGAAGTGTTCCTAGAACTACTACTAGTAGAAGGGGCAGGTATGGCCAGTAGACTTTCGCATAATGAGCACCTTTGCTGTGGTGCTGACCATGTCGTTTTTTGTGGGTACTTTTAACCTGACTTCGTTTTTGTACGGTCGGCATACCGCTAATTGTAACCCTTCTGTAACGCTTATGCTACTTCTTGCTTTTAGACGCAGTCTTTTTGGTTTTAGTGGTAGTTTTTTTTACTGGCTTTTCAGCTACATTTTCTTCGACTGGTGCTTCTTGTTGATTACGTCCACGAATTACCCGTGAAGTAATAAACGCCAATACTGCAAGTGTAAGAGCTAGCAAAAGGTAATTTTGATTACGAGACTTCAGTGCATTGGCATCGGATTCTGCGCTTTTGGACGACTCATTTTCTGTGTCTTTAGCTTCGGTATTCTCGTTATTGTTATCTTCAGCTTTTTTAACTTCAGGGCTGGTAACTGGAGTAAGATCGTTTAAACTAAAATCAGAAGCAGCTGCATAGGTCTGCCACACGGCTATACTTGCTGCGTCTAATGCCTTACTCTTTTCTGCAAAATTCTCAATATCGGCGACAAAAATAGTTACTTCTTCATTGATTTCCAGGTAGCGACCCCCAAGATGCTCGACAATATTGGCTTCGATATAAGAAGCTTGAGCTGGTGAAAGTGACACATCGTCTTTAGATTGGTCGTATAACTGAATTGCGCGGCGTGCAGCCAAACTAAGACTTCCGCCTACAGGTGTTTTGAATACGTAGCTACTTTGATTCTTTTTATCCTCATGCGCTTCGCTGCCATGGGCAGATGTCGTGGTTGTTGTCAGCAGTATTGGTGCGAGCACCAATAAAATAAATGCTTTAGTAAGATTGTGCATGGATCCCTCCTATTAGTAGTAAATTTCCCACCCATGCCCCATTAGGTTACAGCTATAATACTACAATTAGGCGATCACTTAAACCGACAGTGGTAAAGTGCCATAGCAGCAGCCTGAACCACATTAAAGGATTCTTTTTGTCCGAGCATTGGTATTACCACTGCTTTGTCGGTAAGTTTTAAGTTTTCAGCTGAGATGCCCTCTACCTCTCGGCCTAGTAACAGTGCAACTTTGTCGTTTGGTATATAGGATTGCAGCATGACTGAGTCTAAAGTCTGCTCTAATGCCACGATCTCGAAGCCTTCTGCGCGTAAATTCGTAATAACTATTTCAAGTGAAGGATTATATTGGCTCTCTAGATGTTCCTCGGCTCCCAATGAAGTTTTTGCAATTTGAGAATGAATTTTTCTGGAAAGGTGAGGCAATCGTGTGTCGTTAGATTGTAATGGATAAGGGGTGTAGCCGGTAAATATAATTTCACGTACACCCAATCCTTCGGCAGTTCGAATAAGCGAGCCGACATTGTGACAGCTGCGCAAATCGTGGGCGATAACAACAATTTCTCGGTCCATTATTCGTTTATAGTAACAGATATAGAAAATTAGTTTCGCATCGAAACACGGTTATGGTTAAATGTGAGTAATATGTCACAAGATGCGCGTCATGATGAAGAGGCGAATACCTACCGCCGAGCTAGAATATTGGGCTTGCAGTATGCTGATACTTCGCAAATTGCCAATAAACAGCTGTACCGCGAGATACTAAATAACGATGAGCTATACGGGATGCGCGTTATCCCGCTATTTGAAGACGGCCATAACATTACGTTCGGCGTAACCAACACGACGTCGCAGCAAACTATGGCCACGCTACGCCAGCGATTTTTAGACCACAGAATAGGCTTTGTACTAATTTCTGATACGGGTTTTCGTGATTATATGAAATTGTATGATCCGCCTAAGAAAGTTGTGTATCAGGATATTTCACTCAATACTGCCGGCACCGATGACCTTATGGCCCGTGTTAGTGGCGTCTTGGAGCAGATCAGGGCAGATGATATGCTTGGGTACTTGGTAGAGCAGGCTCACCGCCTCAACGCTTCTGATATACATATCGAGACACAAATAGACCATACTCGTGTGCGTTTTCGTATCGATGGAGTTCTACACCCTGTAGCTAGGCTTAATAAGGAAAAATATCGTGCACTTATTGGTGCAATAGCTAGCGCCGGAAACGTTTCAACTTCTGCCGATATAGCGCAGCAAGGCCATATTTCCCTAAAAACCAAGTTAGCTGACGGTAGGGAAGTAGACGTGAACGTTCGTCTTGAGACGGTGCCTACGATCAATTCCATGGATGTAGTGATGAGGCTCTTTAATATGAACCAGGAAATGTATAACCTGGATAGGCTTGGACTGGATGAGCATCAGCGTCAAGTCGTGGATGATATTATTGCCAAACCGAGCGGATTAGTTTTGGTGGTGGGTCCGACTGGTTCTGGAAAAACGACCACATTATATTCAATGCTGAATTCGCTTAACTCTGACGAACGCAAAATAATTACTATAGAAGATCCTGTTGAATATCAGTTTTCGGGCATTACCCAAATTCCAGTAAGCTCTAAATCTGTTAGTGAGCTTAACTTTGCAGAGCGATTAAGAGCCGTACTGCGACTAGATCCGGATATTGTTATGGTCGGTGAAATCAGAGACATGGACACGGCGCGTACGGCATTACAGGCTTCTCTAACGGGACATCTTGTTCTCTCTACTTTTCATGCCTCTTCTGCTGCAGCTGCTTTGACCCGACTTATGGATGTGATAGGTGAAAACCCCCTTATGGTTTCAGCTATACGGTTAGTCATGGCCCAAAGACTCGTGCGACGACTTGACGATGACACGAAGCAAGTCGTCAGTATTGAAGATAATATGTTGCGAAGGGTACAAGGAATAATTGATACGTTACCGCCGGGCTTTGCTCGTCCTGATCTGTCCTCGACCCGGTTCTACGGACCTGGCGCATCTGAAGAAAATCCATACGGCTATAAAGGCCAGATAGCAATACGTGAACAATTTACTATGGCCGGCGAAGTTCGCACTCTGCTAGAGCGTAGTGGTCAAAATGTAGACTCTCAGACCATTGAGGAAGCTGCAATCGCCAGCGGGATGCTAACGATGCTACAAGAAGGCGTACTTAAAGCTTGCGAGGGTCAAACTAGCCTAGAAGAAGTTTTCCGAGTCGTAG
Organism: Saccharimonadales bacterium (SeqCode); assembly: GCA_038326785.1. GTDB lineage: Bacteria > Patescibacteriota > Saccharimonadia > Saccharimonadales > JBBQKK01 > JBBQKK01. The sequence goes on along the minus strand of JBBQKK010000004.1, from coordinate 4,934 downwards.
GCTAGTATTCCAGCTTATGTGCCGTACCATCTGGGTTTAGCTTGCGGCTATTTCTAACAGCTAAATAATTCTTTTAGATATTTCAGGCACAAGTCGCTCATCGAGCACGCTTGGTATGATGCAATCAACTGTAGGGTTCTCTACCAGGTCTGCGATAGCTTCTGCCGCTGCTATTTTATGTTCGTCAGTAATTTTAGATACACCATTATCTAAGGCACCACGGAAAATACCAGGGAAGGCCAATGCATTGTTTACCTGGTTCGGAAAATCACTTCTGCCGGTAGCAATAATAGCTGCACCAGCCGCTTTTGCGATTTCCGGCATAATTTCGGGAACAGGGTTTGCCATAGCAAATATAATCGGATTCTTATTCATAGATTGGACCATTTCAGCCGTCATAATACCTGCCTGGGATACACCTATGAATATGTCAGCTCCTTCAAGTGCATCAGCTAAACTGCCTGTTCGATTGTTTCGATTCGTAAATTCGAGTAAAGCGAGCTTATCATTACTAAGGTCTGGTCGATCCTTGTCTATAATGCCTTGACGATCTATCGCCAAAATCTCTGCGCCTGCATACTTATCTAGTAGCTTCATGATCGCTGTGCCAGCGGCTCCTGCTCCAACGCAAACAATCCGGCAGTCTGAAAGTTTGCGGCCCGTGATTTTCATTGCGTTAATCAGCCCGGCTAGCGTAACAATAGCTGTTCCGTGCTGGTCATCGTGGAACACCGGAATTTTTAATTCTGCCTTTAGTCTTTCTTCTACTTCAAAGCAAATAGGGGCGGCAATATCTTCTAAATTGATACCGCCAAAAGATGGTGCAATTGCTTTTACCGTAGCTACAATTTCATCTGCCGTATGCACGTCTAAAATAATTGGTACTGCGTCGATATCGGCAAAATGCTTGAACAGCATGGCCTTGCCCTCCATTACAGGAAGTGCTCCGTATGGTCCTATATTGCCCAGTCCTAGTACTGCTGAGCCGTCAGATATTACGGCGACTGAGTTATTTAGCCATGTGTATTCACGAGTTTCTTCGGGATGTTCCGCTACATAACTAGAGACCGCTGCGACACCGGGCGTATAGTACATGCTAAGTTTTTCTTTGCTGTCCAGAGTGTCCTTTAGGCTGACTGAAATTTTTCCGCGTAATTCTTTGTGCTTCTGTAATGCTTGTTCGTTATAGTCCATCCAACCATTGTAGCGTGGAATTCCAAGATTGGGCATTTATTTCGGCTAACAGATGTGATAAAGTTGACGCAAAGAGATAAATCGTGTAAGGTTATTTAGTCATGCAATCAGTTATTCAAAAAATCGAAGAAAAATTCAAGAAGCACCAAGTTGTTGATGTTCGACCTGGCGATACTGTAAAAGTTCACCAGAAGATTCGTGAAGGCAGCAAAGAACGTGTGCAGATTTTCCAAGGACTTGTCATTCGCGTCGACCGAAAGGGATCACACACATCACGTATCGTGGTGCGTCGAATCGCTAGCGGTATCGGAGTAGAAAAAAGTTTCTTACTACATAGCCCACTTGTGGTTAAGGTAGAGGTTACTAAGCGAAGCAAGGTACGACGAAACTACCTTACCTATATGCGTGAGCGTACTGGTAAGCGAGCACGTCTTACTGGAGTTGATTTTGATAAAGAAGGCGTTAACGCCATCGCAGAACCTCCTGTAGAAGAAGCTCCTGCTGAAGAGCCAGCAAAAGACGAAGCAGCAGCATAAGTAGAACTTGAATCAAAAGTGAAAACCGCCAGAATATGGCGGTTTTTTTGATACCATTAAACAAATGATTATTGTAGGAATAGACGAGGCAGGAAGAGGATGTTGGGCTGGACCGTTAGTAGCTGCTGCGGTCGTGTTAAATGAGCCCATAGTGGGCATTGGCGATTCAAAAATACTTACTAGAAAGAAGAGAGAGTTATTGGACCAGTTAATCCGTAGTCACGCTCTATCATATGGGATAGGCTGGGTTTCTGCTGCGGAAGTGGACAAGCTTGGGCTTACCGCCGCGACTTCAAGGGCAATGACATCAGCCCTGGAAGCAATATCATGCGACTACGATGAGATAGTAATTGATGGGAACTATAATTATCTTCCAACTAATAGTTCTGCCGTGGCGGTCATCAAAGCTGACGCGACAGTTCCTGCTGTAAGCGCTGCCAGCATTCTTGCCAAAGTTGCTCGTGACAGCTATATGCTGCAGCTCTCACAAGAACTGCCGCAGTATCAGTTTGAGGCGCACGTAGGGTATGGAACTGCCTTGCACCTGGAGCTATTACTCAAATACGGGGTAAGCGAACACCATCGTAAAAGCTATAAACCCATTCAAAAAATTCTATCCGCGCAGCATGACAAACTATCAGACAGGTAAAGATGCTGAACAGGCCGCTGCTGAGTATCTGCAGAATTTAGGTTTTATTGTTCTTGATCGCAACTGGAAGATCCGAGTCTGCGAGATTGACATAATTGCCGAGAGAAAAAAATGTGTTTACTTTGTGGAAATAAAATACCGGAAAAATACACTGCAAGGAAGCGGTTTTGATTATATTACTCCAAAGAAACAGCAGCAGATGCAATTTGCCGCAGACCTATGGATGCAGCAAAAGAAGTGGACGGATGAATGTACTCTGGCTGCAATGGAGTTGTCCGGCGATCCACCGACTGTATTGAATTTTCTTGAATCTATCTAATTATTTTTTATTCGTTAGCATGTGTGAAAAATGCGTCAACTTCTTTGAATGCGCGTTGTTTCCAGGCTGATTGCCACTGTAGAACTTCAATACCCTGGTTTACTGAGCGTTCGAACGCAGGAGTAAGTCTTGGCAAGAAGAATTCTTTGAATTTCTCTAAGAAGTCAGCATTGCTGTAAGAGTTTGCGGCGTACATTGGGAAACGATTAAAGCTCATGTCTGTACCTAAGTTTTTTGCAAGCCAGTCCCAGTTGGATGTCATCCAGTCCCAGGCCTTGTCGCGAGCGAATCGATTCATGAAGCTGTAAGCAAGCCAGTAGCTTACATCTTGCAGTCGTATAGAGTCAGATTTGATCAAGCCGAGTGCGCGGTCTACAAGTTCGGGCTGCTTGAAGCTTGTAAGCGCTGCTGCTATTGTGGTGCGTTCTTCGCTTAGCGTGGATGCTTCATGTAGTTCGAAGAGGCGATCAAATGTTTTGCTGTCGCCGTGACGCACTGCGGTAGCGTAAATGATTCCACGCAAGTCTGGAGGAAGTTCCTCGGGATTTGTCATTTCGTTGAATCTTTTCAAGCATTCCTGAACTATCTCTTCATTGTCCGCAGCTGCGCTCATGCCTATAACAGTAGGGCGAAGCAGACTGTCAAAATGCGATTCATTCTCTTTTGCTTCCCAGCCAAGCCGTGCTAACTGCTTTGCTGTCAGGTCTCTGATATATGGTTTCATTTTTTCGCGCAGTTGTTCGTCGTCCATTGCGGATCGTACAGAGCCAATGTTTCCCGCAATGATATCCCACACTGCGTTATCATCCTCTAAACTAAAAACTTCAAGGAAATGTAGTGCATCGGCAGTGCTGGCTTTCCCAGCTTTAGCTGCTTCGAACATGTCACTCAAAATGCCCAATCGATCGAGAGGGCTTAAATGCCCTTTTTTAATCTCTTCACCTAAATGTTGAAGGTGGGAGCTGTTATAGGTAGTTCGATAAAAGCCACTTTGACCGCGATTAATCTTCAGGTTATGAGTGTCGGATACGGTATATTCCGCGGATGCTTGGTCCAATAAATCTGGCAAAGCGTCGTTTCGTGCGAGCAGTGCCACTGGCCAAATTGTATCAGCAGCCTCTGGGTGGGCAGGATTGACGTAAAAGCGCTCCTGATGTGCTGTGACGGTTTCGTTGTCCACGTTTATTGAAACCAGCGGGAAGCCAGAATGTGAAGTCCAAGCTGCCATGAAAGATTTTACGGGTTTGCCTGAAACTTCCTCGAGCGCTGACCATAGGTCTATGGTGTCGGTGTTACCGTATGAGTGTTGATTCAAATAATGGCGCAAACCATCACGGAACAGGTCGGCCCCCAGGTATTGATGGAGCATATGTATAACGCTTGCGCCTTTGCTGTAGCTGATCGTGTCAAAGATGGTTCGTATTTCGTCGGGGTGTCGAACGGGAACTTCAATTGGATGGGTATGTTCTAGCGCATCTAGCTTGAATGCGCGCTGCTGTTCATCGACTGCAAACTGTGTCCACATCTGCCATTCCGGAAATAGATGATCGACAGCTAGGTATTCTACCCAGCTTGCGAAACCTTCGTTTAGCCATAGATCGGTCCACCAGCGCATGGTAACTAGATTTCCAAACCATTGATGTGCTAATTCGTGACATACGACCATCGCTACATACTGTTTGTTAGATAAGCTTGTATTGGTAGGGTCAACCAGCATGCACTGCTCCCTGTATGTGATACAGCCCCAGTTTTCCATGGCGCCACTCGCAAAATCTGGGAGGGCGATCATGTCGCATTTAGGCAATGGGTAATCAATGCCAAAGTAGTCGTTATAAAATTCCAGACACCTAACTGCGACGTCCAATGCAAAATCCGTGAACTCAACATTGTCTGGAGTTGCATATGTTCGCACAATGACGCCGTCTTTAGTGGAGGCTTCTTTATATCCCAGATCGCCAGTAACGAAAGCAAGTAGGTAAGTGGACATTAAAGGTGTAGTTTCAAATTCTGTCCTGACGCTACTTTCTTGTGTATGTTGAGACTTGATCGGTGTATTGGCGAGAACTGCTTCCCCTGCCTGCGTATTCAATATAAGGTCAAATGTTGCCTTTGCTTCAGGTTCATCAATGCACGGAAATCCTTCACGGGCGTGGTGACTCTCAAACTGCGTCGCAATTAGTTGTTTTTCCTGACCGTCATGCTCGAAGAAGCAGGGATACATGCCATTCATGGGCCG
>JBBQKK010000003.1:0-30118 GCA_038326785.1 Saccharimonadales bacterium (SeqCode) | reverse complement strand
GCTATGCGCTGAAAGCTTGCGGCGATATCTGCCTTTTGTGACTCATTTAGAAGCTCTGCAAGCTTAAAACTCGGAAAATCGTGTGATTTACCACAGGCGGCTTGCGCCGTCCTTAGAACGGCTGTTTTGACCCCAGAGAATGAATAATCGTACTTCTCCTGCATGCGGGCCTTCGGAAAACTGTATGCATGCGGGTTTCCATCAAGGGCTTTTCTGCCAAGGCTGGGGCCGCCGGGGTAGGGAAGTCCCAAAATTTTTGCTACTTTATCGAATGCTTCGCCAATAGCATCGTCATTTGTTTGGCCCAGCAATGTGTAATCGTGGTGGTTGCGCCAGATTACCAACTGGGAGTGACCCCCGGATACGATTAGCCCCAACAGAGGAAACTCTGGTTGCTTAGAGGGTAGGGAATAGTCTGTCAGTGCAGTTTCTGTTAAAAAGTTAGCGTATATGTGGCCCTCAACGTGGTTGACAGCATACAGCGGCTTGTTTTTGGTGATTGCAAGCGTACGCGCCGTCATGACGCCCACCAATAAAGAGCCGCCGAGGCCAGCGCCATAGGTGACAGCGATGGCGTCTATGTCGTCCCAGGTGCATTCTGCCTGCTCCAAAGACTGCTCTATAACAGGAATAACTGATTCAATATGCGATCGTGCCGCAATTTCGGGCACCACGCCACCGTACGCAGCATGCAAATCCATGCTGGTAGCTACCACGTTCGACAGCAGGCGCTTGCCATCTTCGACAATACCGCATGCCGTCTCATCACAACTCGTCTCAATTCCTAAAATCCTCATCCCACAAGTTTCGCATCACCCCGTTCAACTGTCCAGCTAAGCTGGCAATTGTCGGAGTTCTTGAAGCATCGCGGTTTTAGAAGTTGCGCCATTCCTGAGGCGTATTCCAATAGGCATCAGTCCATTGCTCACTTCTGCCTAGCGCTGCATTCAAGTACGAACTTGTGGGAGAAATGAAGTATCATTATTGATATGATGAATCCTAAGAAGTTAGTTCGACAAGTTATGCCTGCGACTGGTATCCGGGTTGCAGAAGAGACGTACCGTAAAGGGCGTATATATGCGCTGCAGGCAAAGTTTGGTTTTCCGGCTCGCGGTGCGCGCGTGATTGGGGTGACCGGCACCAATGGCAAAACGACAACTTGTAACTATATTAATGAAATGCTCAAAAGCGCTGGCTTCAAAACAGCAATGTTCACAACCGCGGTTGTGGAAATGGCGGGTGATCGTCAGCCTAATCATACCCACCGCACCGTCCCACTGACTGCGGACCTTATGGCATTCTTCAAAACGGCCAAAGAACATCAGGTAGATTTTGTGGTGCTGGAAGTTTCAAGCCAGGCTTTGCATCAGCACAAGCTGGTAGGAATTCCATTTGAAATTTCCGTTATGACAAATCTTACCCAAGAGCATTTGGACTATCATCACAGCATGCAGGAGTACGCGGCGGCCAAGGCGCGACTGTTTGGGAAATACTGCAACCCAAAGCACGTGGTGCTCAATCGAGATGACGAATGGTATGAAACTTTCGAATCGGCGTCAGTCGGTAGTGTTATAAGTTATGGCCAACACGGGGCATCGACTGCACGCATGAAAAAGCCAGATCTAACTACACAGGGCGGGGAAGTCGACCTGAACTACAAAAATACACAGCTGTCGGTGAAAACTCCACTGCTTGGCGAATTTAATGTATACAACGCGGTCGCAGCGGCTTGCGTGGGCTTAACACTGGAATTAAATCCACAAGTTATAGAACAGGGAGTGGCAGCACTTCAGACGGTGCCTGGCCGAATGGAGCAAATAGTAGAGGGTCAGCCGTTTGATGTGATTGTTGACTATGCAGTTACGCCGGATTCACTCGAAAAAGTCCTGGTGACACTAAGGCCCGTTACAGAAGGCCGAATTATGATTGTGTTCGGTGCAACCGGAGATCGAGATCGCACGAAGCGGCCCGTGATGGGGCAGGTGGTTGCGGGTCTCGCCGACCGAATATTCTTAACTGATGATGAAACGTATACCGAGGACGGAGCTTCTATTCGCCGGGCCGTGATGGAAGGGATTGTTGCCACCAAGGGGCAAGACAAGGCTACCGAGATTGCTGATAGGCGAGACGCCATAGCTGCCGCATTTAAAGAAGCAAAGGCCGGTGATGTGGTGCTACTGACCGGAATCGGCCACCAGGATTACCGCGTCATGGGTACCGAAAAACAGCCGTGGGACGAGCGGCAGGTGGCTCGGGAACTGCTCAAAGAGTACATTGAAGCATAAGAGATATAGCGAGAAATTTCACACTTGATTTTTGCCGCATGAGGCGTAGCATAAACACCATAGCAAACAGCAATATGTGTACCTGCTACTTGCAGTTTTGAGCTACAAAGTGGTTCGACTGCACGCACATTGAGGTTATGGAGACCATGGAAGAGCCAAGCCCCTGTACTAACTGAGGTTTAGCTCTTCCATGGGGGGAGATATATCCGTATCGGATGAAAGCACTAAGGTGAGGTTCATGCGTACATCAAGGAAGGCACACGAAGAGCGTTCTCGGCAAGAAGCACGTGAAGAGCGTCGCGGCAATCATCGTGACTCTGCACGCGAGCGTCGTCGGCTGGAAGACAGGATCATCAGGCGGGAAATCGGTCTCGATCTCAGTCTCGATCACGAGGAGCGCGTTCTCTGGCAAGACATCACGAAAGGTCTTCAGCCCAGCTTCTCTGTTCGAAACGCGGACAGGCTTGCTGAGCTGGAACTGGAAGTTGATGACCACACCACTTGGGTGGAATTGTTGAGCGGCGATCATCTGGATGAGGTTTCTGAATACTACGGCGGCACGGGCTTTCGTGAGCTCAAAATCGCTTGAAGGTCTTCGCACAGGGTGGAGGTAGTTGAGGATGAGCAATAGCTCGTCTGACAGCGTACCGGGGGGTGCTTCCACTGAGCGCTAGGCAGCTAGGACGGGTGCGACCAGCATCAATTTGCGCGAAATCGCACCCGTCCCAGCCTATCTCTTAAACCCATAACCTCAATATTAAAATTTTGATACATCAAAAAGACGCCCGGGAATCCCGGACGTCTTTTTTTTGTTGGCGCACTATAGTGTGGGGATCGGGCTTGGATTGATTAATGGTGGTAAATAGTGGCAGAGCCAGCAATATTTTATTAATCATTCCAAGCCCGGGTCCCGGACGGGTTGCAATCGCATCACGTGTTTGCGACTGCGCACCGTCCGGGGTCCGATCCTTAGTTAGCTGTGGAAGCCATCAGATGGAGCCAGCGACGTCACATCGTAGGCCATGGCCTCGAGCATCAATCGCTTGACGAGATCGCCGTCGGCCTTGTACCGCTGGATGTCCACAGGATCGCAGTTGCGAGCCCAGGCGTTGATCGACCGGATGGCGCTGTGTGCGAGCTTTCGGAGCTCGTCGTAGGTCATCTGGGAGTGATCGGTCTTCGGGCTTGCAATGACCTTGATGTTCTTGTCGGTACCAACGGCGCTGTCGACGTTGCGGACTCTGTTGCTGAGATGCTGACTGGTAGCTGCTTCGCCATCGTGGCTGAGCGTGGTGCTAAGCTGGATGTCGATGAAGCCGTCGTGCTTCTCGGTGCCGAGATGGATCTCGGTGATGCCGATCGCACGGAGCCAGACCTCTTCTTGTGCTACATCTTCATGTGCTTCCAATGTACTTCCCTTCATGGGATGGATAGGATGCAGTAACAGTACTGAATTATTGCTGTTAAGTCAAGCAAAAGCTATTGACTTAGATTGAAATTAGTTTTAAAATATACTACAATATGAGTATGCCGGAATCTTATGGAGATAGCGAACATCTGTTTGCATCTGTTGAAACAGAAGAACTCATGCGTTCATTGCGTGAGGGCGTTATTCGTGATGCCTACTCTCGATTGGATGAGGCACACCAGTTAGAAGCTGACACTCGCAAGCATTTTATTCAGGAGGCGCCAATTGATACTGAAGATGGCGATGCATTGGCTATCCTCCTTACTGTTGACGGAATCAAGCCATACCCCTGGGAGAAATACGCTAAAAAACAGTTCGTTCTTTATTTTGAAACCGAGCGGTTAGAAAGAGTATGGATAGAGCACATCGAAGGCGGACGGAGTACTAAGCACATATTGGACCCCGCAGAAGGCGTGACAGAAGTTGAAGCACCAAAAGCGAATGTGCAGTTGCCGCTAGCCGAAATCGTGCCTATTCGCAAAAGTGAAACCGAAGAATTGTCTGATCTGCGGGAAATAATCAACCGCCTAAAATTGACACCTTTCTCTTATTAATCTCTGAACCGATAATATTTAATTGCTCATGCTTGTAGTCTAGGCCTACGGGGCGTATTGTTATGTTAATTATGCGCGAATTAGGGCCAGGCGAGCGATCACCCGAACAATTAATAGAACCTGATATTAGGTTGCTTATAGATGTTGATGGGATCGCAAGCCTAACATGGGAAGATGAACAGGACGTACCAATTTTGTTTGAAGAAAATCTTCCCGGGCCCGTATCGCTGGTCAATGTGTATCTGGATGGTGATAGTACCAAGAGGGGTAAGTATGGCTTTAGGGGTGAAATAGTCACCGAGGAGGTCGTGGGCGGCAAAGTGTATGCTGCTTTTGAAAATTTTGCTCGCAAACAGGATGGTATCAGCGTGAACGAAGAGATGCCCACGTACTTGTTCAATAGTGATGGGATTGCTTATGTCGTGTACCTCGAAAACGAAACCAAGCTTGGGCTAATGTCATGCGGTGATTACGATAAAAATCTGACCTCCGAAGAACTAATTGCGTCATCGTTAGAGCATGGCAATAATAACGATGAAGATCTCGTTACGGTTGACTTCTTGAGGCTACACAAAGAGCTGCTGGCAGCCGTATACCGCTCCTGTGGACGACAAATCCCAACCCTTAAATTACTTGCCCAGCCTCTGGAGCCGTTTACTGAATCGCCCAAAGAAAGCCTACCTGTCGGAAATATTAAGCTGGATAACCTTGGTGGTCTGCATGAAGTGAAGGAAGAGCTCAGAAATATCATTACGCTTCTGCAGCACCCCGAAGTATTACAAGAATGGGGTGTTGAGCGTCCTAACGGAATACTATTGTATGGGCCGCCCGGAACAGGAAAGACGCGTTTGGCGGAGGCAATGGCTGGAGAGCTTAATGCTGAACTCATAGCTGTTACCTCTGACAAAATTTATGACTCCTCTATGGGTAGCTCCGAAAGAAATTTTCAGGCGCTCATTGATGAAGCTCTTGGCGCCCCAAAGCCAGTAGTACTATTTTTTGATGAAATTGATGGCATTATCCGCCCTCGAGCCGGAAGTGCGTATACGACTGTTGCTGCACAGTTCAAGCAGAACATGGCGCGTATTACGGAACAGAATCCTAATGTACTCGTAATGGCTGCTACAAATGAGCCGGACAATATGGATGAGGCGTTACTGCGGGCAGGGCGCTTCGATATCCGGTTGTATGTCCCCATTCCTAATGACACCGAGCGCAGTGAAATTTTTGCAACCATTATTACGCAGTACATTGATAGGGCAGTCGAGCGAGTAGTTTTTGACGCAGGCAACTTAGACGTTAGCGCACTCGTTAAGGCTACAGATGAAATGACTGGTGCGGATATCGCAACTATTCTGAAGCGAGTTGTGGTAGGGCGCAGCATAATGGAAGTTCGCACGGGCAGCACTCCGGATCCACTGACTACCGCAGATATTTTGCGTGTGATTTCACAGCACCGCGTCCAATAGTCTTGACAGAGTTCCTGGCACTTAATTATTATGAGTGCTGATAGTTAGCACTCTAATACCTAAAGTGCTAACTCACCCTAAATGACAGTAACTGTAACGGAGGAGAAAATATGTCAGTAAACATTCAACCGTTAGCCGACTACGTGGTCGCTACTGCCGAAGAGGCCGAAAGCAAGACTGCCAGTGGCTTGTTTTTAACTCAGGCTGCCCAGGATAAGCCAAAGACCGCTAAAGTTGTGGCCGTTGGTAAGGAAGCCAAGCAGCTAAAAGTTGGTGATCGCATTATCTACAAAAGCTACAGCACGACTGAAGTTAAAGTAGGCGATCAGGATTATATTCTAGTAAAAGAAGAAGACATTTTAGCAACCATTAAATAGAGGAGATAACTCTGTATGGCAAAGAAAGTATTTTATGACGAAGATGCCCGCAAGCGAGTGCTTGGTGGTGCGGAAATCCTTTATAACGCAGTGAAGACAACAATGGGTCCAAAAGGTCGCAACGTAGTAATCAGCAAATCCTATGGCAATCCAACAGTGACACATGACGGTGTAACAGTGGCCAAGGGTGTAGAAATTGCTGATGTCGACGACGAGACACTTGGCTACAAAGTCGGCGCCGAACTTATTAAGCAAGCTGCAAACAAGATGAATGATATGGCTGGTGACGGAACTACCACGGTAACTGTCCTGACCTATCACATTCTAAATGAGGCTAACAAGCTGATCGCAGCAGGGCACAACCCGATGTTACTTCGAAAGGGCTTGGAGGCTGCAGCAGCTGACGTAATCGCAACTCTCGGCACAATGGCGGAAGACATCGAAGGCAAGAAGAACCGTGTGGCAGAAGTTGCCACCATATCTGCTGGTGACGCTGAAATCGGCAACCTCATCGCAGATGTTATCGAAAAAGTCGGCAAAGACGGCGTAGTAACTGTAGAAGAAGGCCAGGGTCTTGCACTTGAGAGCGAAGTTGTCGAAGGCTTTACCTTTGATCGTGGCTTTGTGAGCCCATACCTCGTGACCGACACCTCGCGTATGGAAGGTGTTTACAACAAGCCAGCCGTTGTCATTACAGACAGGAAAATCAGCTCAATCCAAGACATTTTGCCACTGCTTGAAAAACTTGTGCAGTCCGGTCGAAAAGATCTGTTATTGATTGCTGAAGACGTAGAAGGCGACGCACTTGCGAACCTGATCCTAAACAAACTCAAGGGCACATTCAACTGTATTGCGGTTAAGGCTCCTGCATTTGGTGATCGTCGAAAAGACATCCTAAACGACATCGCAACACTAACCGGCGCAACTGTTATCACCGAAGATCTCGGACACAGCTTTGAGTCGGCTGATCTTGAGATGGTGGGAACAGCACGCAAGGTAATTGTTACCAAGGACGAAACTACCATCATTGAAGGAGCTGGCGCCCAAGCTGACGTCGAGACACGTATTGCTCAAATCAATACGCAGATCAAAGCAGCAACGAGCGAATACGACCGTGAAAACCTAGAGAAGCGCCGCGCCGCATTATCTGGCAAGGTTGCCGTTATCAAAGTTGGTGGTGCAACCGAAACTGAAATTGAAGAAAAGAAGTTCCGTGTTGATGACGCGGTTGCTGCAGTAAAAGCTGCACTTGATGAGGGAATCGTACCCGGTGGTGGCGTTACGCTAATCAACCTTGCAAGTGGCATTACGGTAGCTGGTAGCGATTCAGTTGCAGCTGGTACACAACTGCTAAAGAACGCATTAGAACAGCCGTTCCGTATCCTGCTAACTAACGCCGGCATTAATGCCGACGAGTGGTTGCCTCAAGTGAAGAGCGGCAAGCCAGGACAGGGTGTTAACGTCAATGATCCGTCTAAGCTGGTAGACCTAAAAGCTACTGGTGTGATTGATCCTGCACGCGTTACCAAAGAAGCAATCCAGAACGCAGCTTCAATTGCTGGGACTGCAATGACCATGGGCGCCTTAGTAGTCGATGTGCCAGAACCAAAATCTGCTGCACCTGACATGGGCGGCATGGGTGGGGGAATGGGCTTCTAGACCCGATAGTTCCATAAACTAATAGCCCGGACACTCCGGGCTATTTTTATTGCGCATAAACTTCATGCATTGGCCAAGTATATTGCTAAAAAAGCTATTTTGTACTATTGTAGTATTTATATAAGGAGTAATGCCACGTGAAGATACCGTTTCTAAATCGCGGAACCAATACCGATCAGTCCAACCTGCCTGCTGAAGTACAAGAGTATTATCAGTCCGAGCGTCGTGAACGAGTTGGCATCGCTTGGCTATTGGCGGGTGGCACGCTCATTCTTACGTTGTTATTAGCATCCGGCCTATTCTTTGGCGGGCGATGGGCTTACAACAAGATTGCAAACAAAGACAACGGGCCTGAAACCTCCATTCAGGAAGATAGCAAAGACCAAAAGGGCGAGAACAGTTCCGCCGCTGAAGATACTAATGAGAATGACTCTGAAAACACCGGCACATCTAGTGCCACGACTACTGATCCACCTACTGCTGCAGGGCAGTCCAGCGTAGCGCCCGCTACTACTTCTGGACCCAGCGCATTGCCCAGCACCGGCCCCACTGGCGACGATCTATAAATATTGACTTCCGCACGCATCCGGAGTGTAATTAAGTTACAAAGCGAATTGTGGCAAAGCCATTTTGTCCTCGCATTCTCACTTGCTTGGTAGAGGGACGTACCAAGCCAGCAACCACAAGCTTTGCGAATAGCAAATGATTAAAACCCTAAAACCAAAAGGTGTTATTCGGTGTAATAACGGGTCGATCGCTGCCATAACGCTAAAGCTAAAATTCTCCCTGACAAAGAGAGAAATCAACGTACAATGAATTCTACTGTAAGGGCAGGAAGGTGGTGAGGGAATATGGGACCAATGACAAAACAGGAGGCGCAAGGCCTGCTGGATAATACGAAGAAGCAAATTATAGAAAAGGTGGCGACTCGTCATGAGATACAGTCGCTAACCGAAGCGTCACGAGATCGAATGATGAACTACGTTCGCGATTTGCTGCAGGTTTATCAGCAAAATATGCTCCGACGCATGGAGTTCTATCATGTTCAAAGCACTCGTCGGGTAGCAACTATGGAGACGCGCATGATGACCATGGAGCAAGAATTAAAAATGATGCGACAACTGATGGAACGCATGGCCGATCAGTCTCCGCAGCGCATTTACATGCCGGTGCAGAATGAGAATGATAAGCAGCCTTATCAGCAGTATGTGTATCAGCCCTAAGAGATAATGAGACAACCATGCGCGGCCCATCCGGCCTGTGTACAGCCGTATGGGACCTCCGGCTAGGTTTTCTCATCGCGCGGTAACGAGAAATGAATTCTCGTTCCGGCTTCTCTTTCCAATAAATAGGAATAAAAATAGACGGAATGAATCCGTCTATTTTTATAATTGTACTACCTACTACCTACTACCTACTACCTACTACCTACTACCTACTACCTACTAACTCTTTTGTTGTTGGGTGAAGTAGTTGATTTCGTTAATAACATCCAGCAATGCTTGCGCGCGTAACTTTTCATCTCCAATTTGCTTGGCAGTTTCGTAAGCTTGGCTGAGCAGGGAATGATCATCGGCAGCTTGAATCATCATCATGGTAGTGCGGAACTTTTCCTCTGGTGATAGCTCAAGCTGGTTTACGAGCGGACTGAGCTGCTGGAGTGCGTCTTGCTTAATCTGTAGCAGTTCATCGTTAGAGGTGCCGCCTGCGGCTGCTGTGTGGTCCTGTGTGGGACTATCTGCAACTACCGGAGCTGATAGATCGGTTTGCGGGGTAATAGGATCAGGCATTGGCGCTGCGCCGACCGAGCCATTATCCACCGGAGCTTGATCTTGCTGCGGAGAAGTAGGATTAAATTGAGTATCTGGGTTGTTTAACCACGGATTTTGATCTTGAGTATTGTCTTGACCGAACATGCCACCCCCTCTTTGTCGCCGAAAGCGACGGAATTTTCAATTTGCTAATAAAATTGTAGCATAAGCATCTTAGAAAATAGAAACTAGCAATTAGAACTAGCTTTCAAGTGCAGGATACTATTTACTAGATTCTAGTTACTACTTGCTTAAACCGGAGGTTTTTATGCTGGATGACCTAAAAATGATTCATGAACGTGATGCGCAAGACGCCCTTGGTATAGCGGAGAAGCAATGGCAACAGCTTGAACACCTGTTTGATGTGCCAAAAATTGATGTGAATATACTTAATGTAGTATTTGCTGGAATGGGCGGTTCAGCCCTTGGAGCACTACTCAGTACAGTATGGCCCGGGCATAAAGTTCCTTTTGTAATCTGCCGAGATTACGTAATTCCAGCATATGTTGGTCCGGGTACATTGTTTATAGCGTCGAGCTACTCAGGCAATACCGAAGAAACATTGTCCGCGCTTACTGCCGCAGAAGAGAAGGGCGCAACAATCGCAGTTATCGCCAGTGGTGGTAAGCTGGCAGATATCGCCCGCGATAAAGGCTATCCGATGGCTTTACTGCCGCAGACAAGCCAGCCACGGTATGCAGCACTGTCGGGCCTTCGGGCACTTGTGACTGTTCTGGGCCAAGCTGGACTGCTAGCATCCGATTCAGCCGAAGCAGACCTGCACAAGAGTTCAGTGTTTATCCGTGAAGCAGTTAAAGAATGGCTACCTACCGTACCAACAGCCGAGAACCAGGCGAAGCAACTAGCATTAGAGATAATCGGCAAATCACCAGTCATTTACGGTGGTCCGCTCATGTTCCCGGCAGCTTACAAGTGGAAAATAAGCTTTAATGAAAACGCCAAGAACGTTGCCTGGTGCGGATCCCTTCCGGAGTTTAACCACAATGAATTCCTTGGATGGACCAGTCATCCGGTGGACAAGCCGTATACGGTGATTGACCTTCGTTCCAGCCTTGAACACGAACGGGTGATTAAGCGTTTTGAAGTTTCTGATCGTTTGCTATCCGGTAAGCGCCCGGCTGCTCATGTAGTTGATGCAAAAGGCGACACCGTTTTGCAACATCTTCTATGGACTGTAGCCCTCGGTGATTTCGTAAGTTTGTATGTAGCACTGTTGAATGGACTCAATCCGACTCCGGTTGATTTGATCGAGAAATTCAAGAAGTCACTCGATGATTAGCCCCGGGCTGCGATTGAAAAACTTGCATGATTGTGGTATAATAAAAGTATGAAACAGCTGACGTCTCCGCAGGATATCGCTTCACTTGGTACCATCCTTGGTATCTGGGCTCACCCTGATGACGAGACGTATGCTAGCGCCGGTATTATGGCGGCTGCAGTTGCAAACGGGCAACGAGTCGCCTGCATAACGGCTACGAAGGGCGAAGCAGGTGTGCGCGATGAATCCCGCTGGCCAGCCGAACAACTTGGCGAAATCCGTGCCAAAGAGTTAATCCGTGCTTTAGACACACTAGGGGTGCAAGAACACTACTGGTTGGGTTGTCACGACGGTGACTGCTGCAATTTAGGAACTGACGAAATGGCCAGTCGGCTCTGTGACATGATCCGCATGATCCGACCCGACACAATTCTGACCTTTGGGCCCGATGGGCTAACTGGCCACTCTGATCATCAGACAGTGTCACTGTGGACTACTTCAGCAGTCGAGCAAACCGGGCTGGACGTTGCTATTTACCATCTGGTAGAGCTGCAGGAAAACTATGACAATATTCTGAAAGCTGCTGATAAAGAACTAGATATTTACTTCAATATTGATAAGCCACCACTCAAAAAGTCTGATGAATGTGACATTTATTTATGCATGACACCCGAGCTGCAGTATAAAAAGCACGAAGCATTAATTGCGATGCCATCGCAAACCGAAGCCATGATGGAGTATTTCGGCGAAAAACTCTTTAAGCAAGCATTCCACTGTGAGTGCTTTGTTAAAGCCTAGCCAGTTTTAAATGGGCTTGTCTTTGAGGCCGACCAAATAGCCAATATAGCTGGTCACTACATGCAATACAAAATAGAGAATAAACACAGCCAGAGCTAGATTGACCGATAGTCCCGTAAAGGGCGCGACAAACAGCAGACCACCAATTATGTAATCGGTCTGATCAAATGGGAACCAGGCTTCGCCCGGCTTAACACCGCGCCGTCGCTTAAAATAACTTTCTACGGCGTCGCCAATTAAGGCGCCAAATCCCATCAGCCCACCAACAAGCATCGCTGCGGCTAGTCCGTTGCCGTCTTCTAAGATTCGGTAAATTATTCCCGCGGTAATAGCTGCCATTAGAGCACCAAATAATAGCCCGCGCCAAGTTTTATTCGCACCAAGTAGCCGGTGTCCATCTACGGATTTGCCCATATCGAGTGGTGTTTTCCAGTTTTTCAGCAGGGGTAGTCGTGCTGCAAGCACAGGACTCATATTGGCAATACCTGCTGGCAGGAAGAACAAGAAGGCTTCCATTATGGTGTTCATGACTGTTTTTTTACCTTTCGTTTCAATTTGTTGTATTTGGGGTAGAGCAGGGCTCGAATACCTGGCCAATCAGTCTTCAATGTGGCCTGTGCGGCTAGTTCGAGCAGGTTATTCCTTGTGGGGAAATCTTTTAGTGTGGTATATGTTTTGCCCAAACCTCTGTAGCCGTGGGCGTCGCTACTCGCAGCACCTATGACTCGATTTAACTTGGCCCACACATAGGCCTGTTCACTTCGGTTTTGTGCAAACGCTCGGCCATTGCAGACTTCTATCATATCCACATCCTGTGCTATGGACTCGAGAACAGCTGGGTGCAGGCCCTTTCTGATGGTTTCAAACGGGTGAGGAATGTAGACTAATCCGCCTTGAGCTCGAATGCGCAAAATAGTCTCGGCGGGCGTGAGTCCTGCCGGAACGAGTTCAGTCAAATACAGGCCTACAATCTCTCCCCCGGTGGACATTACCTCTTCGCCCACAATGATTTTATCTCCTAATTCTTGCTGGAGTGATAGCGCAAAGTCCACATGGTTATGATCTGTAATTGCAACGCAATCGAGCAGTCCGGATGATAACGAACGGGCATATTGCGAACGCGTTATGCCGCCGTCGGGAGAGGCTTCTGAATGGGTGTGCAAATCAACCTTGTACACTACAATTTTCTACTAATTTTAATCAGTCGTTCAAATGCGGTATAAGTAGAAGCAAGCGCAATAATAATGACGGCAGGCAATAGGCTAGTGAGTAGACCAATGACCAGAATCAGCATGCGAATTTCAAACCTGAACAATCCATCCTGAAATAGGCGATTAACTTCATTTGCTGTGAGTTTGCCACCGGCAACAGCAGTTTCGCCTTTGGCCTTAACGTAGCTTACACAGATGCTGGCGCCACAGGCTGCGACTGCCCACGCAGCTGTTGTGGGTTCACCGGTTGTTGCCAAAAAGTATGCAGCACCGATGTAGAGCAATGTTTCTTTCATGCGGTCCGTAGATGCATCCAGTAGCATGCCGGCGCTGCTGGCGGTACCTTTCATGCGGGCAAGCTCGCCGTCAAGCGAGTCGGCTAAGCCAAACACAACCAGGAGTACTGCTGCCCATATGTGCGAGTCCGTTGCTATGAGATAGGCGATCGGGACGTGCATAACGAAGGCGCCTATAGTGACAAACGTCGCGCTGATTCGCCCACCCGTAAGGGTTAATAACACCCTGGCAATACTGCGCATAACAAATTTAACGTAACTTCGTACCCAGTCTAAGGCAATGTTTATTGGAGTCATTGCGTACTATTATAACAGGGAGATCGACAGAGCCCTGTATCTGTTATAATTCGACTGATTAAGGAGAACTATATGCCGAAGCCACGCTTGTCGGCCATTAAAATAATTAGCAAGCCTGGCCTGAAGCTATATAATCTCAAGTAATGAGAGAAGAAATTACCACGTGCATTGCTGATTGTTGCCAAAAATTGTTCGGTGTACAGCCCGAAGTTGAATTGTCACGCCCGGATGAACAATTTGGTGATTATGCCACTAATGTTGCATTGCAGCTTGCCAAGCAAGTCGGCAAGAACCCCCGCGAGATAGCCCAGGAGCTCCTAGGTGTTATTAAGCACCCCTCAGTAGCGAAGGTAGATATAGCTGGACCAGGTTTTATTAACCTGACGCTCACTGATACAGCCCTGGCTCAGGTAGCAGAGCAAAAAATCGCCCAGAGTTTAGCCGGGCAGGTAATTGTCGCCGAATACTCAGATCCTAATCCTTTTAAAGTGCTGCACGCAGGGCATCTGTATACAAGCGTTGTCGGAGATGCTATTGCTAACTTCTTGCAGGCGGCGGGAGCGACAGTGCACCGTGTGAATTTTGGTGGTGACGTAGGATTGCATGTTGGCAAAACTATGTGGGCAATGTTACAGCAGTTAGGTGGGGAGTGCCCTGATAAACTTGCGGAGATCGATGCGAACAAGCGAGCCGAATGGATGGCTGAATGCTACGTAGTGGGCACGAATGCCTACGAAGATGATGAGGTAGCCAAGCAGGAGATTGTGGCACTGAATAAAAAGGTGTATCAGTTTCACTCCGAGGGTGATACAGCTACGCCGCTCGCTCAAATTTACTGGACAACTCGGCAGTGGAGCTATGATTATTTCGATACTTTCTATAAGCAAATCGGTACACATTTTGAAAAGTACTATCCCGAGAGTCAGACTGCTGGCATTGGCCTAGCTACTGTCAAAGAGCACATCGGTGACGTTTTTGTAGAGTCTGACGGAGCAGTTGTATTTAAAGGGGAAGATCACGGGCTTCATACAAGAGTGTTCATCAACAGCGAAGGATTGCCTACCTACGAGACCAAAGACGTGGGCCTCATCATGCTCAAGAAAAAAGATTATAACTTCGACAGATCAGTAGTTATCACTGGTAACGAGCAAGAGCAATATATGGCGGTGGTACTTAAGGCGATTGAGCAGTTTGAGCCTGAGTTAACAAGAGCAACCACACATCTGACGCATGGTCTGGTAAAACTTGCTGGTGGCGCCAAGATGAGCAGTCGCAAAGGCAATATATTGCGTGCAGTCGATGTGATTGAAGTAGCTGCCGAGGCCAATCGTGAAGCAACGGGTCAAGATAATGATGACGCGGTGTTGGCGGCAATAAAGTATGCATTCTTAAAGCAGCGGTTGGGCACTGACATAATTTATGATCCAAAAGAATCAGTAAATATTCTCGGAAACTCAGGGCCGTACTTGCAGTACGCGCATGCGAGAGCTCGCAGTATTCTAGCCAAAGCACCTGATACTTTAACTCCTGAAATCAATGATCTAGAACCTGATGAGAGAAGTTTACTGCGTAAAATCGGTGAATATACTGAAATAACAGAACGGGCCATACATGACCTGCTTCCGAGCCATATCTGTACGTACCTTTATGAATTGGCACAATCTTTCAACCGCTTCTACGAACACAATCGAGTACTTGACGACCCACGAGAAGCAACGCGACTCGCACTGGTTGAGGGTTATGCCGACACGCTTAAGTCGGGCCTTACACTTCTTGGAATACCAGCCGTCGACCGCATGTAAGTTTACAGAGTAAAAAATGACTGGATTTTGACCCCTTTAAGCGTACAATCGAAAGTACGCTTAATCGGAGATACCTATGCTACAGACCGCCCACGCGCTGATTGAACAAGTCGGAAAGCGTCTTAAATTGTCAGATGAAGACATTGAATATTTACTTAAAGCCGATGCTGAACATGTGTTTGAAATAGAGCTGGATAATGGAAATAAGCACAAAGCATATCGGGTACAGCACAACAACGCCCTCGGGCCATACAAAGGTGGTATCCGCTTTCATCCCGAAGTGGATTTGAACGAGGTCAAAGCGCTCGCCACACTTATGTCGCTCAAAACAGCTGCAGTTGGGTTGCCGCTTGGCGGTGGTAAAGGCGGCGTGTCGCTTAACCCAAAAGAAATGACCCAAGCAGAATTGGAAGAAGTTGCACGCAAGTATGTGGCACACCTTTCGGCGCATATCGGACCCGATAAAGACGTGCCGGCCCCGGACGTGAATACCAATGCAACCATCATTGATTGGATGGTGGACGAGTTCGAGAAAATTACTGGTGACAATACCAAAGCGTCGTTTACGGGTAAATCTCTGGAAAACGGTGGAAGCGCTGGACGTGAAGCGGCAACGGGTCGCGGCGGCGTCATAGCCCTACGGGAAATTCTGTCCGCGCGCAAAATGAACAAAAAGCCGCTCAGTGTAGGGATTCAGGGATTTGGCAATGTTGGTCTCTTTTTTGGCGTGCTTGCAGAAGATATCTTGCCAAATGTGACACTAACTGCCGCAACCGATTCCAGCGGTGGGGTAAGCTCTGCGTTCGGCCTCAGTGCCGACGAATTGGCGCAGTATAAACAACAGGGTAAACGGCTCGCTGAATATCGCGATGACGACACGGTAACGATTTCTAACGAGCAGCTGATTAACGAAGAGCTTGATGTGCTGGTGCTGGCGGCGCTCGGCGACGTTATTACAGAAGACAATATGAAAAACGTTAAAGCCAAGATCATATTAGAACTCGCAAATGGGCCGATTAATGAAGTAGCATACCAGTACCTAACGGAGCAGGGCGTGGTGATTGTGCCGGATGTTCTGGCAAATGCCGGTGGCGTCATCGTGAGCTATTTAGAGTGGTTGCAGAACCGTCAAAATGAGACATGGGACGAAGACAAGGTTAATGCCGAGCTAGAGCGCTACATGGTCCCCTCGATCAAGGAAGCGCTGCGATATTCTGCTGAACAAAAGGTTTCATTGAAAGAAGCTGCAATAACAATTGCCATTCGTCGTTTGCTTGACGCGCGGCAGACTTAGCAGATATTCCCCTCTTGGGGTGATTCGTCGTATACTGAAAAAAAGGGAGTTGATTGTTGTATGCCTAAAAAAGCGCAAGAAGTTACTAAACCAGAGAATGCACCAGAAGAGTTACCCGAACTAAAAGTGCCCGGAGTTCTAAGCCCATTGCAGGGATTTACGGACTTTGTGCGCGAGCAGGGCGTAGTGGGTCTGGCCGTTGGCTTAGTGCTGGGTACACAGGTAAAAGTACTCGTTGATCAGATCATCAAAAGTTTTATAGACCCTATGCTTGGTCTGCTGTTGCCTGGGGGTGGCAATTTGCCTGATAAAGTTTTTCACTTGAACTTACTGGGAAAAGGTGCGGATTTTGCCTGGGGTGCTTTTGCTTCGCAACTCATTAGTTTTATAGTTGTCGCTTTTGTAATCTATACGATTGTACATCGGCTTAAACTGGATCGACTAGACAAGAAGAAGGCTTGACCTATGCAACTGGCTGACAAAGACTGGAAAAAGAAGCTAACCCCCAAACAGTATGCAGTACTGCGTGAAAAGGGCACGGAAGCGCCTTTTACGGGCGAGCTGCTGCATAATAAAGATACTGGCAAATACACCTGCGCCGGTTGCGGAACGGTAGTGTTCGACAGTGAAGCCAAGTTTGATTCAGGTTCCGGCTGGCCAAGTTTTTATGATGTAGCTGACACTAAAGCTGTGCGACTCGTGGCAGACGCAAGCCACGGCATGGAGCGGGTAGAAATCCTCTGCGCTAATTGCGACGGGCATTTAGGTCATGTGTTTAACGATGCACCCGATCAACCGACGGGCATTCGTTTTTGCATAAATTCCGCGAGCCTAGATTTCCAGCCCATCGAGAAAACTAGTGAATAAGAAGAAAATAGTCATCATCATAACAATGCTTGTCGTTGTTAGTTCAATTGGCGCTTATTTTGTTGTTCATCGATCTAGGACTCTTGTCCAGTTGCAGCAATCTGAGAAAAAAACTGAAACAGCGGAGAATCAGGGAACATCAAAATCAGATCGCCTTCGCATAATTGCAGGAGGCGACATGTTGCCGCATGACTCTATAAATCAGCAGGCTAAAACCGCTGACGGGTATGATTACAAGCCGTTTTTTGGCGAAGTAGAGAAATATTTCAAGGCCGCGGACGTGCGTTTTTGTAACCAGGAAGCACCAAGTGCTGGCGGATCAGTTAGGGGTTATCCTGCATTCAACGCTCCTGAGCAGTTCGCACGTGACCTCTCAAGCGTCGGCTGCAACGTCATTAGTCTGGCGAACAATCATTCAAACGATATTGGCCAAACCGGAATAGATAAAACTGTCCGCCTATGGGAAGAAATTAAACCCTTAGCTCATGCGGGATCCAATCGCACTGCAGAAGAGCAGCAGCAGGTAAAATATTTTGAATCAAAAGGCGTGAAGTTTGCTTTTGTTGCTTATGCAGAATATTCGAACAACCGAGACGTTACGTCTTACGGCCTCAACCTTTTAAGCGAAAATCTTGTCGCCTCGCAGCTTAAAGAAGCTCACAGCAAAGCAGATATCGTACTCGTTAGCGTGCACTGGGGTACTGAGTACAGTCCCGCTGCCAACGCCATGCAAGAGCAGTGGGCAAATACTTTTGCAGCTCACGGAGCAGATATTGTTATGGGCCATGGGCCACATGTGTTGCAGCCGGTAAAAAAACTGCTCAAAGCTGGTGGCGGGGAAACGATTGTGTGGTTCAGTCTCGGAAACTTGCTCAGTACACAGCTCGATACAGGAAGTTTGATTGGTGGATTGGCAGTTATGGATATTAATACTTCCAGTAAGGAAATTACAGAAGTGGCGTTTCTCCCGATGTACATGCACTACGAATGGACGGCAGATGAGATGGCCAGGGAAGACCTGCTCAAGCGTAGAAACATTAAGCTGTATGCATTAGATGCTTCGACGGACGCACTAGCCCGCTCTCAAAACAACACCTCGGTCGAGGCGCAGACCAAACGCGTGACTGATTTACTCAATCAATTCACTAGTGTAAAAATTTTAAAATCCAGCGAGTACTAAACGACATAACTTTTATAGTTCAAAGAACTCCTCAACGGTTTTATTTGTAGTAAACAATTCCTGGGCTAGTTCTTTGCCGACAAATCGGAAATGCCACGGTTCGTACTGATATCCGGTGACAGATTCTTTGCCTTCAGGGTAGCGTAATATAAATCCGTGCTTGTGCACATTGTCGGCTAGCCATTTACCTTCGGCAGTTTCATCAAAACATACCTCTAAATAACAACTGCGATCAATCCGGGAAATATCCAGCGATAGCCCTGTCTGGTGTTCGCTTGTCCCTGGTTTTGCGCTATAGCGGTCAGCTGCAGCCTGGCCGTCCCGAGACACGTAACTGTTGTAGTAGGTAGCCTGCAATTTTGCTGAGCGGTAGCCGCTAGCCAGCATTAATTTGTGTCCTGCAGTTTCTGCGCTGGCAAAAAGTTCTTCGAGCGCCTTGGCAGCGCCTTGTTCCAGCTGGTTTTCATCGGCGGTTTTTCGTGGATTTAAGGTGACTTTGGGGGTGGCTAAATTACTAGGGGCGTAGTCCAGTGGAATGGGGCGAGTTTTATTAACAATTATCCATAGGCTCCCAAGTTCAGTCAGCGAGTGCTGATTCTTATCAAATTCTTTTGAATCTGTTGTGGGCGCAGGCAACTCCTGTTTTGACTCGTTTCGTGGTGGCTCCGGGGCCTGAACGACATTTTTTGAAAAATGGAGGACCGTTAGGCCGATTACTATCAGTAGAGCTAAGCCAAGTATTGGAAGTCGCATTTTTTTCATACCTTCAGTATACCCCGAGAAGCTGAGATGATCTGTCGCGTGCTGTATACTACTTTTTAATGAGTGATAGAAATGCAATTCCAACCAAAATTCTATGGGTTGACCTTGAGATGACGGGATTAAATCCGTCTGATGACGTCTTGCTTGAAGTAGGACTTGAGGTTACGGATTTTAATTTCAAGACATTAGAGACTTATGAAGCGCGCATTCAGCAAGACCGCGATGTAGTTATTGAGCGTATGCAGGAAAATATCTGGTGGCGTGAATTTCCAAAGAACCGTGATGACTTTCTGGCAAAACTGGATGAGGGTAAGCCGCTGCAGCAAGTCGAGCAGGAGCTCATCGAGCTCGTGTCGCGCCATTTTGGTGACGAGCCAGCTATCTTAGCAGGGAACTCAATTTATAACGATCGATTGTTCATAAAGTCATGGATGCCAGCACTGGACCTAAAGCTACACTACCGAATGCTAGACGTATCATCTTTCAAAATTCTCATGCAGGGCAAATACGGTGTGGTATTTGAAAAAGACAATAATCATCGCGCATTCGATGACATTCAAGCCTCCATCGCCGAACTGCAATATTACATGGACTGGTTCCATCGCAATCCCGACCAGCCGAACCCCTCAGAATCGTAGGTTGCAAGTAAAGTAAAAATGTTTTAAAATATTTTAGTAGAAAATTACTATAGTAGGAACTGATGGATCATAAGACTGTTGAAGAATATGTGTTGAGTATGCCGAATGCCAAACTGGAATATCCATTTGGTAAGGAAGTTGCTGTTTATAAAGTGGACGACAAAATGTTTGCGCTAATTGCGGAAGGGAAGATTCCCGTTCGCATCAGCCTGAAATGCGACCCCTTGCTTTCAAAAGTTTTGCGCAAAAAGTATACCGAAGTCATGGAAGGCTACCACCTCAATAAAAAACACTGGAATACGATTATTGTATCGGGCCAATTGGACTGGGACGAAATAAAGGCACTTATCAGGCACAGTTACGAACTTGTCACCCAAGCTGAGTCTGACACCCCAACTGTAACTTAGTTAGACTCAGTTCCTAGTAGCAAGCCAATGTGCTCGTAGTGCTTAGCGAGCGTAGCGCGATCTTCTTTATTATTCGTACCGTCGTGCATTTTCTTGAGCGTGGACTGGTATTTGGTCAGTTCTTCTTTCGTATACTGCGTATAGAATTCATCAAATCGATTGGTTTGCTCGGCAGCGGTTAATAGCTTATCTGTTTCGGCATTTCTGCTAGTGGCTAGTGTCTTTGCATCCAATTTTACGCTTTTCTTTACGATAGCTTGTAGTTCAGACTGGTCAGACTGTAGCGTCATTTTGACGGTAGTGGCGAGGTCCTTGGCGCTGTTACCGCGTGTTTTTTCTTCTGCAACACCTGCAACTCTTATTAATTCTTGCTGTTGCAAAGCTGCGCTCAGCAGTACCTGCTTGTCGCCCTGACCGGCACCACCAATGAGTGAAGCCACGATAGCAAAGATGATTACTATAATCAGCAGACCAACTGAAACTATCAGGAGTCGCTGACCAGTTGAATTACCACTAGGTATCCAGCTTTTCTTTGCTGCTGGTCCTGGATTGGTAATAAAATCATATGGATTATTCTCTGGTGTAATTGGCGGCGGCGCCGGCATCGGGTTCTGCGGTTGCATATTACGTATATTTAAGCATAAGCAAGCGCTTACTAACAGAGTAGAGTACAATGAGAACAGATATGGATGCAGTCGAGGAAGTAAAGAGCCGGATTAGTTTAGAAGACGTCGTGAGTGAGTACGTGCAACTTAAGCGTGCTGGTCGTAACTTCAAGGGCTTAAGTCCTTTTAGCGCCGAAAAGACGCCAAGTTTTATGGTCAGCCCCGAAAAGCAGATCTGGCATGACTTTAGTAGTGGCAAGGGCGGCAATGTGTTCAGCTTTGTAATGGAAATGGAGGGGCTGGATTTTAAGGGAGCGCTTGAGCATCTAGCCCGCAAGGCCGGGGTAGACCTTTCGCAGTACCAATCCGGAAGAACTGCCGAAACAGGGAAGTTAAAAGAACGACTCTATCAAGCTCATGAAGTAGCCGCACGATTCTACCAGGTGCAGTTCAGCAAAAATCAGGCTGCTCTAGAATACATTTTCAAAAAGCGTCAGTTTACCAAAGAAATTGCCCTGCAATTCAGAATTGGTTATTCGCCCAACAACGGCTCAGCACTTTGTGACTACCTAAAAACTAAAGGCTTTAACGATAAAGAACTGCAGCAAGCAGGACTGATGACAAAGAGCTACCGAGGTGATATGTTCCGTGGACGGATTCAGATTCCGCTGCAAGACGCGCAAGGGCGGGTGATTGGTTTTACGGCACGTTTGCTCGAAGATGACCCAAATGCTCCGAAATACCTCAACACTCCGCAGTCGCCGCTCTATGACAAGGGACGGCACGTTTACGGGTTACATCTCGCTAAAGACGCAATCCGGGAAAAGAAGTATGCGGTACTAGTGGAAGGCAATCTGGACGTCATAGCTAGCCATCAGGCCGGTGTGCGCGAAGTTGTAGCAACCGCCGGAACAGCGCTCACGGAAATGCACCTAAAGACATTGGGCCGTTTTACGAACGATCTCCGCTTAGCATTCGATCAGGACAAGGCAGGGCTGGCAGCTACCGAGCGCGCTATCCCGATTGCCAGCAAAGTTAAGGTGTCATTGAGCATGATTACAGTACCTGAGGGCAAGGATCCAGACGATCTAGTGCGCAAGGATCCAGATGCTTGGGTGCGAGTTATTGAACAAAATCAGTATGCACTTGATTGGCTGCTGGAACGGTACTCCTCTCTGTTAGATATTTCCAGCGCACAGGGCAAGCGCGAATTTAGCGACATTATGCTGGCAGTCATTCGGCGACTGGACGACCAAGTAGAGCAAGACCATTACCTCGGTCGAATCGCTACGATGCTGGGTGTGAGTGTAGACGCCATGCGCAGCAAAATGGCTGACGCCCAGACGTTGCAGCCAGTACTCAAAAAGAGCAAAGCCGAACCGGTGAAAATAGATAAGAATCTAATCGAGCTTAACAAAATACAAGACCATTTGATGGCGCTTTGTTTGATGCGTCCAAGTTTGCGCGGACACATGCAACACATCTTGCCGGAGATGCTGCCTAACGAGCAGGCAGGGGCACTTATGCGCTATTTACGCGAACATCCGGACTTTGATGGCAAACTGACCCGGTCTAAGGAGTTGCAGACACTCGCGGATTATATTAAAATAGTTTCATTACAGTACGAGACGCTTTACCAAGATCTCGAGGATATAGAGCTTCAGTACGAAGCCACTCGACTACAGATCCGTCTCATCGAAACGTATGTGAAAACTAAAAAAGCCGAGCTAGCCGCGCAAATGCGCGAATCAGATGATGCCGCGAGCGGCGCACTGTTGGCCGACGCAAAAAAATACGACGAACTATTACGACATACCAAGGAGGTATTGGATGCCAGATGATGTACCAGCAGATTCAACTTTAGAAGATGCAAAAAAAGTATTACTACAAAAAGCAAAAAAGGATAAGAAAATTGATCAGCGTGAGATTTTCAAGGCGATCCCAGATGTGCCTGAAAATGTTGACGTGCTTGATTCTCTCTATACGGAGCTCGCAGACCAAGGTATAGAAATCACCGTGAGCACCGATGCTCCTGGAGTCGCTGCCGACTGGACAGCTGATGAAGAAGAGGAAGAGGAGATCATCGTACCGGAGCAAGTCTACCTGGATGACATTGCAGACGACTCAGTCCGCTTGTATCTGCGTGAAATCGGTAAAATTCCATTGCTTTCAGCAGAAGAGGAATTAGCACTTGCTCAAAAAGTTGTGTCAGGTGATAAGCGCGCTAAAGATAAGATGGCCGAAGCCAACATGCGTTTAGTTGTATCTATCGCTAAGCGTTACGTAGGACGCGGTCTTGACCTGCTTGATTTGATTCAGGAAGGGAACACCGGGCTTTTGCGTGCTGTCGAAAAGTTTGACCCAGACAAGGGATTTAAATTCTCAACGTACGCAACCTGGTGGATTCGCCAAGCTATCACCCGTGCAATTGCAGACCAGGCTCGTACCATTCGTATTCCTGTTCATATGGTGGAAACTATCAACAAATTACTTCGTACACAGCGCCGCTTAACGCAAGAGCTAAACCGCGAGCCTACCAACGAAGAGATTGCAGCAGCAATGGAAATCGAAGTCGACAAAGTCGAACACATTATGAAGATTAAGCAGGACATTAGTTCGCTTGACGCGAGTGTGCGTGACGATGAAGAAGATTCCGTCTTAGCAGATTTCATAGAAGATGAAGATACCGTTAGTCCTGAAGAGTCAGCTACTAACCAACTACTCAAAGAACATGTTAAAGACATGCTTGGTGCATTGACTGAACGCGAACAAAAAATACTGAAGCTTCGTTTTGGACTTGAAGACGGCAAAAGCCACACGCTAGAGGAAGTAGGGCAGGAGTTTTCTGTGACCCGCGAACGCATTCGTCAAATAGAGGCCAAGGCACTTGCCAAGCTTCGTAAGCATAAAGACGCCAAGAAACTCCACGACTACATTAAATAGTGCGCGTAATTGGACCTCACAAAATAGAACGAGTTCTTGATTCGGTTGCAACCGAAGTGACTTCTTGCACCCCGGAAATGAGCCGCAAAGCCCGCGGGGAAGAACCATTGTTCAAAAATGGTATTCGCCGCTCATTAGTAAGCGCGGCAAGGAGATACCCTGAACAATTACATCGCCTATATGACAAAGTTGCTTTGGAAGAAGGCTATCATCGCATTGCCGGGGGCAACCAGAATATTGTAGTCACGAACGGCAGACATGCCATTAAAATCGACCGTAAATCCTTAGATATGTCGATGGAAGAGCGTAGCGAAAATGCAAAAGCTAAGGACGAATTATTTGAACGGGGCTATTTATACATGTCGCGATTTCTCATTGATCAAGTGGTAGAGGTGCAGGCGCCGCCGCTTAAAGGAGCGCGGCAGGCGGTGATAACCAAGCAGCCATTAGTCAATATTGCGGTGCACGATTTGGCTGAATCCACCCCAGAGACCGTCAGTCACAGGCTTCAGCAGAGTGGCATTCCGTCTGAGCTCGTCGGGGCGCAGCTCGAAATATTTTGCACCCAGAGCAAAGCACTTGAACGAAATGAAGGGCTACTGCCGGACATCGGCGGCTTGGGTAATCTGGTGGTAAGCAGGGAAGGCCAGCTGGTGTTAATTGACTCATACATGACGACGCCAGATCACCGGGAGAGACCTTCCATCAGGCCGGGTTTCAATACCATAGCCGAAGAGCATGATTCAATTCTGCGGCAAATGCAGGACCTGTGCCAAGACTTGCTATGCGAAAATTAGTTGCTTATACCGACCTCTTTTAAGATTTTCTCAATCTTTTTCTGCAAAGCTTCAAGGCTTTCGTCGTTTACAATTGTATAGTCGGCAAACGCAATCGGGCCGCCTTTTTCTAGGTTTTCAATTTCTGCAGTTTCGCGGGTAATCAGTTGTTCTATCGTATATGTGCGGTGACCGTCCTTGCGCTTAAGGACTCGTTCGCGGCGCAAGGTCTTGGGTGCGACGACCGCTATCACAGTCAGCTCTTCGCCAAACATATGAGCCAAATGCTTGTACTCAGTCCAGCTATAAAGGCCATCAAGGACAATTACATCTTCTCCAGCATCAAAATATTCTTGTACCTTGCGCGTCGCATGCTTTGCAAGCACGGCAGGGCCGTCTAGCCGACGCATATCTTCACGTACGAACACCTCGTCTTTAACGTTATCTAGTCCACGTCGTTGGACTTCATCGTATACCATGTGTCCAAAATGCACGACTTTCCAGCCGTATTTTTCATGTAAATAGTCAGTACATGTACCTTTGCCGGTACCTGGCATACCGACCAATGCGATCACTTTTTTGCTCATGAGGCTATTGTAACAGAGAATCAGCAGAGTAGGGATTCCGCAAAACTTGCAAAAGACCTATAAATGTGCTAATATATATGTATGATGCCCGCTTCAGAAGGCCGCATACAAACACCAGAAAATAAGATTCCACAGGAATTGTTCATCGGCCGTAATCGCCTTGAACTTGCTGATTTATTTGAAATTGTAGATATTCCTCGCGAAGCTGCGGGAAACCTAGACCAGGCAGTCAACTTTACGCAACCCTGGGTGAAGGGAGATCATACGCAGCCGCAGCACAAACACTTTATTGGAGAAGATGACAGACCAAGGCTTATGCGATTATACGAGCGGTTTGGCATGGTAGATGAAGTGCCCGTGCCAAATGGCCATTACGATCAGCTGCTTGTGCTAGGGGGAATACAACGCGGAAATAACAGCCGGTTGGAATTTCTAAACCGCACTATGAAGAGCGGAAGAGTCACAGCGGGCCAGATTATATTCCTAGGCGGCCAGCGCGAACCGTACGAAAACGAAACAGATGAAATAGATGAAAACTTGCAGCAAACCGCAGAGCACTCGGATGCTTGGCTGAAGAGGGTACAGGAGGGAGGGTCAACTTTAAAATGGGAATCCGACCTAATACGGCTGGCGGCCCTGGCGCAACTCGGCAATCTCACGCTCAAAAAACTGCATTTACGCCTCGGTAATCCATACGAAGGAAATCGCCCTCCGGATCCTATCAAACGTTATGAATTTGTATGGAATGGAACGCCTGTCAGTCTATTGCACACGTTGGCTGTGGAGCGACCTAATGGAGAACCTCGGCACACAACTGAAGCTTGTATCGCTGACTGGCTGGCTACTTATCAGCCTCCAGCTAGTGCCCGCGTGGCGTTTGTGACGGCTAATCCGCATATCGAGCGCACCGCGTTGTCTGCACAGGTAGTTCTGCGGAAACACAAACGGCAAGACCTGGAGTTTATACCATCTGGCACGGCTGCAAACCCAAACCTAAAGGAAACATTTTATCTGGGCGAGGTGGCCCGGTTGCTTTACGAAAACCAAAGATTACTTAGGGCCGAGTAACTTTACTGATCAAATGTAGGTAGCCTGCTGTACCTTGGAAGCAGTTTTTGTCCGCGCTCCATCAGTTTATGCAGCTGCTTAAACCCGTCGGCTATTTGCTGGCTTTGAATAATAATCCCCAGCGCTTCCTGTCCATAAGATATCAAGTAAAGCTTGTCCTCAAAAGCACCCCATTCCACCGGTGCGCTGTAGTCGTCTTTTTTCAACCAGGTCCGCTTCAAAAGTGCTTGGGCATCACGTTCCTTGTAATCCCGTGCAACAAGAGTAGTGTCGGGCGTGAGTGCTCGGCGAGGCACGCCTGCTTTCACGGCCAGTGTGCGGAAATCGTGCATAATATCAAAACCGTAGAAGTCTATTCCGGCTAATGTGTTTATAAACACTACTTCTTCTTTGGAGCTTGCTATCTCCTTAAAGATAGTCGCAATCGCCTCCTTCCCCTGAAAAAAACGCACTCCTGGTTGCTCGTTCGCCTTTATGTAGTCTTGTGTTAATTGTTGCACCTTATATTCTAGGTCCTGTTCGGCTCGCAGTCTCTGCTCGCGCAATTCTTGAGCAAGGGTAATGAGTCGAGCTGGGTTAGCTGCGCGGTAGTGCAGCTTCTTGTTTTTGTCGTATCGGTCAGCTAGTTCCAGGCCTGCAAGACGATCAAGAATTTTATACATGTTTGTGCGCGTCTCGCCGACATTTTTTGCGAGCTCGCTGGGTAGCCATTCGGGCCGTGAGAGCAGGGAGATATAGGTTTTGGCCTCTGTGGCTGTTAGTCCTGCTGCTTCTAAATTGGTCATGTCACCATCATAGCACAAATGACAAGAATTGTGAATACTCATTCACAAATTACGAGTTAACAGATAAAAAGATTATAAAATATTGTTCTATTATATTGACATTAAGTCATTTATATCATACTATTGCAGTTGTTTTCTGGTAGAGCTTTGCCACCTAAAAACAGCACTTTGACAGACTGATCATCGAAAGTATGCCTTACGAAAGGCAGCGGAGGCGCGAGTGAGCAATTACTACAATCCCCCAGAAGATGTTTCTGAAGGACGTGTCGGCAGGAAGCTGGCATCGAAGTTCGAAGGAAACTACGAACAAGCGATGCGGGCGCTTTTGCCGGGAGAACACCTCTACGCATATTGTGACAGGCTGGTTTTTCAGCAGGTTGCTTACGTGGAGGATCGTCAGCGGTTCGAAGCTTTCTGGCAGCAGGACATGGAAGGGCACTTCGTTGCCATGTATTTTGTGGCTCTGTCGGCGGCCGACCATCATCGAGCCCAGGAAGATCCTATCTAGGCTGAACCGGGCGCTGGTGCAAAGCAGATTTTTGCGCACCAGCGCCCCAAGCCCTTTCATTGATCAGTCTGTCATCTACACCAGTAATAATTGACAAAGCATAAGGAGTGTGATATAATGCGTGAAATGAATAATCCTGAAAATAAAAACCCTCAAGAACAGTTATTAGCTTACATAGAACAGAGTCGCACATGGCTGGGTGATGCCGCAGAACTTGTCGGCGCGGAACGGAACGCCGAATTAACCGATATATTTCCCGCCGCCGCCGAAACTCGGGATGAAGGTAAGGCCGTTGCATTTGTTAATGGTCAGGAAAAGGAATTACCACAAGAGGAATATGAGGAAAGCCTACGGGAAATTGCCGGTCGCTTTGGTATAGGTGGTGAACGAGATGTGACGACCGACTCTCAGTACATCTTGCTGGAAGGCGGCAAGCCATGGAAGGTGGAGGCAGAAGCTAGAATAGCCGATGATGCCAAGGTCCTGATATTTGCAGGTTCTCCACACCGAAAGTTAGGACAGGATGAGACTGAGTTTCTGGCGACAAAACTTTCCGAGGATGTTCAGCCAGCTGAAACCGAATATGATATGGTGCGGCAGATTGCGGAGCTACAAGAGGGATTTGAACCGCTAGAAAATAATGTGACATTAGAATTTGGTTATGACATCCATAACGGTTTTAGCGTTTCGCAGAATGAAACTGGACAGTTTGTGCATGTTGGTACTTTGCAGGGAAGAGACGTAGTTTTGTTGCGAGTTGATCGCGAAAATTACCAAGATGAAGAGGGCAATACTAAATATCGTAATCAGCCGGACAGTGCCGCACTCATGAGTGTTGTAAGTGATGTGCTTACACTCGCGGGCGATACTGCCTCATCGGTAGGTATGAACACGAGCAATACTTATGCATCGCGGGCAATTGATGCTATGCGGGCTGGGATTCGCAAGAATAGGTCTTTCAAGGTAGGCATGTATGGCCGCCAGACGCTTGCTGACACCGGAGCACCCGTACCAGCACAAACCGCCTACCACCAAATTCCAGGCGAACTCAACACAATCGCTACTAAACTACAGCAGCTCGAATCTGAACTAGGCTAGCACATTACGGTATACTGAAGGGATTATGAATACACGCAGTACCTTCGGTGAAACAAATGTTTTCAAGAAAACATTAGAGCAGTACAAGCAACTGATAGATGATGATATTGCCCAGTACACGCTGCAACTACAAAAAAGTACCCTGCAGTATTACGGTGCAAATGCCCGTTTAGAGCTTGATGCATTCCTTGGCATATTAGGCCGCGGAGGAAAGCGTATTCGCGGCGCGCTTACGATTCTTGGCTACGAAATGAGCGGCGGGCAAGACCGGGAGATGATTCTGCAGGCTGCCAGAGCAGTTGAGATGATTCACGCCTATTTGCTGATCATTGATGATATTCAAGACCGTTCAATAATTCGCCGCGGAGGCCCGACAGCTCACATGAGCCTCAGCGAATATCACAAATACAATGAGCTGGCGAATAGTTCTGAGCATTTCGGGCTGTCGCTTGCTATCAATGCTGCATTGGCCGGACAGCATGCGGCTCAGATGCTTTTGATAAACCTCGCTGCGCCTGAGCATTTACGCCTCAAGGCTTTAAATATCGTTAACCAGACTACTTTAACGACACTGCACGGGCAAACCAGCGACATCATGAATGAAATGGTAGCCAAAGTAACCGAAGAAGACATCGAGTGCGTTTTGGAGTGGAAGACTGCTCAATACACGCTGCTCAATCCGTTACACTTGGGGATGGTGCTAGCGGGAGCCGACAGCGAAACGACTGACGCGATTACCGACTATGCAATTCACACCGGCAAGGCATTTCAAATAACAGATGACATTTTAGGTACATTTGGCAGCGAAATGGAAAGCGGCAAAAGCCCAATGGACGACACAAGGGAGGGCAAGCGCACTTTGCTTACGGTGTACGCACTAGACCATGCTCCTACGGCGGATATAAATTTCTTAGTTAGCACACTCGGTAATGACCAGCTCAGTCCTGCTGAGTTTGAGCGATGCAAAGATATTTTAGTAGAAACAGGAGCACTCGATCATGCTCAAAAGCGCGCAAAAGACCACGTGGAAAAAGCTTTGATATCTCTGGATGAAGAATCGCATCGCTGGAGCAAAGAGGGCACTGAGTTCCTGCGGGTGCTCGCGCAGTACCTACTGACTCGTAGCTCTTGAAGCGGCCCGGCCTATGCGTTTTTGGTAGTACATATAAAACAATACTGTGACATAAGAGACGCTGTAGAAAATCCATACCCAGCGGAACCAGCCGTCGCTCAAGTGCATCCCCAGCTGGATACTATGAATTATAACGAGCAGCATGGCTACGTCGCTTGCATA
>JBBQKK010000002.1:0-42423 GCA_038326785.1 Saccharimonadales bacterium (SeqCode) | reverse complement strand
TAGAATACACCCCTATTATAGGCTTCTGCAAGAGGTATTACTTAAGCGGCTTCGGGCTGTCTTCGCCCCAGCTTGGCTGCTTGAATAAGTATTCCAACTCACCAACTTGGGTTACGGTTGCCATTTGCTTGGCAAGTCTTTGGGCTGCAGCTTCAATGGGCAACACAACCTCTGCCGAACCGGCCAGAAAATAACTGGCGGCAAAGGCTTCATTATTAAATATCGTAGACCTTCCAGCAGATCTCGCCATAGTAACTAAATCGAAAACTTCCGGCTCTGATTTTCTGGTACGTTTTTCTAATAATGCTAAAACACCATCAAAAAAAAGCCTTGGCATTTGTTCACGCACCAAAAAAGCTCTCTGACTCTCCTCCAAGACCGTGTCTAAATATCCTCCGGATATATTGTCGGGATTATAAGCATCGCCAGGAAAATCCACCTCCGGAATTAAAACATTCGCCTCTCTGGCAGCCTCCTGTAATAGTGCAAAAGTCATAAAAGCTCCTGTATAAAAGTGCTCTACTATTAGATCCTTTTTTTGTGATTTTTGGTCTTCACTATAACTAGTATAGTCACGCGCCCGCTGAAAAAAACGTTGCTGAGCCAGCTCTCCGCGGACATCAATATAGGCATACAGTGTCGGGTTCGAATCTTCCATTTCCCTGCTTTGATTTATTTGATTGTCTAAAGAAAATCCCACGTTGGCCGATAGCTCGCGGAGTCTTTCTCCAGATATATTAAAAGCTTCAAAAGTACAGGCTTTTCGTAAGTTGGTTGGCCGATCCTCCGGGCTATTGCTCATATATAATACATTGTATGCCTATGCTCTACAGCTGTGCAATTTTGAGTTTAGGACCAAGCTGTTAGTTAGTGCTTCGAATAATAAATTTATGCCGCGATTTTTAAGCGAACCAAAAGCGTTTTTGGTTATTAGTTTATTTGTGCATCATACTTTATTGTTAATAAAACAATGATATTTAAAAATTTTTTATATATTTTAACTGTTTATTTCATAATAATCGTTGTTATAAATATAACAATAATGGACATACTTATGCTTCAGCTCGGACATTCAAGTTTTTGGCTCCCCATATAGTTGAAAGTTGCCCAGCTTTTATTGTTCTTGTGATATTTTTTACTGCATATACTATTCATACGCGGTTAGACTTTTTATGTCGCTGCGAGTTTTTAAGCTGGTTCTAAGCGCAATCATTTAGCTTAAGTATAAGCAGTTGGAATCCCGCAATTTTATAGTTAGGAGCAAAGCTATGTCGAGTCCAGGTGATCAAATGTTGTCAAGACAAAACTGCTGTGAAAAAGTATACGAAAATATGTCTGTTAAAAAAGCAAAATCATTATTATCGTTAACCTAAAGAAGCTGTTTATGCATATACATGTTGATATACTTCGACTCAGAACAAATACCCGGGTGGAGTGCGGATACGATAACAGGGACGTTCAAGTGCGAGGTTATTATTATTTAGGGAGGTACTAGATGAAGATACGAGTAATCGGATTGACAAGCAAGACTAGCTGGCACGCACGCCGGGCTTTGATTGCTTCTCAATTATCTAGTCCTGTTAGTTCAATCCAGCACGCTTCTATATATAAAAGGGTCGCTTTTTGGTCAGCCGCCGCGCTGGCCTTTTTAGTTGCTCCTTTGTCCGCTTTAGTATGGACGGGCAGTTCCGCGTCTAGTACTGGACTTAACTTAGTATCCTCAAGTTCTTCGGCCGCCGATGCGCAGGGCCAAAATAATGTTAATAACCATCAAGGCAGTGTTAGCACCGAATCCATAACAAGCAGTAATGATAGTGGGGCTAAGGCTGGGGACTCATCGGCTAGCGTCAACGTTGACGGCCAAGATTTTGAGGTGCCGGATGAAGGAATGCTAAACAAAACGGTTACCACCAGCGATGGCCAGACTACCCATGTTACCGTTACCAATAGCACATCTTCTTCTACAAGCGGAGGTACCCAGAACACCAATAGCCATTTAAGAGTCCGGTCACACTCTACGACTAATGTTTATACGGATAGTAGCCCATAAGTTAAAGGCTTTATTACCTACGATGGTCAATCGACTTTGCGGGAAAACTTAGGTGGAGGTTTTCTAGCAAAGTCGGGTGAGCAGAAGCCCGAGCAGCAATATAAATTAACTCTCAATGAAAGGGGAGTAAAATGCACAAAATCGTAAAAACGACCGTCGCAGTGGCAAGCAGCCTTAGCATTGCTGCCGCGGGTCTAGCCGGCACCGTAGGTGCCAGCAGTTCAATCACGGACACCGGTCCGGAATCTTGGAACAAAGTAAAGACTACTAATAGTTTTGATTTGGACCAGACTAACAACAACAATGTTACAGTGGGCAGCAACAACGACCAGTTTTCTAAGACTGGCAGCGCCAAGGTTCACGAAAACACTACTGCCGGTGACGCTACTAGCGGTAGCGCCATGAACGACAACAGTTTTAGCGCTGATCTTAGCGTTGATAACAGCGGTGGTGCTGGCTGTGGTTGCATGAGCGGTTTCGGCGATGGCAGCCAAGGCGGCAGCATCGATTTGACCGGTCCTGAATCTCACAACGAGATCACCAACAAGAACACTGTAAACATTGATGTTACTAACAACAACAATGTTTCTGTTAGTAGCAACAACAAGCAATTTTCTCAGAGCGGCAACGCAAGTGTTACCGAAAACACATCTGGTGGCAGCGCTACTAGTGGTGACGCAAGCAACAGCAACAGCTCAAGCGTAACTTTGAGCATCACTAACTAATTTAAGATAAGACATTACATTAGATAGTAAAAAAGATTTCTGCTTGGAGCACTTTTAAAGAGGCGCCTCGCGAACAATAAAAGGAATCGGTTCTTTAAACTTCTGCAAAAAGGGAGAGTTTGGTTGCAACCAAACTCTCCCACAGGTGGGCTAATGCTAACAATACTTTGGAGATATAACCCTAAATGATAATTAATAAGCTCAAAACGGTCCTAAGGCAAACTACCCTGTTTGTACTTTCGCTAGTGCTACTAACATCCTACCCCGCCGCGGCTTTGGCTGATACCTTGCCGCCTACTACCGACCCCTCTACCACAACATCCAGCAGTCCTAGCGATCCTACAAACACGTCTTCAATAACTCCAGCCCCGGCGCCTACGCCCGATCCTAGCCCAGCTCCGGTGCCTCCTCCAGCCCCACCCACAACCTCCACCGGGCCGACCCAGCCCAGTGGAGCGGCGTCTAGCACTTATATGTATAACCCGTCTACTGGCTTATGGGAAAACGACTTCTTTACATGGAATCCCGTTACCAAACAAACCAGCCCCAAAACTACCCAAACCTATAGCTATAATCCCACCACGGGACGCTGGGATACTGTTAATTGGGTATATGATGCCGCCGCCGGCAAGTATGTGCCCAATGTAGTAGAGGTTACCGCCCCACCAGCTGGTGCGCTCTTGCTTAATAGTCCGCTTAGCGCCGCTGGTATAAATAACACTGGTCCAGATTCCACCAGCAACCTATCTAACTCAAATAACTTTAACGGCGTTTTTAACGGTTTTTACAATGCATCTATTAGCAACAACCTGAGCCAGCTAGCCCAAACTGGTGATGCTTCGGTAACCTTTAACACCCTGGGCGGCAACGCCGCCAGCGGCAACGCCCAAGATGTGGCCAAGGTAATTAACGCTCTGCAATCATCGATTGGCGGCCTGCAAGGCAATAACCTAACTACCTTTACTATGAACATAAACGGTAATATTAACGGCGATATTTTGTTAAACCCCAGCAACCTGGGCCCTGGCTCTAACACCACGGCCGACTCTCAGACTAACAATACCTTAACAGTTAACAATCAAGCTAGCGGAGTGATAAATAACGATATCAACCTGGCGGCAGCTAGCGGCAATGCCACTATTGCCAGTAACACCACTGGCGGCAACGCCACCAGTGGTAACGCCGCAGTACTAGCCGGTATAACTAACATAGTTAATTCGGTTGTTGGTGCAGGTAAATCGTTTGTGGGCGTAATTAACATTAATGGCAACTTAAACGGAGATATTTTATTGCCTCAGGATGCACTTAACAGCTTGATTGCATCTAGCGGACCATATGCCACGGTTGATCTATCAAGCGTTAATAACGCGGCTCTAAACGCCAACGTAACCAACAATCAGTCTATACACAACAACATTACTGGCACTGCCACTACCGGTAATGCCGCTGTAAGTAGTAACACCACGGGCGGCAACGCCACTACCGGTAATGCCAGCAATAAGGTAAATGTTCTTAACCTAACTGGCAGCACTATCATCGGCAAAGATTGCCTGCTAGTTTTTGTAAACGTACTGGGTAACTGGGTAGGTATGCTTGTTAATTCGCCCACCGGCTCCACCGCCGCAGCTCTAGGAGGCAACCTGACCACCAATAGCACCAACAACGCCACAGCTAACCTAAATTCCACCACCAACCAGGCAATCAATAACAATATCAATGTTAGCGCCGCCAGCGGTAACGCCGGCGTTACCAAAAACACCACGGGCGGTAACGCCACTACCGGTAATGCCTCAACCAGCGTGGATTTGACCAACATAGAAGGCTCAACCTTGAACCTAAGCGATTGGCTCGGCATTTTGTTCATCAACGTTTTTGGCAGCTGGAGCGGCAGTTTTGGCGTAAATACGTCCGCTGGTGACCCAGTGGGCGGAAAAGGTGGTGGTGGGCCTGCTGGTGCCGTACAGAATGTAAAAGTATTCCAGTTTGTGCCTCAGGGCAACACTACTGCTTTCGCTAAAGTTAACAGCCAAGTTCTAAGCGCCGTAGCCGGCAATAGTGCCGTTAACGATCATCAGGCTAAATTCCTGTTAGGCAAGACTACTGGAACAAGCCCGCCCACAGGCACTCAAGCCGCCAATGATTCATTTACGATTATTGCCGCTGGCATTGGTATCTTAGGCTTTGCCTGGTTGTTCTCTACCACCGCAGCCGC
Source organism: Saccharimonadales bacterium (SeqCode) (assembly GCA_038326785.1). GTDB lineage: Bacteria > Patescibacteriota > Saccharimonadia > Saccharimonadales > JBBQKK01 > JBBQKK01. Next base: position 37,436 of record JBBQKK010000002.1, on the reverse strand, counting down.
TCGCAAAGGCTGGAGCAAGCGCACTATCGCTACAAAGCCGATAGGCAGCGCCCTGCACGCCGTTGGCACTAGGCTACTGACCTTTTTGTTCTAAGACTTACCTAGTAGTTATAGAAACTTGAGCCGATAGAGCCGAATTGTTGCCCGATGTATCTATTGCCTGGACTTGATACTTATAAGTGGTGCGTCTGCTTACTGAAGTATCTGTAAAACTGGTAGCCCCAACAGTAGTGTAATAGACGCCATTTCTATAGACCTTGTAGCCAGAAACCTTGACGTTATCGGTAGAAGCGCTCCAAGCTAACACTGGTTTACCTTGTTTACTTAGAATAGCTTTTAGATTCTGAGGCGTGCTAGGAGGCGTAATATCGCCAGATGTAGTAGCACTAATTTCTTTCATGGCCTTATCAAGGTCCGGCATCGGACCGATGTGGCCACTAGCTGAGGTGTCTTGGGCGGTAGAATCGCGCGATAGAATGTCGCGGATTTGAGCAACAGTAGCAAATATCCCGTTTTTGGCCTTATAGGCCGAACTAACATCGGCCGCAGCGGCCGAAACGACCGGAGTCGCTGAGCTGGTTCCGTTAAAGCTTTGGGTGTAGTAAGCGTTTACGCCACCAGCGCTGTATAAATCGCCGTACCAACCAGTTGTGGCAACGCAATCGCCAGGGCCTTGCAGGTTTACGCGCTTGCCGTAGTCACTGTAACTGATGCGAGATAGTTTAGGTGTATAACAATTTTCGCCAGCTCCTACTATCAGCGCGTCAGAATCAGCCTTGCCCATCGGGAAGGAGGTTCCGTAATAGGTTGGGTCATCTAGGTTCTGGTAGCCATTACCAGCCGATTCCACCACAATAACACCGTTAGCTGTAAGGGTTTTGATGGCATCGTAGACTTCGGGGATCCATTCAACAGGAACAAAATCGTAAGTATCAGTAGTAGGGCCCCAGGTCTGTTGGTCTATATTGATGACATCTCCGGGCTTGGCGTAAGCAGCAGCCGCACTCAGGGCGCCTACCGGGTCGTAACCGCGTTCAACATCATTAACATTGATAAGCCCCAAAGACGCGCCAGAAGCCGCTCCTGTGACGCCATAAGCATTATCATCAGCGACAAGTATCCCCATTACGGCTGTACCGTGATTATTATCACTAAACGGGTCATTGGGCGTGCCGTTAGCTATTAGTGCCGTACGGGCCTTGGTAATATCTTCGTGGTTAACGTTCCAGCTATATTCAATATCAAAAATCCGCACGTTAGAACCATTGCCACCAGGGTAAGCCTTGGCAGATGTAGAATTAATGCCAGTCGGAGCAGTCTGCAAATAGCTCTGTAAGTTAACAAAACTAGGGCTAGATGGCGCTGGCGCGGCCGTAGGTTCGCCGTAAGCTGTTTCTACTATAGATAAGCCTTTTAGCTGGGAAATAACACTATTAATATCAGTATCGCCCTTAAAGGTGATTACAAAGTAACCGTTTAGGGCGTTATCTAGTTTTTTGGCAATATCAGATTGGCCGGCAGTATTTTTTAGCTTTTCGGCTTTGATTTTGCCGCCAGAGCTAATTATTTGGTTAAGCTGGGTAACTTGGTCAGCAGGATTACCGCTAAAACTACCGTTTATCAAAGTTACATCGCTGGCAGGATCAATCTTAAGGTGTAGCTTGTTTTTTTGGTACTTGCTTACAGATTGAGGGGAGCCATGTTGAATCGGAAAAATAAGGTTACCGACCAGACTAGGGCTGGCAATAAGAAAAGACGCTAAAAATATAGGAATAAACTTGCGAACTGCGCTTAGGGGATTGTTCCTCACCTTACGAACTCCTTTAGATTTAGCTAGATTATACTACTTTTGCTTAATTTAGTCAATACTTACCCATCTCCTTTTTCTCAGATATAGAACCTTGACGCTCGGTCTATTCTATTTCATGCGCAGCTGCGATTTTGGTTTATTCCGTTTTGTGGGGAGCTCTACAAAACGGAGGAGCAGAGGCCGACCACAAAGACAAAGAACCTAACGGCAGATTCATTCTATCGTTAGGTTCTTGTCCCAAAGGCCGTGCCTTTGCGATGGTGGAGCATGTCGGATTCGAACCGACGACCCCCTACTTGCAAAGCAGGTGCTCTAACCAGCTGAGCTAATGCCCCATATGGTGGGTTTGGCAGGACTCGAACCTGCGACCCGTAAATGTCCGGGGGACATTTACGTTTTCCTTGCTTGGCCTTGCAAGAAGATTTATCTTCGCGCAAGCAAGTTAAATACGTCATTATATCAGGATAAAATACCTGATACATTTAACCATTTGGTGGGCGCGCCTGGACTCGAACCAGGGACCTCGTCATTATCAGTGACGCGCTCTAACCAGCTGAGCTACGTGCCCTTACCCCAAATTGTTAAATAACACTGACGTGCTCTAACCAGCTGAGCTACAAACCCTTAAAAGAACAGGGGTATTGTATCTAAAATTAAGCTATAAGTCTATTCAGGAATAGCTGTGATAATATTATTACTAGACCTCCTTGGGTCTGTACGTCGGGTCGGGGGACCCAGCTGGGCGCCGCTGAACCAGCGGCAGATCAGCGCCGAATGTGGCGCCCAGCAACGCCCCTAGAGGGCTAAGAACTTTTGATCGGCCTCGGCTGATTGCAAACAAGGCTTCTCCGCCCCTCCGGCATCTCCCCCCAGCCCCCTGACATTTCGGTGTCAGGGGGCCTTAACTTATAATTAAAATTATTTTTCGACCAAAAACTAAAACTGCTAAAAGATTAATGTATTTCAGTGTTCGAATATGGCGGGGATATAGCATCGTTAATTGTTCGTATTTTTGGCTGGGGCCTTTGGCCTCTTAAGAAAGCTAAGCCTCTGGATACTACTCCCCTATGGGTCGCATGAATAACCGCAACTGAGCCGTCGTGCATCTCTTGCCGCGCGTATACTTCGTCATTAAAATCGCCAAAAGTAACCGACAACCAATCGTCTAGTTGTGCCTCAGATATATGAGACTCGTCTTCGGGATTAATAGCTGTCGAAATATGTTCTGTCATATAAATAATTATACGCTAGGCAAAAGTCATCTGTATTAAAAGCTTTTTGAAAATCTTAGTAGTGCAAATCAAACGTCTAACTTAATCTCTTTAAAATGCAACCAATCAAGTTCGAGCATTGGTTACGAGACCGACCTCGAGTCTATCTGTAAACAGATAGCTCTGGGTTTCTCCCTAGAAAGGAGGTAATCCATCCGCACCTTCCGGTACGGATACCTTGTTACGACTTAACCCCAATCATCTCCCCTACCTTAGGCCAGTTAAAAACTAGATTTCGGGTATTGGCGACTTTCATGGTTTGACGGGCGGTGTGTACAAGACCCGGGAACGTATTCACGGTAGTATAGCTGACCTACCGTTACTAGCGATTCCGGCTTCATGCAGGCGAGTTTCAGCCTGCAATCCGAACTGGGACCGGCTTTGATGGGATTTGCTCCGCATTGCTGCTTGGCAGCCCTTTGTACCGGCCATTGTAGCGTGTTTGTGGCCCAAGGTGTAAGGGAAATACTGACCTGACATCATCCCCTCCTTCCTCCCCGTTACCGGGGCAGTCTGGCTAGAGAAATTCAACTAACCATAAGGGTTGCGCTCGTTGATGGACTTAACCAAACATCTCACGACACGAGCTGACGACGGCCATGCAACACCTGTCACTGCATTCCCGGAGGCACAGTTTCCTTTCGGAAGCCTTTGCAGGATGTCAAACCTTGGTAAGGTTCTTCGCTTACCATCGAATTAAAGAACACGCTCCACCGCTTGTGCGGGTCCCCGTCAATTCCTTTGAGTTTTAATCTTGCGACCGTACTCCCCAGGCGGCATGCTTAACGCGTTAGCTTCGCTACTACGAGGGTCGATACTCATAACAGCTAGCATCCATCGTTTACGGCGTGGACTAACGGGGTATCTAATCCCGGTCGCTCCCCACGCTTTCGTGCCTTAGTGTCAGGGACGAGCCAGTTACCTGCCTACGCCATCGGTATTCCTCCTTATATCTACGGATTTCACTCCTACACAAGGAATTCTAGTAACCTCTCTCGCCCTCTAGCTTTGCAGTTTAGATAATGTGAGTATGGTTGAGCCACACGATTTCACTATCTACTTACAATGCCACCTACGCAACTCTTTACGCCCAGTAATTCCGGATAACGCTTGGACCCTCCGTATGACCGCGGCTGCTGGCACGGAGTTAGCCGGTCCTTATTCATATGCTACCGTCATAATCGTCACATATAAAAGCAGTTTACAACTCGAAAGCATTCATCCTGCACGCGGCGTTGCTCCATCAGACTTGCGTCCATTGTGGAAAATTCCCTACTGCTGCCTCCCGTAGGAGTCTGGGCCGTGTCTCAGTCCCAGTCTGGCTGGTCATCCTCTCAGACCAGCTAAAGATCGTAGCCTTGGTGAGCTATTACCTCACCAACAAGCTAATCTTACGCAGGCCATTCCCAAAGCGCATAAAGCTTTAATCCTTAGACCACATGCGGTATTAGACACCGTTTCCGGTGCTTATCCCTCACTTTGGGGTATGTTCCTACGCGTTACTCAGCCGTCCGCCGCTCGTGTACTCCACCACTTCATTCGACCCTTCTTACTAGCCTGTAAGTTGGTGCCTTGCCGTAACTTCCGAAGATGCTACGTCTTAGCTTGTCAAATAAACTGGAGGAGCCTTACCGCTCGACTTGCATGTATTAGGCACGCCGCCAGCGTTCATCCTGAGCCAGGATCAAACTCTCCATAAAAGTTAGAAGTAGTTGGACATAGATTCGAAAGTAAACTTTCTGTTCCATGACTACTTATCTCTAACAAAAGAATCTGCCTAAACTTCAGTCAAAAACTGACTTACTGTTGAATCATCTAAAATGATTCGTGTTTAAAACATAGTTCAAAATTGAACTGACGTTGATTTGCACTACATAAATTTTTAATGATCATCCATTGATCTCTGATATTTCAGAGACACTTCAACAGAAGCTCCAAAAGACTCCGCATATCTTACCGTTTATATTGCCCAAGTGTCAAGCATTTTTGATATAAAATCAATTTTACAACGTTCTTCATCATTTGTATCTGTTAAATACATGGCCCGCGCTGCGGTGCACGGGCCATTTTTACACACAATTATTCAGTGAGCTATTGTTCGATGTCTTCGGCTGGCAAAAGAATTTCTTCACCATCTTCAGCCACGGTCTTTTCAACGAGTGCCAGTGAGACCACGCAGTCACCATCATTTAGGCGCATAATGCGGACTCCTTGAGTAGCTCGACCGAGCTCCGGAATATCCTTGAGGCCTAGTCGTATTGTCTGCCCCTGCTTGGATATGATGATAATTTCGTGCTCATCATCTTTCTTGAGGGACTTCACTCCAACTAGCTTGCCAGTCTTACTATTCACCACTGCAGAGCGTATACCAACGCCGCCACGAGCATGTGCCGTAAACTGCGCAACCTTCGTACGCTTACCGTAGCCCTGTTCGCTGATGACAAATATAGTTGAGCCTTCTTCTACTAGATCCATGCCTATAACCTGGTCACCAGGACGTAGACGTATGCCTCGCACGCCCCTAGATACGCGGCCCATTGGTCGAGAATCCTTTTCGTGGAATCGGATTGCTTGACCTTGAGAAGTAGAGATTACTACTTCATTGTCACCACCAGTCATACGAATCCACTTTAGCTCATCACCCTCGTCGAGGTTGATAGCGATAAGTCCGCTCTGGCGTACATTCTTATACTGTTCAAAAGGCGTCTTCTTGACCACTCCCCTGACAGTACACATAAGTAGGTTACCCTCGTTATTCTGCTTGCTGATGTTTATCACCGAGCTAACCTTCTCTTCCGGCTGTAGCTGTAGGAGGTTAACAATCGCAACTCCCTTGGCGCTCAGGTTTGTAGCTGGCACTTCATAGGTCTTCAGTCGGAATACTCTTCCCTTGTTCGTAAAGAACAAAAGGTAGTCATGTGTTGAAGCATTTACAACGTGCTCAATGACGTCTTCTTCGCGCGTCACCATGCCTCGCTTGCCCTTCCCGCCACGGTTTTGACGGCGGTACTCAGCGATTTGGCTGCGCTTAATGTAGTTTGCTGATGTAAGCGTTACCACAACCTGTTCGTCTGGAATCAAGTCTTCATCACCCAGCTTGCCAAGTTCTTGTGGTACAACCATCGTTCGACGCTCGTCCCCAAACTGCTTCTTCATATCCCTAAGCTCATCCTTGATGATCTTAAGAATTTTCTTTACGTCAGCCAGAATGCCTTCAAGCTCAGCAATTGTCTTTAATAGCGCTGCAAGTTCATCTTCGATTCTCTGGCGTTCAAGTCCGGCAAGCGTGCGGAGCTGCATTGCCAAGATTGCCTTCGCCTGGATATCACTCAGGTTGAACTTCGCAACCAAGTTGACGTGAGCTTCATCAGTCGTCTGTGACGCACGTATGGTCGCAATAACCTCGTCAATATGATCAAGTGCAATCTTTAGACCTTCTAGGATATGGGCGCGCTCACGGGCCTTCCTGAGTTCAAATTCAGTTCGACGACGTACTACATTCTGGCGATGCTTAATATATTCGTTCAGAATATCCTGCACCCCGAGTACGCGTGGCTGGATTCCATCGATAAGCGCCAGCATATTGTAGTGGAACTTCATCTGAAGTGGTGTCAATTTATATAGCTGGTTCAGTAGCTTCTTAGGATACGCGTCTTTCTTGAGATCGATTACTACCCGCACAGAACCTCTTGAACTTTCGTCGCGAATGTCAGATATACCGCTGATTTTCTTATCTTTTACAAGATCAGCTATCTTCTCAACAAGTCCTGCTTTGTTAACCTGATATGGAATTTCAGTAATTATAATTCTGGTTTTCTTGCCCACTTCTTCGACATTAGCTACACCACGCATAACCACGCCGCCCTTACCGGTGGCAAATGCAGTCCTAATCGATTCTTTGCCATAGATGATTCCGCCAGTTGGGAAATCAGGACCCTTCATGTGCTCCATGATTTCATCAAGGGTAATATCCGGATTGTCGATTTGTGCAATCGTAGCATCGACAAGCTCGTTTAGGTTATGTGGTGGGATATTAGTGGCCATACCAACGGCAATACCCATCTGTCCGTTCAAGAGCAGGTTGGGTAGTTTCGCTGGCAGCACTTCTGGCTCCTGCTGTGATCCATCGAAGTTGTCTCGGAATGGCACGGTATCTTTGTCTATATCTTCCAACAGCGCTTCAGATGCTCGCGTCATGCGTGCTTCGGTATAACGATAAGCAGCCGCTGGATCGCCGTCCATAGAACCGAAGTTCCCTTGCCCGTCTACGAGCATGTAGCGCGTAGAGAATGGCTGCGCCAAACGTACCATAGAGTCATAGATGGCACTGTCACCATGAGGATGGTACTTACCCATTACTTCACCAACGATTTGCGCGCTTTTTGTGTGCTTCCCTGTTGAACGAAGGCCGCTCTTGTCCATAACGTATAGAATTCTACGGTGTACCGGCTTCATACCGTCACGAACATCAGGTAGTGCACGAGCCACAATAACGGACATAGAATACTGGAGATAACTACTCTCCATCTCAGATTCAACGCTACGCGCAATAACAGTCTTTGAGTGCGTAGTCTCGATTGTTGGCTCAATTACTTTTTCTTGTGGTGTAATTTCTTCGTTTTCCATACTAAATATCCAAATCCTTTACGAACTTTGCATGTGTCTGAATAAAGTTCTTACGCAGCTCTACCTCTGTGCCCATCAACTTAGCAAAGATAGCGTCAGCCTTTTCAGCGTCTTCGACTTTTACCTGAACAAGTACACGATTTTCTGGGTCCATGGTCGTCTCCCAAAGCTGGTCAGCATCCATTTCACCCAATCCCTTATAGCGCTGCAAGGTTACGCCAGCTTGCTTGTTACGATCGGCTTCTGGGTCAATAGCCATGCCCTTAGCCTTGCGGTCAGCGATAAGCTTATCCATAATCTCGTCGCGCTCTTCATCGGTATACGCGTATTGGCGTTTCTTGCCGGATACTAGCGCATACAGTGGTGGCTGCGCGGCATACAAGTGCCCGCCTTCGATAATCGGATACATATGCCTAAAGAACAGTGTCATAAGCAGCGTACGAATGTGCGAGCCGTCCACGTCTGCATCGGTCATGATGATGATTCGATCATATCGCAAGCCGTTCATATCGAACTGCTCTTCAATGCCCACGCCCATGGCTTTGATTAGATTTGTGATTTCATTGTTGGCAAGCATCTTGTCTAAGCGTGCGCGCTCAACGTTCAACACTTTACCTCGGAGTGGCAAAATAGCCTGGAATTCACTGTTGCGGCCATCTTTTGCAGATCCACCAGCAGAGTTACCCTCTACGATAAACAGTTCAGCTTTAGAGCGATCTTTCGTTGCACAATCAGAAAGTTTACCCGGCAGGCCAGCGCCTTCAAGTGCACCCTTGCGGATGATGTTGTCACGAGCCGCACGGGCAGCTTTGCGTGCACGGGCAGCCAACAATGACTTGCCAACGATTTTACGGGCCACACCCGGATGTTCTTCCAGATAATAAGAAAAGTATTCATTCATTACTTGCGTCACATAGCCTTGGACCTCTGGGTTACCAAGCTTGTTCTTTGTCTGGCCCTCAAACTGTGGGTCCGGAATTTTGACCAAGATAACAGCCGTTAGACCTTCGCGAGTATCCTCACCAGTCAGGTTGTCTTCTTTTTCCTTAAGCAATCCGCTCTTTCGGGCATATTCATTAATGACACGGGTCAGAGAGGTTCGGAATCCGGTCATATGTGTACCGCCATCAGGGTTATACACATTGTTAGCGAAAGCCTTTACTGTTTCGCTATAAGCGTCAGAGTACTGCAGTGCAACTTCCACCATAACGTCCTTAACTTCTTTTTCCACATAGAAAACATCTTCATCTACAACGTCTTTACCGAGGTTTAAATGCTTTACGTAGGACTGAATACCACCTTCGAAGTAAAAACCATAACGGCTGCCCGTACGTTCGTCTTCAATAGTAGTGTGGATACCCTTCGTCAAATACGCCGCGTGGCGCAAGCGATCAAGCACCGTATCGTAGTTAATTTTTACAACTTCAAAGATAGTTTCATCTGGGTAGAAGGTTATTTCAGTTCCAGTTTTCGTTGTTTTTCCTACTACTTTAAGGTCAGCTTTAGGTGCACCGCGCTCGTATTCCTGTTGGTAAATCTTGCCGGCGCGGTAAACCGTAACTACAAGTTTGGTAGAGAGAGCGTTTACCACACTAACACCAACTCCATGAAGACCACCAGAAACCTTATACCCGCCACCGCCGAATTTACCGCCGGCATGAAGTACCGTCAGAACTGTTTCCACAGTACTCTTTCCGGTCTTGGGGTGAATATCAGTCGGGATGCCTCGTCCATTGTCGGCCACTGTCACTCCCCCGTCAGCCTGCAAACGTACAGAAACTTCCGTAGCATGACCGGCCAGGGCTTCGTCTATACCGTTATCTACAATTTCCCATACTAAGTGGTGGAGACCTTCAATACCCGTACCACCAATGTACATACCGGGACGCTTGCGAACTGGCTCTAGACCTTCGAGAACCTGGATCTGTGCTGAATCATAAGTTTGTTTATTAGCCACTTCTAAAGAACCCTCTCTTTACCCTTATTTTCGCTTATACATAGTATATCCGAATTATTCATGATCTTCAACTGAACCCCTTGTTTGAACACATACTTTTATGGTTCAATAAACATGAGCGTTTAGTTAGATACAAAAGAAAAATAATATGTTCAAAAAATTGCTGAGTAATCTACCCTTCAATCCTAGTCTCATAGGCCAGGTTTCTTTCTATGCCCAGCGTATGCACAGCGAGTCTGCCCTTAGGCGCACAGGCCTAATTATTCTAACCATGGCCATGTTCCTACAAGTATTCTCCGTATTGAATCCACCGGAACCAACACTTGCCCGATCAGGGAACGACATCATTGAGGGAGGCTTTAGCACCAAGCAACAAGCAGTGCAGCACTGCCAACAAGGTGTCTTTAGTGAATTCGCTCAGATCGTCAATTACTACGGGCTAGACTGTACCTCAATCGCAGGCGCCCAAGAAGTGTGGATACGATCAACAGATCACGGTAATCAATTAGACTCGATGGGTCGCTGGGCCCAGGGTCCAACAATTGCCAGGACCGGCAAGCCGACCGATGAATACCCCGTAGACATCAATGGTGCGCGTTATTACATGCGAAACTTGTGGGCATGGGATTCAAGTAGTTCCTCTTCATATAAGGTACTCAAAATGCAGAACAAGCACGGTCAAACAATCATGATCATGTTTGATTGCGCCAATATCATTACAATTGGCAAGTACAGCCCCCCTCCACCTCCTCCTGCGCCAGTCGCACCACCCACCAAGCCAAACCCACAAATAAATAAGACGACAATACCAGGCCTGCCTCAAGCGAGTACTAATGTACGGCCAGGAGATAACATCGGTTATCGTATGTACTTCAACAATGCTGGTGATGGGGCTGCGACATACCTCTTCGTAGAAGACTCTATACCAGGTCATACCACTTTTGTTTCTCAGGGAACGGGTGGCGCTAGCCGTCATGGTTTTATTAATTCCGTGTATCCTGGCCACGGAAAAGAACCCCATGTCTTTTGGGTTTACAACAACTTCCCCGCTCGTGCTTCCGGCTACTACGTAGAGTTCACGGTCAAAGTAAACGCTAACGCCCCCAACGGTCAGCGTATCTGTAATACAGCGTTCATTAGGTCCGTACAGACTCCGCAGACGCCGTCTAATCAAATCTGTCATACCGTTAAATTTAATGCTCCGGTACCGACCGTAACTCCTCCCGCTCCACCAGCCGTTACGGTTAATACCCCTACACCACCAAACTTAGTTTTGAATAAAAAGGCGCGTAACGTCAGCCGTAACATCGCAGACGCAAACAACACAATGGCGCGCGGTGGCGAGACAATCCAGTACATCCTTTCCGTAAAGAACACCGGCTCTAGCACTGCTAAAGGTTTTGTCATCGAAGAAACTCTCGGGGATGTGCTTGAATACGCTGATATCGTAGACCTTGGCGGTGGCGCAATAGATGACAAGAAGATCGTTCGTTGGAAACCAGTTGATATCAAAGCTGGCGAAACCGTTCAGCGGAACCTGCTCGTGACTATAAAAGACCCAATACCGGAAACGCCTGTGTCGTCATCCCACCCCGGATCATTTGATCTGATTATGACGAATGTATATGGTGACACGGTAAATATCAAACTGCCTGCCAGCACATTAAAAACAGCAGAACAAGCTGTGACTACCCTGCCTAACACCGGTCCAGGCGAGAGCTTGGCGGCAATTGTTGTGATCGCCACAATGGCTTCATACTTCTTTGCGCGCAGCCGATTAGTTGCCAAAGAACTAGACATAGTGCGGACCGAGTTCGCGTCAACAGGAGGATACTAACAATGAGTGAAAAGCTAATTCCACGAGGCGAGTCAGCCGAGTTTCGAGTCGACACATCTCAGGAGTCAAAGAAACTACTGGAAAAACTTAGCGAGCAAGCAGCCGAGACGGCTGTCAGCGCAGAACAAATACAAGGTCTTCAAGATCATGTTGAGCAACAAGCCGTCAGCGCAAAAGAATTTTCGACTGGCGAGCAGGAACAACAAGCCGCTTACGTTCCAGGGCTCCACCGAGACCTTAAGCAGTCCGCATATAAAAGGACCCTAGAGCGCACTCAAAACAGCTTAAACGGGCCCGAAAAGGCTCTGAGCAAAGTAATACATGCGCCTGTCGTAGAAACTATAAGCACCGTTACGGGCAACACCGTTGCGCGGCCCTCGGGCATACTGGGCGGCAGTATTTTTGCACTAATAGGAACATTGCTTCTAACGTACTTCACAAGACGCTACGGGTTTAGCTACAACTACCTTATCTTTGTCATCTTGTTTGCTGGCGGTTTTACCGCCGGACTTATAGTAGAACTATTTATTCACCTTATCCGCAAAGCTCGATAACTTACACCGTTTGAATGTTGCCGTCGCGGTCGATGTAGATGGTGTCACCATCTGGATCTTTAGGCTTTGCTGGGTCTGCAGCTGCCTTATCAATCTTCATCTCGCCCTCGGTGGCTGATTTGAGCTCTTCCGCAATGGCCGCAACGGCTGCATCAGCAGCCAATGGCTGCGTCGCTTGTGGAGCTGCGTCAGGCGCCTCCTGAGGCGCTGGTGGTGATAACGGCGTTAATTGCATAGATGAGATAGGTGTATCGAGCGACGGTGCTGCAGGAACAGCTGCTACTGTAGGCGGTGCTGGTACAGGCGAGACCGCTGGAGTAGCGGCTACCGGTGTTGGTACCGGTACAGCAGGTATTGCTGGAGCTGGAGGCACAGGAGCAGCCACGGGTGCGACTGGCGGTGCCAATGGTGATTTCGGAGCTACCGGTACGGCGGGCGGCACTGCTAGTGGCGCGGCAGCTGGATTAGGGTATGCGGGTGCAGCCGGTACCCCTGGAGGAAGCGGACCTGCAGGTGCTTTTCGCTTGGCAAGCCAGTCATCTAGGAATGATGACCCGCTACTAGGCATCTTAGGTGCTACTGGTGGCCCAAATGGACTTGCAGTCGGCTTTGCACCTGCTTGAGGTGCAAACGGACTTGGAGCGCCCGCTGCAGGTCTTGGAGCTGGCCTTGGTTCTTCAATGGTAGCTAGTCTTGCGAAGATTTCTTTCTCCACCCCAGCTTTAGCTCGGCCGTACTTTGCGGCCGAGAGCTGTTTGAGCGCGTTACCCAACTGCGCGTTCGGATTTCCCAGAGGCGGCAACCCGGCCATACTAAACGGCTGCGTCGGGACTCCGCTAATAAGAGTCCTTACAATAGCATTGTAGTTAGGCACTCGCAGCAGATCTTCTCCTTCGAACGTTGGCTGGAAGTAACGCGACAGTGATTCAACATCATTCTGTCCTACGCGGTACGACACGATTGTACCCATGTTACCGAATACTGCGTCACGAATCTCATCTGTTAACTGCGTAGTAAACTGGTTGGCGACGATAAGATTTAGACGATACTTTCGAGCTTCTGACATGATGGTCGCAAAACTTTCGGTGGAGAAGTTCTGGAACTCGTCGACATATAGCGAGAAGTCAGGTCGCTGTTCCTCGGGTATATTCGCGCGTGACATCGCTGCCGCCTGGAACTTCATCACAAAGATCATACCAAGCAACTTAGAGTTTAACTCCCCTGTCCTACCCTTACTGAGGTTCACAATAAGGATCTTTTTATTATCCATAATTTCGCGCAGATCGAACGAACTCTTGGTCTGACCGATGATATTGCGCATCATTTCATTGCTCAAAAACGCACCGAATTTACTCACGAACCAGCCAAGCACTTCACTCTTATGGTAATCGCTCGTTGCAGCCATTTCTTTATTCCAGAAATCCAAGACGGTCTGATCAGTCACATACTGCAGTTTTTGCTTCGCGTATTTACTGTCCGTAAATACCTTTGGAATATCAATAAATGTTCCACCCTCGGGGCCAGCCATAACTGTTAGCGCGGCATTACGGAACCAGTGCTCGTAGCGCGGACCAATAATTCCCTGGCGCTGGGGATCGTACAGTTTGTACAGCATGTTAATCGCTTCCTGAATCAAGAAGTCTTTTTGCTCAGGCAAATTAAACTCAAATAAGTTCAGCCCCATCGGATAGTCCATATCGCCCGGAGAGAAGTAAATAACGTCCTCCACGCGCTCCTTTGGCACCATCGACAGCAGTTTCTCCGCCGTGTCACCGTGCGGATCAACAAACGCAAAACCATTGCCGTCCAGCATGTCCTGAAGCGCTAAGTTTTCCAAGAAGGTAGATTTACCTACACCAGTTTGTCCCACAACATACATATGCCGCCTGCGGTCCTCTAGAGCCAAGCGTATTGGCTTCTTTACGCCTCTAAATATGTTGTATCCCAGCAACATACCCTCATCAGGGATGTTTCGCGGGCCATCAACTTGCTTGGATGCCTGGCGCGATAGCTGCGAGGTAGGAATATTCTTTTGGTCTGGAAAGTGAAACAGCGTCGATAGTTCGACGGAATTCAATATGTTTCGATTATTTTCTTGAGGGAAAAAGCGCAGAATGTAAGAGGTCACGAATCGTTCCATGTCTTTAGCGGGTGTGTATTTAAAGCCGTTTTTGCCCGGAGAATCAAATAGCGCAAAAGTTGCAACTACATTACTGAGTATTGCCTGTGACCGCTGGGAGATGTTTGACGATGCTACGACCCGTACCATGGTTTCGAAGCCAGGGTAACGAGTTTTATCATCGATTGCGTCCACAATCGCCTGATCTATGCTCGAGAGTTCATGCTTATCACCTGACCCGCCCTTATCATCTGGTGGTTTGTTAAATGCAACAATAAAGTCCTTCAGAAGTCCGGTCGCTCCCCTGCTCTTATCCTTGCCTTTTCGCTTCTTACTCGCTACACCGGTAGCTTCTTTGCGCCAATCCGAACCTGCGGGACGCATAAGAATCTGAATTCCGACGCCATCTTCTTTTTCTAGCGTTGATAGCGCATTGAGTAATGACTGCATGGCGTCGCGCTTCAGGTCCTGATAGGTTGCAATTGGAAACGCAAAATTTTCCTTCAGAGTTAGCTCACCACCAATCGTGCCACTAATTTTACCTACTGGGCTAAAAATATTGTGTTCAGCTACTTCTTCCATTCGTGCGGTCGGGTATGCACTAACGACTGCCTGCTTAACAACTTCTACTAGTGACATCGGTACGGCTGCATAGAACTGGACGATTCCATTTGTGCCAACGATTTCAAATGCAAAATGTGGCTGGCCGTAAAACTTGTTCTTAAAGCCTTTTTTGAACTGACCAGCGATGATGTTATACAGAATTTGCGCTTTGCTGATGTTTTCATCAACCACATCGCGTACATCCCTGCCACCACCCTCAGCGTCATCACTTTGCGGAGGTAGATGTATAAGAAGCGGTACCATCTTCAGGCCGCGCTCATAATTCTTCTGTTCTCTAAAGATTTTGCGAACTTGCCAGAAAACCACTGGGGCAAGGCCCAGTAAGACGAGGAAGAAAATCATGAGAAGTGTAATAAGTGTGTCCATTTTTGAGGTAGTTCTATTCTCAGCCTAGCTTGAGGTCCTTGTTATAACGTTTTTTTAGGTAATCCGCTTTCATGCGGGTCATTTCTTTTGTCTGCTTGTACGGATCGTCTTTCGTCACATGTACAATCATTTTCGCCTTCTCCACCCACTCCTTCTCGATCAAATCAGCGTCATCGGCAATATGAGGGCTCGATGTACTAACCGCCTGTGCTACTCCAGGCATAGGAGGGGCTACACTAGGCAGTCCAACTGGCGCTTGACCAGGCACTACTACAGCGGGATTATCACCGGGGTGACCTTGCTCCAACGCACGGGCGCTATCCTGTTCTATCCCATTGTTTACACGAGCAACCTCTACAGGCTGTGGCAGACCTTCCGCTTGTGGCGCAGGCAAACTAATCTCTGGAGAATTATTAGCTGGCTGATTCATTAGCTACAGTGTAGCAAAATTTTCCCTGTTTAAACAGAGATAATCACCGCAAAAAATCGGCTCGGCTAATATAAAAAATTACACCTACTATTAGTGCTATCGCAATCAATAAATCACGTGCAGTTAACTGGTGGAGCGACTGAAATACTGCCAGCATCATTGGTACAAGCGCAATAAAACCGGCTATAGCGATCTTTTTGCGCAAAGTAAGTCCTTTAAGGAACCTACTATGCCCCCCTATCCAAAAAGCAGTGACAAATAACGCGATAAACAGCAGCAAGAATGGCACCAGGAGTAGTGGCAGTGGTAAATGCTGGGGGTTTGTAGATGCTAGGAATAATGGCAACGCAGCGTAGAGCGCAATCACCAATCCTGCTACAGGAATTTTTCTTTTTTGGCTTGTCATAATCTAATTATAAATGAATAGCTGCACTATCAAACACGATAGTGCAGCGTTAATATGCGTGGAGCCGAGACGACAAATCCGCTCTAGAAAAATTACTATTTAGCGCTTGCCGTCTGTGGCTTTTTGACTGACCGCTCTCATGCGAGAGCGTTATCGGAATTTAACCGTAGGTTTGTAAGTTTTTGTTTTGTTCTTACACCCCAAATACTACTACAGGAATACAGTTTTGTCAATACATGCCTGATGCTTTATATACAACAGCTATCTGTTAGCACCTACGTGCATAGTTAAATTTGAACAATATTATTATAGTTATAATTACAACAGACAATATGCAATTTTACTTAATGAATACAATTAGTTGCTTGTAAATAGTGTGTTTTATTTGTTAAAACGTGTTCAGTTACGCGTCTTTAATACTAAGTAGTTTACGTAGAAAACTCTATCGATTCATTCCACATAAGTTTGACAATTTACAGCATATTTTACGGCTCCAGCATACTTACCGTTTGGCCATCAGACTTTCCGATGCCATGAAGTCCAGCAAGCCTTTGCTGGACTTCAAACGCAACCTATATGCAACTAGGTCGCTTTATATGCCATAGCTATAAACAAATTACATACGATCAGCCCACACAGTCCAGGACCTTATGAATGCAGCTCGAACTAGGCCTTAGCCAGCTTTACGTTAACACTAGGCACAAATCCATATTAAATATCGCGGCCTTATACATGCATACTGGCCAGCAATTTTTACCATTAAGCCCGCAGCAGTCTGAAGGCATGCGTGTGACTATTAAATGTACTGGTAAATCCGCAAACAAAAATAGGCATACTAATCTACCGCTCCCCTACCTGACTCTATTCAACCAATAATTTTTACATGTTGGCATAGTAACTTTTCATTTTTCAATTTAGGTATGCAAGGTACGTGCTTGTAGCTGCTACCCCAAAATGTGTATGCAGGTTCCCGCACATGTTATGTATTTTTTTTGAGTTACCCGCAACTAATCCACAGGAAGCGAAGCCCAGTTACAGGTGAAGCGACCAATAGTTATGCACAGGGTCGTTATATCTCCTTCCCTTTTTAACCACAATCATGTTGACAGGTTATTCATGGCTTACTAATATATGGGTAGCACTTGAATAAAAAAAGTGCTCAAAAACAAAAAACGACAGATACAACAACGGCTTCTCGCAAGCCGTTGTTCCATAAGAACAACACCAATAACACCTTACAAATAAAACGAAACAAACAACTTATAAACAAGTAAACAGCTCCGATCCGGGGCTGTTTTTTCATTTATATTTCATTTTGCAGTGCTTTAATTGGCATACAATTACGGGATGAGCATGAAAGTACGAAGCGTTACTGATGCCGGCACGGGCGGCGTCGTCATTGATGTTGAGTGTCATATTTCCAATGGCTTACCCAATATCATAATCGTGGGTTTTGCTAATAAGGCGGTGGACGAAGCCAAGGAACGATTGCGCAGTGCCTTTGCTAGCTCCAACATTGAGCTGCCGCGCAAACGCATTACCATTAATCTTGCGCCTGCTGATTTGCCAAAAGACGGTACCAGCTTCGACCTTGCTATGTCCGCAGCAATACTGGCCGCCAGCAAGCAGGTGCCGGCTGCCAGTATTGCGGACGCGGTGCTAATTGGAGAATTAGGACTAGACGGTGCCGTCCGACCAGTCCGCGGCATAATTGGTAAGTTGCTGGCGGCCCGCAATAGTGGAGTTACGACTTTTTACATTCCACTGGGCAATTTGGCTCAGGCAAAGCTAGTGCCCAATATTCGACTGCTTCCTATTCAAAATTTGCGAGAATTGTATATGCACGCAACTGGCACTGCCATCCTTCCCCACGCAGTCTCTGGGGATTTCGAGGAATCCAGCCAGAAGCCTACGGGACCAGACTTCATGCACATTATTGGCCAGGGGCGTGCTAAACGGGCGATAGAGATCGCCGCAGCAGGAGGCCATAACATTTTATTGAGCGGCCCTCCTGGCACCGGCAAAAGCATGCTCGCTAAAGCGACCCCTTCAATACTGCCGCCATTAGGCCGCGAAGAAACTCTTGAAATAACCCAGCTGCATAGTTTAGCTAGCCGTCAATATGATCAGATAGTACGCGCTCGGCCATTTCGGGCCCCACACCATTCGGCCAGTGGGACCTCGATATTAGGAGGTGGGGCAAACCCACGGCCAGGCGAGATCAGCCTCAGCCACCGCGGTGTCCTGTTCTTTGATGAACTGCCTGAATATAGTAGGTCTACTCTGGAGGCGCTGCGCCAGCCGCTCGAGGATAAAGTAATAACCGTGGCACGAGCAAAAGACAGTGTTACCTTCCCGGCCAACTTCATGTTGATTGCGACTTGCAACCCCTGCCCCTGTGGCTTCTATGGAACCAGCAAACCCTGCAGCTGTCTGCCGCAGCAAATAGTTAATTACCAGCGAAAGTTATCAGGCCCTATACTTGACCGCATAGACATACACGTAGAAGTCGACGAAGTCGCGCATGCTTCCCTCCTTAATACGCATCAAGAAGAGGCGAGCATAAAGATAGCAGATCGAGTAGCTGCAGCCCACCGCAAACAGCTGAGCCGCTTCAAGGGTCAGCACAAAACTAATGCTAATCTGACAAACCAAGACATCAAACAAGGCGCCCTGCTATCATCCGCCGCTCAGGAAATACTCAATCAAGCGGCCGAAAAGCTTGGTATTTCGGCTCGCGCATATATGCGGACAATAAAGGTGGCGCGCACCATAGCAGATTTGGCCGACTCGAACACGATTGAAATTCCCCATATAACCGAAGCCCTACAATATCGCCGCCCACCCACCACTCTCTAACACATTTCGCCACTCCCAAAAGTCTGACCATGCATTACAGCACACCGAAGCCCGAAATTATATACAAAAAATGAGACGAATTTACTTCGGCACATTTTTAACTTTTTTCAGGAAGGAACAGCCGGAGAAATCTTTGATTTCACCGCGCGATAAGGAAACCTATCTCGGTTTCCTTATATCTGTTGACCTCTGTAAGCTTATCTGTTACTATTAGTCCAATCAGCTTGTTATTAAGTAGGAGATGAAAGTATCAGCACTTATACCCGCCTAAATGGCGCAATTCGGGCCCAACAATTACGCGTCGTAGATGAAGAAGGGCAACAGCTCGGAGTCCTATCGCGTCGTGAGGCACTCGAACTAGCAGAAGAACGCGGACTTGATCTGGTAGAAATCTCCCCTAACGCTGAACCGCCTGTAGCAAAAATCGTTGACTGGGGTAAATACAACTACCAGAAGACGAAGCAGCAACAGAAGAGCAAAAAGAACGCCAAAGCACTAGAAGTAAAGCAAATGCGTTTCGGGCTAAAGATCAGTGATCATGACCTCGGCGTAAAGCTAAAGAAAGTTGTCGGCTTCCTGAATGCTGGACATAAAGTTAAAATTACGGTATTCTATCGCGGTCGTGAACTCGCTCATAAAGAGCTCGGGTTCAAACTAGCAGAAAAGGTAATTGAAGGTTTCGGTGGCACCGCAATCGCCGAGTCTACCCCACAAATGGCCGGTAAACAACTCAGTTTTGTTGTCCGGGCGGGGTCGACAGGAAAAGTTTTACATAGCCTTGTGAAGCAACAGCCAGTAGAAAAAGCCCCAGAGCCAATAATAGAAGCAGGAGAATAAGATGCCCAAGCTAAAGACGCATAGCGGAACTAAAGATCGTGTACGCATTACCAAAAATGGTAAGGTTATGATTGGCCGCGCATTTGCTAACCACTTGCTCAGCAAGAAAAGCGCTGCTCGTAAGCGTCGTTTTGCTGTAGGTAATCAGATGACCGGCAAATCAGCCAAGAACATTAAGTTGAGACTAGGAGTCTAATAGAATGCGCGTTAAGAGAGGCGTTACTACACACGCCAAACACCAGAAGATTCGAAAAGCTACTAAGGGTATGACCCGCGGTAACCGCTCTAGCATTAAGCGCGGTAAGCAGACGATTACTAAAGCATTACAGTATGCATACCGTGATCGCCGTAATCGTAAGCGAACATTCCGTGAATTATGGAACACCCGCATCAATGCGGCTGCCCGCCTAAACGGCACTACTTACAGTCGATTTATCGCAGCTCTAAAGAATACGAACATAACGCTTGATCGCAAGATTCTAGCTGAACTTGCCGTTAACGAACCAGCTGCATTCACCGCAGTAGTAAAAGCTTCCGAAAAGTAACCTTGCCGAAAGCGAATATTTAAAGACCTCCCACAGGAGGTCTTTTTTATCAAATTAAAAATATTTCGGATTTACTCCGAGATATTTTTGTCTTTACCCAGGAAAGAGCAGCCGGCGAAATCTTTGATTTCACCGCGCGATGAGAAAACCTATCTCGGTTTTCTCATAAAGCAGAACACCGCCCTTAAAGCGGTGTTCGTGCATGCGCCAGATTATCCGTAAGCCGGGTTCTGTTCTAGCTAATCATCTATCTAGTCCACCAATTGCTCGATGGCTCAAGCGGGTTCTTGATGATGAACTCTGGCGGGAAACCAGCCGGAATTAACCGACGGGAGTCCATCTCCTTGCAGCAGACAGGGTTTACCACTCCCCGATGTCACCATAGGGGACTGTAGGCTCTTACCCTACTCTTTTCACCCTTACCCCCGCTCATCGCAAGCGATGAGCAATTTTCATGTATCATTTAGCAATTTACATTTATGGAAATTGCTGCCGCAACTGTTAAATGTTAACTGAAAAATGTTAAATGCTCTTCGCCTGTGAAGAGCGAGGGCGGTTTTGTTTCTGTGGCACTTTCCCTAGGGTTGCCCCCGGTCGCCGTTAGCGACTGTCTTTCCCTACGCTGCCCGGACTTTCCTCTTACCCCTCTTGATTAGCGATACTTAGCGGCCACGAGTCTGCACTCTGTGTGCGCCACCTTATTCGTTCGCCAAGAGGGGCAAGCGATTAGCCGATAATCTGGCTACATAATTATACCATTAACGATATAGAAATTATGATTTTAGCTCTGCATCTAAAGTAGAGTTGACTTCAGCATCCGCTAATTTGTTCAGTTCGCGTGGTACGTGAGTGAAGGTGACCTTCTTGAAATCACTCAACATGTCTTTGATTGACTCATAAATTGGCCATAGGTCGCGGTTCTTTACCTTGAATATGCCCTTCATCTGGTTCACGACGAGCATACTGTCCATAAACACATCGACTTCCCTTGCCCCCATTTTTCGCGCCTCTTCGAGGCCGAACTTCAAGGACAGGTACTCTGCCTGGTTATTTGTTGTAATTCCTAGGTATACGCCTTTTTTGAATATAATGTTGTCGTCTTTATCCAGCAGCACAAACCCGGATGCAGAAGGCCCCGGATTGCCTCTCGAGCCGCCGTCACCATACAGCTTAATGCCAGTTGTCTGAACCGCAGTTGCCTGCTTGGCCACTGGCTCGATTAATTCATCGATTTGCTTCGCAAGCTCTTGATCCTTGTCTGTCACAGTGTCGCCTGCATCATGAGTACTGAGCCAGAATTCTACAGTGTTCCAGGTGTTTTTCATGGTCGGGTGGTGATTTCGCCGCTCGGCAATTTCAGCAACTCGATTCATAAACGCCATCGCTTCATTGAAATCTTTGAAGGTAAACTTTTTATATAACTTGTTTTCGATTGTTTGCCACATTCTTATATCCTACCATGGTTAATCTGTTTGTCTTAAGGTAAAATAGCTACGTCATTAACGGGGTGTGGCGCAGTTGGTAGCGCGTACGGCTGGGGGCCGTGAGGTCGCAGGTTCAAGTCCTGTCACCCCGACCATTAAAAAAGCTCGATAATACAATCGAGCTTTTTTAGTTGCTGGAGGCCAACATGACAACCTGGTTAGTTAATCCCAGGTGGGTGTCCGCACGGTGAAACCACGGTTTCACATCGGGGCTTGCGTGCTTGAGCGTATTTTTGGATGAAAATCGAGTGCCGAAGCGCAGCGTACTTATGGTACGTGAGAATCGGAGCGCAGATTTTCGCCGAAAAGGCGCCAAGCACGCAAGCCACCAGCGAATATTGGACTCCCGAATGATAAGTATTCAGATTATCATTTAATTGGCCTTTGCCCAGCTAAAGCATTATATATTGTCTAGTGATAATGAGATATGATCTTACTTACAACGATCGCCAATTAAACTGTTGCCTCGCACGGCTTCCAGCCGTTATGACAAAAACCATAGTTTTTGTCCGCGCTATAAATAGCGCTTAGCGAAAGCTAATCATTTAATTGGCCTTTGCCCAGCTAAAGCATTATATAGTGCCTGATGATAATTAAATATGGGTATAGTTACAACACTTCGACAGATCAGCTTGAACGCTTCATTGCTACTTAGAGAAGGAACATTAATATATCGCGATTTGCCTGACTAATAACTGGTCCGATATACGGCAATAACAGAAGCAATATGAACATAATTCCCAGGATTCCGATGGACTCTATCTGCTCCATCACTCGTCGCACTGGCTCTGGCGCAAATGCGTAAAGCACCCGGGATCCATCAAGCGGTGGAAATGGAATCATATTAAAAACGAACAGCGCAATGTTTACCTGTAGAAGTGTAACTAATGCGTCCACCAGCAAACTGCTGGGCATAAAGTTCCCCACCCTCAGTACTCCTGCCGTGGCGATAGCAAGTAACAGATTACTGACCGGGCCAGCCAGGCCGACAAGCGCAGCCCCGTACTCCCCGAAACGGACGCGGTAGGGGTTAAAAGGAACTGGCTTTGCTGCAAGTATTGGCGGCAAACCCATAAGCACAAGAACCAGAGGAACCGCTATTGTTGTAATCAGGTCAATGTGAGCAAGTGGATTTAAGGTTAGCCTTCCCTCGTGATATGCGGTGTCATCCCCTAGCCAATGGGACATGAAAGCGTGCATCGCCTCATGAAAAGCCATAGACAACAATAATGCGCCCAAAAATAAAATAATCCCGATACCGCTAAATTCCATATAGCTTCTATTATAGCAGGCTTTATCCCTTGACTTTATCGCATAAAACACCTACAATAACACTTTGAATCTAAAGGAAACAATGTAATGCAGAAATGTGAACTCACCGGCAAAGGCAAGCAGTTTGGCAACAACGTCAGCTTCTCGCAGCGCCACACAAAGAAAGTCTGGAAACCAAACCTTCAGACCAAGACAGTTGTGGTCGACGGCAAGAAAGTTACAATGAAGCTAAGTACCCAGGCAATCCGCACTCTCAAGAAGAAAGGTTTGCTCGGAACTCAACCAGCTCCAGCCGCTAAATAAAAAAGCTCCCGTAACCGGGAGTTTTTTTATTTTATAGAGCAGTTACCTACTGACGTTCTAACACGAGCAACTGGGCTACTTCACCGAGGTCGCCTGGCTTAATCTTGATCTTACCAGCTGTTTCTCTCTGTTCCATAGCGAGGCCCTTTATGGCTTCCTCTAGTGGCTGCTGAGGAACTGGGTAGCTAATCGCTCCATCATCGTAATGGGTCGGGATAACTAGTTTTGGCTCAATCTTCTTGATAATGTTCAACGCGCCTACTGGATCTAAGGTGTAACCATTGCCGCCAACAGGCACAATAAGTACGTCTACGGTGCCCAGAGCCTCGAGCTGTGCGTCTTTTAGGTCAGGATAGATATGACCAAGCACGGCCACTCGGATATCTTCGCAGATGAGCTTAAACATAGTTGCTGCCTTGGTGCTGGCTTCGTCTATATGAGCACGCGCTGCAACGGCATTTACGGAGATATTGGATACTTCATATTCACCGGGTCGATCAATAACAAGCTTCGCTTCTTCTTTGGGATCACCGTGCGGGCCCGTAAATAACGCTATATCGCCTTTTTTGGTGACTGACTTAAGGCCAAGATCGGCCAAGTTGTCATCAATTGTAATGCTTGCCTTTTTAGTGACAATTCGCACGCAGTTCGCGCCGTAATACTGAATTTCCATATTCCCTCCGGTCAATTAAGCTATTTGGTAGTTGTTCTAGATGATAGTTTATCAGATAAGAACTGTTCTATGAACTGTTACGCGCTAGCTTCTTCAGCTGCCACAACCTTTAGCTTATCTATTAGTACTTGCTTCTTGGATTCCATGATATTTACAAGGAAACGGTCTTTAACCTTTTGACGATACGCAAACTCAGTAGGAGAAAGCACGGCATAGCGAATCTCCTTCCCTTCTTTGCTTTCGAGCTCTGAAACAAATTTTGTTAACTGCGTCTGATTAACGTCACCCACGATGAGTAAATCTATTCCACTCCGCTCATCACGAGTAAATTGCCCTACAAGGACGGCAAGCTCTACGTTTCCGATAGATTTAATGTCTTGCCCCTGGCTAGGTACGGATGGTGATTCTTCATCTACCATCACACCACCCCCAAAAATAGTCCGCAAAGGATCATAGTATTCGTACTTCTGGTCCACCTCGTAATACAAACGGTTATTAGTATTGTCTGAGGAGATAATTCCTATACTCAGCAAATTAGCCAACTCACGTCGTACGGAATTAATTTGTTCATCAATCTTGCGTGTAATCTCGCGTACATAAAAAGATCTGTTCGGATTACTATAAAAAAGTTGTAGTAATTTTACCCTAGTCTTCGATCCAAACAATTGTTCAACCATGTACTTATTGTAACAGACCAGGTCTTGATTACTACTGTTTTTCGCTCATTAACGTTGTGGCAAAGTCTACAGCTTCGTCCACGCTGTTTGTCCACTGAATACTTTTATTGCGCCTGAACCATGTGCGCTGTCTTTTCGCCAAACTTAGATCATTCTTAACGAAAATAGCCTTGGCTTCCTCTAGGCTAATTGAACCCTCTATATACTCGCGGAACGCCCGATAGCCTGGAGCCTGCATGGCAGACACCTGCCATCCATACTTTTGCCCAAGCTCGCGCACTTCCTCTATAAAACCCTGAGAAATCATATGGTCTACACGCTCTGCAATTCGCTTTTGCAAAACTTCTCGTTCCAGTTGAATACCTAAAACTAAGGTATTGGGCCGCAGCGTCGTGTCCCGCTGGCTACTACTGTCGGTCAGCAAATGTCGAGGGTTAATAGGATTTCTGGCCGTACTATTTTGAGGAGTAAACTTATAATCAAAGATAACAGCATCAATATACAATCCGGTTCCTCCTACCATAATAGGCACTTTGCCCCTATTGGTGATATCCGATATTAGACGATTCGCTTCTCGCTGAAAGTCCACGACGGTATACCTTTCACTCGGCTCAACTACATCCAGCATATGATGGGGTATGCCAGCTTGCTCTTCTTTAGCAGGCTTCGCCGTACCCAAATCCATACCTTTATATATGGTTCGAGAATCAGCACAGATAATTTCGCCGTCCAATATCTGGGCAAGCTTAATTGCCAGCGAGGTCTTACCGCTGGCCGTCTGACCGACAATGACGATTAAAGGCTCTCTGGTATCCATAGCAATTCCTCTACGTTTACGTGGTAGTCATCACTGACAGTAATTCCCTCCGACTCTAGGTGCTCCCGGTGCGCGGAACGACCACCGGGATATCCTGACGCTAGACCGCCAGTTTTATTTACTACCCGTTGCCACGGCAAATTGGGGTCTCCATAATGAGCAATACCGCCAACAATACGCGCCGCGCGCGCATTCCCCGCAAGCGCTGCAAGCTGCCCATACGTCATAACCCGTCCAGGGGGAATAGAAGCAACTAAGTTCACGACTCTTTCTTTGAAGCTATCTGTCATACAACTAAAGGGATGTTTTACTGGTGCGGCTCTTAACTTCGTTAGACACGGACTTCAGGAACTCTTCTATCCCCATTGCGCTGTGTTCCGGCTGAACTTCTATATCTTTACGAATGCGCGGCACCACTTCGCCGCTCTCAATCTCTTTCTGTCCGATAACCAGTGTATAGGGTACTTTCATGACTTCCGCCGCACGGATTTTCTTGCCAACTGATTCATTTGAATTGTCTACGGTGATTCGCAGGCCTAAATCGCGGCCTCTTTCCAGTACCTTGGCCGCAAAAGCTACTGTTTCATCTTCCTGGTTAACAGATATCAAGCGGATCTGTTCGGGAGCCATCCAGACTGGAAAACGCCCACCTGTGTGTTCTATATAGACACTAAGGAATCGCTCGAGTGAACCTAGCAGAGCCTTATGGATCATAACGGGGCGCTGAGCGCTGCCGTCTTCTGCTGTATATTCAAGGTTGAATCGTTCAGGCTGCAAGAAGTCTAGCTGCTCGGTTGCCAGCTGCCATTCACGGCCTAAAGCATCTGTTGCCATAATATCAATTTTTGGACCATAGAATGCTGCTTCGCCTTCCCCGACAAAATAATCAAGCTCTAGTTTTTTAGCAATTCCCTCGATAGTTTCTTGGGCTTGCTGCCATAATTCCGGGTCGCCCAGGTACTTATCTGAGTCATCACGAAAGCTCAGTCTTGCGCGCCATTTCAGACCAAATACAGCATACATATCCTTGATCATGGTCATTATTGATGTAAATTCGTCTTCAATTTGATCGACGCGACAGAACACGTGCGCGTCATCCTGAGTGGCACCACGCACCCTTGATAAACCGTGTAATTCTCCGGCTTTTTCGTCCCGGTATACAATGGTATTTTCCATGTAGCGTATCGGTAAATCCCGGTAACTTCTTGGGCGAGATGCATATATTTGCGTATGGTGCGGACAGTTCATTGGCTTCATCATAAACTCGGCGTCGGACTCAAAACTTGTAACCGTAAATCGCTCTGGGTACTTATCAAAATGACCGGAAGTTTTATACAGATCCACTTTTGCTATATGCGGTATAGACACTCGCTCATATCCGGCTGCTGATTGTAACTCCTGAGAAAACTGGCCAATCTCTTCACGAAGAACCGTTCCCCGAGGAGTAAACAAAGGCAGGCCGGGACCCACTAAATCGGAAAATACAAACAGGTCCAACTCCTGTCCAAGCTTGCGGTGGTCACGTTTTTTTGCTTCTTCTAGTAATTCTAAATGCTTGCGTAACTCCTTAGGATTTGCAAAAGCCACCCCATACAGACGCTGCATCTGTGGATTCGTATCCTTGCCACGCCAGTAAGCGCCCGCAATGCGCAGCAACTTAAATGCTCCGACCTTACCTGTTGACTCAACATGCGGCCCTCGGCATAAGTCGGTAAAATCACCGTTGCGGTAGAATGAGACATTCTCGATCTGGGCATCTCCGTCGGCAATAGTTCCTAATTCGGAGGCGTCTAAATCCTTCGCGACAGTAGTCCCCGAGCGCTTGAGGTCATTTAGCAACTCTTGCTTATAAGGTTGATCAGCGTTTTGTGCCCATTCAATGGCTTCGTCGACTGGCATTTCTAATCGCTCGAACGCCTGATTTTCGGAAATGATCTTTTGCATCTCGTCTTCAATTCGCCCAAAGTCCTCCTCGGAAATCTTGCGGTCGGGGCCTAGGTCAATGTCGTAGTAATAGCCGTTCTCCACCACTGGCCCAACGCCGAACTTTACGTCCGGCCATAATCGTTGGACTGCAGCTGCGGTAACGTGCGCCAAACTATGTCGCATTGGATGTAAGTCTTGTTGTTCGTTCATAACTTTCTCCTTTTTAAAAAGTAAAAAACACGCTGGATAAACTACAAAGCTATGTAACTTATCTAGCGCGTCTCGGACCCAAATGCTATGTCGCAAAATGTGGGCGGTTCCACCGGACTTCCTGGATGACCAGGCTCTTATGATGCATTCATTAACGTGCGAAGCAACCAAGCACGAGACTCTGCGATTGGTGAGTTCGCTTCACTGCCTTAACATGAGTATAAACCCGCAGGTGCTTATATTCAACAAAAAGAAAAAGGTTGAATGCTCTCGCAAATGCATTCAACCTTTTCCGGCTTCTCGAGACGAAATAACACCTGAGAAAATTCGTCTACATCAATCATAGCATACTAGCCGTTTTGTGCTAGTACTTTATTATTGTTACTTTTACACCACCCTTTTGGTACTAGTACTACCTCTGCAGTTCTATACTTTTTATGATATATGAACTGTTAATTATTCACAAGCGTTATTTGCTGTATACCATATATGGTAGGTCTCATGACGTCGTGTCTACCAACCACTAGCCTACTAATTTCGCTTATTTTAATGCTACGCCTATATACCCCCTACCCGTTTATTTTCATATGGTGTTATGGAACGCCTCTGCCTATATTGGCTAGTCTGCCTTCCTAATCATTACGTCGCACAATATCCGCTAACTAAATGAGTGGGTAGTAGCCCTGGGGCTTATGAGAACATCCACGAGCCATGACTAAGGGCTAGGGCTAGTATCCGAAAAAGCAAAAATTATGCAAATGTCATGAACTGGATAGACCTTTAGGCCCATTGAGTAAATAGATTTTACGCACTGAGTACATTAGTGGCTTGGCGGGCTGAAGATGTATATAAATTAAAATTTTATTATCAGTAACGAGTGCTTTTATTTATTAGTGATGCTCATTAATTATCTGACTATCGAAAATCAGCTAAAGGGCCACACCTTAAGTCGATGCCAATTACTGCGGAGCGATTCGATATGGGATGATTACTTCTTCAGTCTTCGGATAAGTGTTTGTGTGAACTCAATGTTACAGGACAATAGTTTTACAATTTTCAATCATATAGGATAGCGGACTTTGTCCTTTTCCGCTGCAGTTGTGCTCGATGCTAGCATCTGCGCGCAACCTTGCTTCACCGAACCTCCGCTTCGCGGAACGGTTCTCATGCAACTATCCACCATAGTAAAAACCCACCGTGTAGGTGGGTATTTACTATGGTGGGCGATATAGGATGGTTACTTCTTCAGTCTTTCTCGGAGTAAACTCCTGTGATAGCCTTCGAAGATCAAACCTGGGCTTCGCCCTACGGTTCGAACTTATAATCACCATATAAAAAGACCAACTTATAGCTGGTCTTTTTATATGGTGGGCGATATAGGATTCGAACCTATCACCTCCACAACGTCAATGTGGCGCTCTAGCCAAATGAGCTAATCGCCCCTGTTATTCGTTAACTGATCTGTAGTTACTCATTCGTCCAGAGCGCTTGCGCTATCTCTGATCTTGCAGCGAACTGCTCCAAATGATCCAACCGCCCCTGTTAACTCAGCTTCAAGCATACAGAATATCTGTTATAAATGCAATTGGAACTGACGCTTTCCTTTATTGCCCTACCCCTGTTGTTCTGTCTCCAGTATATTGACTTTTGTACCGTTTAGTGTTATCATAAGCGTGTTAATTGGGAGGCGCTCAGAGTTTGAGTACCAATAACGCGTCCTTGGAGGATTTTAAGCTTTTCTACGAAGAGGTTATGTCCCCCAAGAATGTAATAAGTCGAATACGACGCACCCGTCCGACTACTTCTAGTAGTTAGGTGGGTGGAAAACCCCGGACGTCTATATGATCTCCGGGGTTTTTGTTTTTGGCTAACACCTTAGAAGCACTTTCTATCCGCAGTTATACGCACTTTTCCCACAGTTATCCACTAGCGTTTTTCCTTGCCGTATGTCAATATGTTGTCATGGTATGCATATATTGTGGTGGCAACACCCGCGTAAACAACTCCAGGCCGCAGAAGCGGGCTAACCAGATTTGGCGCCGACGGGAATGCTTAAATTGCGACAATATTTTTACGACTACAGAATCCGCCGATCTCGCCACTTCACTACTTGTACAGAAAAATAATGCACAAGAGCCGTTTCAACGCGAAAAATTGCTCTTGAGCGTCTACGATTGCCTTCGACACAGAAAAGACGCTGTACAGGCTGCTACAGCCCTTACGGCAACTATTATTAGTCAGCTGCTTGTATCTATCGACAGTGCATCAATCATGCGCGATCAAATTGTGGAGGTCAGTGCCGGAACGCTAAAGCGGTTTGATTATGCTGCGCACGTACAGTACACCGCTTTTCACAAGGTGTAGCTAAAGAACCTTGCCCTTGTCATCGGTAACTACCGCTTTATCCGTTACATCGAATTTGCCTAAGTAACGGCCAAACATTAGCCGAGTCTGTGAGTTCAGTGCTGAGAGCGAGTTATAACAGACCGTGGTCACAGGCAGCAACACCCACTGAAGCACCATAAACAGCGAGCGATGGTGCTTATATCGTGCAGGTTTTGGCGGCAATAACTTGAGGCTCAGAAACAGCGTGATAGTAATTCCCGTTAAGGCCACCGTCTGAATGCTACTAGCGATATGCGGAAGCTGATTAGCCGCAAAGTCATCATTATTGATTAACTGAGGGATGAACGCAGCAAATGCCAGTATAAGCGGTGCAGTTGCCCAGCTAATATGTCCTTCGACTAGTCTCGCAAATTTGAAAATAAGGTCTAGCTTTGGCACGTCGTTCTTTGTGAAGAACCCTTTCTCTGCCACGTATGCAATATCAGAGGCACCCCAAGCCCAGCGACGAAGCTGAACAAACTGCGCCCGCAGTGTCTTTAATAAAGTAGTAGACAGAACTGCATCCTGGTAAATAGGCACATAAATTGGATACACATCGTGGTTACCGTCAAAACGGAAATACGTCCGCCAGAATTGGTGGCCGTCCTCGACAATGGTTCGTACGCTCCAAAAGTCAGTGTCAATCAACGCCCTCATACTCTGTGCATGCGAAGCAAAGTTTCGAATCATATGCGGCCGAACGCTTAACACTACGTTCCAGAACGTATTTCCTGTCGCAATCACGCGCATCGGCGCCGGAACATCCCAGATATTGCTGGTATACATCGGAATTGGCTGAAACGATACATGCACTGGATCTGGTGCTACGCAGTACAGATAAGACAGGGCCGGAAGATACTGTTTGTGCGGCTTGTTGTCAGCATCGAGCGTTGTTACCACCACTCGCAGTGGATCCACGCCTGCTTTATCTAGCCATTCTGCAAATCGTCGGCCGGCGTAGGTTATATTTCCACCCTTACCAATTACTTCACCCGGAATATCTTTAGGATGTTTCACGGCCATTGTGTGCATGAAGTGTCCCTTGTACTCCTCTACCAGCTCACCCGCCAACTTCTCTACGTCGTCTCCACCCCGCTCCTCAAAGGCGAGCACCACAATCACCTGCTTTAGGTCGTAATCTGAATCGATAATAGCCTTAAAAGTGGGCTCTAGTATTTCCCTGCTCTCGTTGTATGTAGCAATAAACAGCGCATGTATAACTTCGTTAGGCTTTATGCCGGCTGGGATCTCCTGCAGACGATTAATATTTTCGGTGTGCCACTTTGGTAAATCGCCAGCCGCAGAAACACTGCCCTTCTCTAAATCACCCAACATCTTGAGCCATGGCAACTTCTGATGCTGTTGCAGCATCCGATACCCATGAAGCGATCGTATATTCAGTCCCATTGCTTTCGTAAACCACAAGAGTAGATAGCTAATAATGAAGAATATACAGGCCAACGGACTCACCACACTCAGTACGAACGGTAGCGACAGCACACTCCAGCTTATAAGCCCTGGGAGCATCTCAAAAAACCGGTATCTTCGGCCGCGCTCTTCTACATAAGGAATTTCAATACTTTTCATAATTATCGTATAACCAATAGCGCGTTACTAACAATCAATGTCATTACCAGCAAAAGCGAGGCCATAGTAAGCACAGCCACGGCCAAGTAGCGACGAACGTGATAGACCCGGATACTTAAAACGGTGTTCAATACGAGCACTACAGCTGCAAAAACGATAAAGCTAACGAGCGTGGTTGAACTTCCAGTCCTAAACCCGCTCAGGCCTAAGTTAGCCCGGTACTGAACAATGTAGCCATCAGCGCGGCCACCATCTAGCCGAAGCAGTATAAGTAGGCTTAAAAGGATGGCGATAAAGGTGTTAGCGGTTAGCAGCAGCAGAACAATACGATCATGAAAATATTTTTTGGGGATATGCATTTGTATTCAGTTTAAATGGAATTGGTAAAAGTATAAAGGCCTGAGCTAATAAATTACACAATGGAGCCGTCTACCAGGATCGAACTGGTGACCTACGCGTTACGAGTGCGTCGCTCTACCAACTGAGCTAAGACGGCATTTGCAGCAAATATACTTTGAATATGCTAACACCACTTAGCTCGGCAATCCATACTAATACTTGTGGGACTAAATGCTAGAAAGGGTCTATAAGCTCCGGAGCCTATTTGTAACTCTGGCTCGCAGGGTACGCAGCCAACTTACCTGGCTCAGCTATACCTAGATAATAAAGCTCGCTGGTTATATCTGCCGTATTTATAAATCTAGCAAGTCCGATGCCCGCAGTCCCGTCTGCAGCTATGAAGCTTTTGGTCGCGGTATCCGGCGTCAGTAGCCCGGTGACTGATGTGATTTCTATGCCAGGCGTGGCATCGCGGTCGTACAGCTGCACTTCGCCCAAGCTGCTATACGTAGCGAGACGAAGATTGCCTTCATCCTCATCCGAGTATGAACCGACGGTAACCTGACCGGTTTGCGCATTAAAATATAAGTAAACGCGGTCGAGTACTAGTGATCCTTCTTTGCCACCGCCGATACCGAAGTAGCCATCGGCAATCATTTTCTCAGTACTTGGATCCATAAAGTGTTCGCGTGCCGCCTTGTTCATTTTAGCCTCTGGCGATTCATAACCTGGGATAAGATCGGCACTTTCAACGGTTTTTACTAAAATACCGTTGTTCTCAGGGCTTGGCGTGTCATACGCAAATCCACATATCGCGGTAATGGAATCAGGCAGTGCTACTCCAAACATAGTTTCGAATTCTGCACGCATTTGAGCGCCATATTCTGGGGTGTCCGCCATCCAGGTATCACCAGCTAAATCATAAAACCATGCTAGGGCTCCCGCAGATCGAGGCATTAGTCGCTTCGTACCATCGCTACTGACAGATTCTTGAATTACAAAAGCTTCGCCACCACTATTGCCGAAGCTACATTCGGCACCATCAGCGTTACTCTCGATGGCGGTCCACAAATATTTCTGGCTGTTGACCGTATGTGGTTTCTCCGAGCTACCCAGTACAGTCATGGCGAATTCTTGTCGGCGCCGTGTTCCCGTATTGTTATCTTGATCTCCAGGCCATCCAGACAGGTACATCACATCACCTTGGCGCAGGTTCGCCATTTCGGATGAGGACAAGGAATTCTGCTTATACATATTCAGAACATCCTGGGGGTTATTGCCCTCTAATACACCAATGGCCAAGTCTCGCGCTGAGCCGTCTTCAGCAGAAAT
Source organism: Saccharimonadales bacterium (SeqCode) (assembly GCA_038326785.1). Lineage (GTDB taxonomy): Bacteria > Patescibacteriota > Saccharimonadia > Saccharimonadales > JBBQKK01 > JBBQKK01. Next base: position 4,190 of record JBBQKK010000002.1, on the reverse strand, counting down.
GTAGGCATGGGCAAGACGGCCCTTGATACTCATGGCGTCGGCACTGCTTCCTGAGTAAATATCTAGTGGCCTGCTGACCGGCAAATAGGTCTGGCCATCATTGCCATGTATGTAGCCATCACTAAGACCGCAGTGCTTAGCGGTCGCAACGCCGGCAGCCTGACCTGACTTATCTTCTATGGTGAAGCCTGAACAGCCACCTAGCACCTGAACGGTGCGATGTTCCATGATTTCAGAAACTTCCTGAGGCACTATGGTATGAAATTCGATACTCTGAAGCGATTCTTTTTCGTCTACTGGCTGTTCCTCTACGACTGGTTCGGTGGATATTTCAGGTGCAGGATGACTGATAACTTTGACAACCGGCGGTTCGGCATGCTCTATCGGCTTTACTGCCTCAATCTGTGGTACAAGCAAGAAATCGAGAGATGGTAAGCCTTTAGGAGAGGAAATTATCTGTAAGGTCTCATTTGTGGTGGTGATATTCTGTTCCGTGACAGGATTCTCGTTCTGAACCTCTACCCTATTATTTTGCTGAGGGATTAATGACTCCGCCTGACTTAATTCCGGTCGTACCTGTTCCGAAGTATCAGTAATATCAATTACAGTCTCGTGTTGGCTATGAGCTTCTTGCTGGGGACTATCGTTCATAGCCTCAGCGGCAGCACCCGTGAGTGCTGCAGCGGCCAAGGTAGCCCCCATGACAATTTTGTTTACCGTATGATCTTTTTGTATTTCTGACATTTACAACATAGTAGCACAAATGTGTCATTGTGTAAAGTGGTAATGCTATTTGTTAGACATTTAGTCAACATTACAGCGGGTCACCATCGAAGCTAGCAACGATGATATCTAATTTACACGGCTAAGCTATGGTGAATTTGTGCAAATAAAGTAACCATCGACTCGTTGAACGCTGGTATATCGTCGGGTTTGCGACTACTTACCCAGTTCTCATCTTCGACAACCGGCTTATCTACCCAGTCTCCACCAGCATTAATGATGTCATCTGAGAGTGTGTGGTAACTAGTGAGCGTGCGGCCGTCAACCAAGCCCGCCGACACAAGTAGCCACGCGCCATGGCAAATAACAGCAATCGGCTTCCCCGCTTCATCCATAGCTTGAACAAACTGCTGTGCTCGCGGATGAGTTCGCATAAAATCAGCATTCATAGTGCCGCCGGGTAGCAATACTGCATCGTAATCAATATCATCTACTTCCTCGAGGGTGGCATCTACGGGGTATGCCTCGCTTTTGTCGTAATGATTAGCACTGAGGATTTCCCCGTCATGCGGAGCTATTAAATCTGTTTCAGCGCCAGCACGTTCCAGTGCTAGTCGCGGTTCCACTAACTCAATCTCTTCTACCATATCGGTTGCCAAAATTGCGATTCGCATCCCGGATAATTTTTTGCTCATGCCATCCCCCTTCATGCTTATTGTTTCTCAAGCGTACGGGCTCGGTAAGCATATGAACAATGAGATTAATCACAAACCACTGGTTTGTTTAGTCCGAGGCCGACATCTACTACGCCGGGCAGATATATTCAGACGACTTTATACGATGAATAAATCATCAAGAAACGGCACGTGATTTTAAGGCTGAACGCCTATGATCAATAGCTCGAAGACTTAAGTTTGTAGCAGACCTCTCCAGCCGGATGAGAATATGCCGACACATATGTATCGTATTCGCCGTTTCGTTCCGCTCTGGACGAGTAGTACTTTTCGTAACCCCGAGACTCTTTAGCATAATTGGCACAAAGTTGGTAGCGATACTCGACCCGCTGATTGTTCGCCTGTTGAAACCTCGAGGAAGTTCCGACAGTAGACGACCGGCTGGTACCTATCGTTACCGCGGCCTCACGCTTGTACTCAATCAAGCCCTTCTCTACCATCTTCTTTTCGTCTCCCGATAGAGTCAGCTGATTCAGATCCTTTGGTAGATCTTCGTTTTCCTGCGCATAATTGTTTATCGTTCGAGACAAATCACCTATCCCCGCCTCTATCAGCTTATCGTCTCTTCTGCTCATTTCCTGAGAAACTGGCCCAACAATAGCCAAGATAACGATTAGGCCAACGGTGGCCAGCATGGCAAATTTAAAAAATTTCTGCACATTAGCCAGTCGTGCTGGATTCAATGTCCTCAAAAATGTCATCGCATAATATACCGATATGATGAGACAGCTATAAAGACCGACCTGTACGCCGGCCGTATCGGCACTACTGGTCATAAGTTGGACCGTTGCGAAAACCGCCCCTATCAAAGCACCGATCCCAAACAGCGCAAAAAGAACGGCATGGATAATCATAACCAACATCTCTGCCCCGGCTTTTTTCTGTGACTCTTTTTTAGAGTAAAAGAAATCGGTAATAAACGAGATCGGCAGCAATACGAGTACCGCCGCGATGCCGTAAGGTGTAAAACCAGATGTATCTGCATCTGCGATGAAGCTGGCCAATACAGTAGCCGTTAGCGCCGATAACGCCAGAACTGTCCACCCCCAGAATGCATAAGTTAGCCACTCCAGGATTATCACCCCCGCGTTTGTTTTTGGTGCAGACTGCTCTACTGCCGGATTAGAGAAGCCTGGAACGGGTGCATAGGCAGCAGGCACCGTTTGAACCTGGGGTGCTGCAGGCGCATACGCTGCAGGCTCAGGAATTGCAACAACTGACGCGGGCTGCCCGACAGGCGCCTGAGGTCCAACCACTTGAGGCCCCGAAAAGGGTTGCGGCATCGTGGTGGCCTCCTTATTTATATCGTTGACCGGAACACTAGTTAATTGGCCTGCCGGGCTCTGCGGCCCAGGAGTTGCCTGTTCTTCGTTTGGTGCCATTTTTTTGTTACCTTTATTACCTTTAGCATTAATATAAACTATTCATTCATTTAAGTACATTCACTGCTGTTAAAACGCATGAATGGATGAGAGTTAGTTACCCACAAAAAGTTTTTTAGGCTACTTACGCTGGAGGGAACTAAAAATTATCTGGGCTGAATTATGCCTCTGAACTGTCGAATATGTCTTTAACATTGGGCCGAGTAAGATATACGATAATGGCCAGCGCCACAATAACGGACCCTCCCAGGCGAAAATACGTAACAGCAATCGAATTCCCTGTTTGCTTTTCCGCGCTTGCTATAGATTCCCTAGTAGTTTCCAGTGTTTTCTTTTCTGAAGGTGATAGCCGGTTCTGGTCGATGCGACTGACAGCGGCTTCATAATCTGCCTTTCTCTGTTGCATCCGACTCTGTAAGCCAACCAACGATAGTAGGCTCCCCGCTGCAAGCACCAAGAGAAGCGCGGACAACACAACCATAAATTTCCTCGCCCAATTTAAGCGTAATATAAGCCCTATTGCTAAAAACAGGTTAACAAATAAAAGAACGGTATACATTGTTCCCGTCTGTGAGCCGTCAATAAAACCGGTGATAAAACCAAATAAGCTTATGGCCGCGATCACGTATACACCTACAGGTAATTTCTTCTTTTCGGCTGCTATTTGCGAACCCGTTAAGAATGCATTACCTGAACTACTAATATGCAGATTTGCATTAGGTGTGACTGGCGGTTGTGTACGTATGGGCATTGCGGCGGTGGCACGGCTACTAGCAGATTCTGTTGCTGTCGGCATCTCAATACTTAAGCCCGGCGTAAGGGGTTCAATGACTTTCTCCCCTGCTGATAAGGTCCGTGCAGCAGGTTGTGTGCTTGTATCATTCTGTGGCGTTAATTCTTTATTTTCCATAGTATGGATGTTTATCCTTTTTACTATATTAAACGCAGATGAACCAATCCACAACAAAAAATGGGGTCCGACCGGATGGTTACTTCAGCAATCTTACTCGGAGTAAAATCCTGCGTGAGCTTTTGAAGATTTATTTAGCGCTTTGACTGGCGGGCCCGACCGGATTCGAACCGGCGATCTCCTCCGTGACAGGGAGGCATGTTAGGCCTCTACACCACGAGCCCAACAGTCAAAGTTCTAAATTGTTAATTTCCGACCGGATAATAGCTTCACTCCGGGATTGCCTTTTATCTATTATAAGACTTGGCAATCTCGGGCTCGGCATATAATTGTCGATAATCGCTTCAATTATCTGAACCGGCGATCTCCTCCGTGACAGGAAGATGCCCGGGCCTCTACACCACGAGCCCGCATTTATCTTCGTTAAAAGACTAACAGATA
>JBBQKK010000001.1:0-100415 GCA_038326785.1 Saccharimonadales bacterium (SeqCode) | reverse complement strand
GGCGGATTTAGCAGATCCTCAGCGTCGTGAGCGAGGGCGCTTTGGACTGGATATGGCCAAGCAACTTCAGGCGAGGGAACACCCCGAGGTAATAATCGACGAATCTGACACTCGTGACGGCATGGAAGTGGATAATCAACTGGTTGAGCTTGCGAAAAAAATGAATGCTGGCCTCTATACAACAGATTACAACTTGAACAAAGTGGCTGACTTGCACGACATAACAGTGCTGAACGTGAATGAGTTGTCATTAGCATTGAGACCAGTTGGTATTCCGGGAGAGAAAAAAACTATAACTATAGTGCAAAAAGGGAATACCGGTAAACAGGGTGTAGGTTACCTCGAAGACGGGACCATGGTGGTAGTTGAAGGGGCCGCTACTTTGCGTGGGAAAAGTGTGGCGATAGTAGTGACCAAGATTCATCAGACGCTCGCAGGTAAAATGCTCTTTGCGGAGCTGGAAGACAAGAACTTGGCAAAACCTAAGCCCGTTGTTCGCTCTTCAAAAGCAAAAACGACTACACTGCGTAGTCGTCTTCGCGCTCGTTAGAAAGGTTAATCTGTAACTTTCCTGGTGGCTTTACGGCCAGCGCCATCTGTCAAGGTAACTGTAGTTCCAACAGGTAGAAAAACTCCTTCACACGTTTTTGCAGAAGGCGAGGAACACTGCGTGGCACTACCAAATGTAACCGTATAAGGCCCAGTGCCCCCCGACCAGGTATAGGTGGTGGAGTTGCGTTTAACGGATGCTCCTGAAAAAGCCAATGTACCGTTGGGACTGCTCGCAGAGTCGTCATCTTCAGCACTGGTTCCCGATATAGTCCCGCTGTCGCTGGAATCGTACAGTACGCTGTCTACTACCTCTACCGTAATAGTTTTTTGTCCCGCGAAGGTAGCAGTATAGTTGAAGCTCACTTCACCAGATTGCTCTACTGTAAAGGTTCTAATTGTTTGATCGTCTATCTTGAAGTTTACGGTTCCGGGATACTGGGCGCTGGATAGAGGATGAGTGCCTGAAGTTACGTCAGCCGTAAGTGTATATTCGTTTCCTGACCGTTCAGAAATCGTAAGTCGTATACCAGGCTTTATATCATCACACTTATGAACATCGTCTTTGGCTTCAGAGTTTGTCGTGTTGCCCTGAGCAAATCTGTCTGAGGATAAGTTACTGGCTTCTGCTTCACTGACTTCTTTCTTGGCTCGTGCAGGCGTACATTCCGTAGCTAATTTGTTACTTACTATATCTATGGTTCTTTTTGTGCCTGCGGCTTTCTTCTTATACCAAGAGGGATACAGGTCGTTCGTAGGGCTTGGCTCGATTGACCCAACTCCTACGTGTGATCTTACTACAAATGCGGGAAGCGTTTGCAGGCCGGTGGGCTTTGCTCGCTCTTCGGGCTTAATATTGTCATGCATCTTTTGCATGAAACCCTGCCAGATGGGCTGAGTCATGTTTTCCATGAATGCCCTAGTTTCGACACGGCGTGTGTGGTGTCCGACCCAAATTCCTGCAGAATATTGCGTAGAAAAGCCCATCATCCATCCGTCTTTAGAATCATTAGTCGTACCGGTCTTGACGGAAAACTTATGGCCCTTGTAATTGTGCGGTTTGCTCGACATATAGCTAGCTCTTGGGTCGGCCATCATATCGGCAACTATGTATGCTGATTCTTCACGAACCACTTGTTCGCCTTTTTCTGCTTTCCATTCATCGCGCATTTTGCCAAATGAATCTTCGATTTTTAGAATGTAGGTTTGTGGAATTTTGTTGCCATTGCGTGAAATAGTTGCGTACGAATGCACATGTTCATCTAAGTATAGATACGCACCGTCACCGATTGCAGAAGAAACAAAACACTGTGCTTCGTCGGCTGCTTTAGCCTCGTTAACATCTTCGATATTTGCGGCGTAACATTTGTAGCCACTTGGGAGGCCGAGCTTTTGGGCTGTATCAATTGTCTTATCGACGCCGGCTAGAAGCATGGCCTTGACGGCTGGCACGTTCCTGGACCCCCCTAGGGCATAACGTAGTGAAAGCGGGCCAGGGTATCGGAAGTCATAGTTTTGCAAGCAATTTCCGCCTTGCTGCGGTCGTGCTTTATTTGTACAAGGATAGCCTTCAATCGGACCCTGGGTGTCGTATAGTACGGAGCCCGCACCGAAGTCGGTGGTGTGTTCTATTAAGGACAAATAGTCGTAAGGCTTAAAACTGGATCCAGGAGGCAATCGCCAGTGGGCATAATTGTTCTGGCCGTATTCAGGATTTCTGAAGTCTGCGCCACCTACTACTGCTACGACTTGTCCCGTTTTTACGTCTTCAGCTACGAATGCTGCAGAGTCAAATCCGTTGCGTCGAATAAGAGGCAAGCCTTTACTGACCTGTTCCTCTGCGATCCTTTGAGCATTCATATCAACGGTGGTGGTAACTCTCCAGCCACCGCGCTTGACACCTTGATCGCCTACTTTTTGCTCAAGTTGTTTCTTTGCGAGTAGCACAAAGTAAGGAGCTTTGATGTTGTCGTACAATGCAGGACGAGGCTTGATTTTAGTTAAAGTGTCTACCTTTTTTGCTGCATCACGCTCTTCTTTATTAATGAAGCCCTGATCGTGCATTCGGTCGATAATATAGTCTTGCCGACCCTCAAATGCAGGCCTGTCAAAATAATCTTCATTGTATGGAGACAGTACAGTTGGTGACTTCGGGATAGCTGCAAGCATAGCCGACTCATCAACAGTTAGGTCTTTGGCTGACTTTTGGAAGTAATTTTGAGCAGCCGCCTCGACGCCGTATTCGACACCACCATAAGGAGCAGCATTTAGGTAGCCGGTCAAAATTTCCTGCTTAGAGTATTGGCGTTCAAGCTCAATCGCTAGGATGAGTTCTTTAATTTTTCGCTTAATAGTCTGGTCTTTTGTCCAGTCATTATTAAGTTTTACAAGCTGCTGGGTCAGGGTTGAACCACCTTGAGTGCCACCGCCTCCAAAAGCATTGTTCCATGCAGCACGAATAATTCCTCGAACATCAAATCCTCCGTGTTGGAAGAAATCTTTATCTTCAATTGCGATCGTTGCATCCTTCATCGATTTTGCCATTTTTTCATCGTGAACAGGGATTCTTTTTACGCCGTTTACATCTTCCCAAAGTAGTTCCTGCCCCGTTCGATCATAGTAGAGAACGCTTCCACCAATGTTACTTCCGGAAATATCTTTTAGGTTCGGTAGGTCTTTTCGGAAATAAGCAAATATACCGACAAGTAACAGGAAGCCTGCAATAATACTGATACCAGTAAGTTTGAGGGCCATAATGGCGCCTTCACGGCTGAACCAATATCGGTATAGGCGTGCAGGGTGCATACGGTAAATCATGCGCTTCACCCGAGACTTTGGAAGGCCAGCTAGTCTCAATGCTCGTTTTTGGGCATACGCGTCTTTGCGCGCCTGGATTCTTTCCGCAAGGGTGCGGTTGATCTTTATTGTCTGGCCGCTTTTAGTAACGAAGGTATTCTTGCTTTTGCGAGCACGGGAAGGACCACGGCGTCCGCCCACGCCTCTCTTATTGTCGTTCATTTATGTCTGATTGCTCCCTTATTAACACCCATATTGTGTTCACCCTAGTATAGCAAAAATATTCATAACCAATACTAAAAATATGCAGCATTTATCACGAGTGTTCTATACTGTTAGTTATGAAATTATCCGAAGAACTACAATGGCGCGGTTTTGTAAACCAAACGACCTACAAAGACACTACTGAACTTGATCAAAGCCCGATTACTTTCTACTGGGGAGTCGACCCGAGTGCAGCCTCTATGACGATCGGAAACTTAGCTGCGGCTATGATGGTGTACCACTTTATCAAGCACGGACATAAAGCCGTCTTGCTTGTGGGTGGTGCCACAGGAATGATTGGTGATCCCGACGGTAAGGCAGAAGAACGTTCGTTAAAAACTCAAGAAGAAGTTGAGACTTATAAAGACGGGATTGTTGCTCAGTACAAGAGCCTTTATGGCGAAAATGAATTTACTTTGGTAGATAATTACGACTGGTTCAAAGATATGGGCTACCTACAGTTCCTGAGGGATGTGGGCAAACATGTACCGATGCGACAGATGCTGGGAAGGGACTTTGTGCAAACACGACTCAGTGAAGACGGCGCAGGAATTTCCTATGCAGAATTTAGCTACGTGCTAATTCAGGCATACGATTTCGTGCATTTGAACAAGGAGCATGGAGTAACACTACAACTTTGCGGATCCGATCAGTGGGGCAACAGCATTGCTGGAGTAGACTTGACTAGGCGCTTAACCGGAAATGAAACTCACGTGTGGTCTACACCGCTCGTGATCAACAAAGCCACTGGCAAAAAATTTGGCAAAACAGAAGATGGCGCCATTTGGCTAAGTGAGGAACTTACCAGTGCGTACAAGTTTTACCAGTTCTGGCTGAATGTCGACGACGATGGTGTGGGCGATTATATGAAGATTTACACGCTGCTTGCCAAAGAAGACTATGAAAATATTATGGCCGAATTTGAGCAAAATCGCGCAGGCCGTATAGCGCAAAAGACACTAGCATATGAAGTTACTAAGCTCGTGCATGGCCAGGAAAAGGCAGATTCAGTAAAACGAGTAAGTGAAGTCCTATTTGGCGGTGGTGACTATACAAGCCTGCAGTCAGAGGATTTTGACGCCTTGCAAAAAGAACTTCCAAGCGCTTCTATGCAGGTCGGTGCGAATTTGATTGAGAGTTTAGTGGGAACTGGGCTCGCCAGTTCTAATAGCGAAGCACGCAGGTTCTTGGAGCAAGGGGCGGTATACGTAAACGGAGTACAAGTAGGTATAGCGACTACTATCGAAAGCACTGATCGTATTGATGGAACGCACGCAATCATGAGACGTGGAAAAAACTCCAATGCCATCCTAAAGATCACAGACTAGGCCTGCTACACTAAATTCATGACACTACACAGTCCGCTGACTGACGTTAAAGGTGTGGGGCCGGAGGTAGCTAAAAAGCTTGCTACCCTGGGTCTACATACCGTTGCGGACCTGATCAATTACTATCCGCGACGCTATGACGATTATTCAGACATTCAGCCCATCTCCAAAATTAAACCCGGCATGGTAACCATTAAGGCAAAGATCGTACAAGCAAAAGGCAGTTATGCTCGACGTGGGCTTCATGTTACAGAAGCAGTTGCAAGTGATGAGACCGGGAGCGTACGGCTTGTATGGTTTAATCAGCCATATCGAGCCGCGGCGCTAAAATCCGGTGACGACTATTATATTTCCGGAGAATTTGCGCTCAGAAAGACCAGGCTCAGCATAATGAACCCGTCCGCAGAGCTTGTAAGTAGTTTTCCTGTAAATACTGCCAGGATAATTCCCGTTTATCGTGAAACTAAAGGCTTAAAGTCAGGGCAAATCCGAAAAATAATAAAAGAGCTGGTGCCAGTAATTCGGCATATTTCCGAAACTCTTCCCGACTGGTTAATGCGTGAACAACAACTAATGACAAGAGCGGAAGCTATAGAAGCCATTCACTTTCCGGCCGACAGCTCTGAGCTTGATAGTTCAAAATTACGCCTTGGATTTGAAGAAGTATTTCAGCTAAGTCTGGCGAGCTTATTGAATAAGTACGAGTTGATGCATGATTCAGCGGTGTCGATTCCTTTTGACGAAGTTTTGGCCAAAGAGTTTGTTAGCCATCTACCATTTACACTAACGGATGCACAGCGCCGCGTTGTATGGACGATCTACCAGGATATGCAGCAGACCCAACCAATGAACAGGATGGTTGAAGGGGATGTTGGTTCTGGTAAAACTGTTGTGGCGACTATGGCCGCCATTATGGCCATGAAGCAAGACTTTCAGGTTGCGCTTATGGCCCCGACGGAACTTTTGGCTAGACAGCATGTTGAAACTATCTACGAACTTCTAGCGCCGTTAGGGATGTCCCAAAATGTTAGCCTACTCGTCGGTGGGCTTAAAGCGTCTCAGAAAAAGTTAGCCTACGAGGGTATAAGTCGGGGGGCTATTAAGTTCGTTGTGGGTACTCACGCACTCATTCAGGAAAAAGTAGATATGCATCGACTCGGTCTGGTTATCATCGATGAGCAGCACAGATTTGGTGTGGATCAACGCAAAATATTACAAGCAAAGGCGGGGCATATGCCACATGTATTGTCCTTAACCGCAACGCCAATTCCTCGAACCTTGGCGTTAACGCTGTATGGTGAACTTGATATATCCATAATTGATGTGAAGCCCGCGGGCCGCAAGCCAATAAAGACTAAGATAGTGTCCCCGAATTCGCGTAAGCAGCTATACGAAACCATTGACTCTGAACTGAACGCCGGCCGGCAAATGTTTGTTGTTACGCCACTTATTACGGAATCCGAGAGCCTAAAGGCGCGGTCTGCAGAGCAAGTGCACGAGGAGCTCGCACGGATAGCGTTTAAGCATCGCCGAGTAGGATTACTGCACGGCAAGATGAAATCTCAGGAGAAAGATGATGTTATGCAGCGGTTTGTGCGCCACGAGCTGGATATACTCGTATCTACTACTGTCATTGAAGTAGGTGTTAACGTGCCCAATGCTACCGTTATGCTCATTGAGAATGCGGAGCGATTTGGACTGGCGCAAATTCATCAGTTACGAGGACGCGTAGGGCGCAGCAATGAGCAGGGTTACTGTTTCCTGATGATGGGCGATAGTAGCGAACCGAGCAGGAGGTTGCGCGCTCTGGAAAGCTCTAATAACGGTTTTGAATTAGCGGAGTTGGATTTAGAGATACGTGGACCCGGGGCTATATACGGAACCATGCAGCACGGCCAGTTGGACCTTCGCATCGCCAAACTTTCGGATGCACGATTAATCGCGGCTGCAAAGCAGGCTGCCCAAAAGTTCATAGATAAAAGCGAGAATTTGCTACAATACAAAGAGTTGGCGGAGCAAGTAAAAAGACTCCGTTCTGTCACAAATCTAAATTAGGAAAAAAATGTATAGCGGTTCGACCTTAACTCGGTTTTCCGGACGAATGATAGGCGCGCATCAAAAAATTGATAGCGTCGCACGTAGGCATCTGGCGTCAATTATTGGCGATAATTCTGCATTTCCTACGATTCGTAACATTTTGTACTTTGAAGGCAAAAATGGACCTGACGCCATAAAAAGGAAAAGCCCCGCAAAAGACGAGCCATGGCACTACTATAATCCAGCAGACGAAAAAGATACGCAGCTTTTGCATTTGATAGAAGACCACTATAACTCGCTGGTATTTGAGTTAAAAAAAGACAACAAGGAGCGGGTAGCCTTTGAGGCGGCATGGATCGCACACGCAATTGTTGATGGACTGACACCAGCTCATCACTACCCGTACGAAGAAAAGCTGAGCGAACTTCGGGGTGGCGCAGGCCTGGAAACACGCACTACCATCAAGGACAAACTGATCATGCCAGGGGAAACCAAAAGGCAGCAGGTTCGTAATAACTGGAAGATGTGGGGCACAAAAGGCCTATTCATGACCCACGGTTTGTTTGAAATGGGTATTGCCACATTAATAAAGCCGTTATCCTTCGGTGATTCTGTTCCTAAAAAAGACGAAATGAAGTTAGTTGAGAAGATCGGGGTTATAGAACTCTTTAAACGAAGTGCCAAGGAAATAGCGGCGATGGAAATGTACGATGCCTACTACAAAAAAGGCTGGACGCCTAAGCTTGCTTACCAGGTTCGTCACCAGTTAGGGCCAACTATTATTCAGGCCGTAACGCTTACCTGGTATATGGCGCTGGTCGATGCGGGATTAACTGACTCAGTAAAAGCACAATCATGAGAATAGTTGCAGGCTATTTGGGAGGGCGAACTTTTGAATCGCCTCGTGGGCACAAAACGCACCCGATGAGCGAAAAGATCAGGGGAGCGCTGTTTAATGCACTTGGTGACATTAAGGGCCTGCGAGTGTTTGATGCCTACGCAGGTAGCGGCGGTGTTTCGCTAGAGGCAATTAGCAGAGGAGCTAAATATGTAGTGGCTATGGATGCGGATAAAAATGCCTATACTACTATTGTTCAAAACCGTGAAGCGCTCGGGGTTAGTCCTGACAGAATGCCTGTCTACCTTAAACGTGCCGAAGCCTGGTGTCGTCAGAATAAAGATGTTTTATTTGACGTTGTTATCGTAGACCCACCATTTGATCTATTCAAGTACAAGATGATCGGCGTTGAGCTAGCCACTAATAATGTTGCCCCAGGTGGAATTTTCGTTGCTTCTATCCCGCCGGTTGGACGGGAACATATAGATCACATGTTCACTTATCTGCCGCACATGAAAAAACTTTTTGATAAACAATATGGAGATGCGCAGCTAATTTTCTATAAACGTATATAATGAATCGATGATGCTTACACTTGCACTATTTATTGGCAAATCTATTATTTTTGGATTGAGGCTTCTGGGCCGTAATGGCTCGGCATTGCCGGGTTTGGTAGTAGAAAAGCTGTACCCTTCAATTCTGCGCAAGACCATCGGTACATTGCCGTACGGGGTAATGGTGGTAACTGGCACAAACGGAAAGACCACGACCACCAAAACGATTAGTGATTTATTGACAGCTCATGGACTACGAGTGCTTACAAACAAGACGGGTAGCAACTTTGTGCGCGGGATTATATCTACGGTTGCCAGCAAGGCTCATCTGAGCGGAGAACTCCGCTACGATATAGCAGTACTTGAACAGGATGAGGCGCACGCTGTGCATTTAGTCCGTCACGTTACACCACGAGGCGTAGTGGCTTTAAATGTAATGCGCGATCAAATGGACCGATTTGGTGAAATTGATGCGACTGCGCGGCTTATCGGCAAAGTCGTGGACACCGCTACAGACTGGGTTGTGCTTAACGCAAATGACCATAGGATTGCTCGTCTGGCTGATAGTGCTCAGGCTGATAACGCTGTCTGGTTTGGGCACTCAAAAGAATTGCTTCCTAAATTCTTGAGCGATGATCAGCACCATCATCTGGATAATCTAACATTCTATGAAGCTCGAAAGCCTGACGTTCTACTTTCAGAGGTAAATGATGGCGAAATTACTATTGTTAATAGTGGCGGGACTCATAAAATCAATGTGCAGTTAGACGGTACACATAATGCCATAAATGCTGCAGCTGCCATGGCGGCCTTGCATGCCACGCTGCCTAATGCACCGATGGCCCGAACTTTAGAAGCGCTAAGCTCCATAGAGCCTGCTTTTGGGCGCGGAGAGAGAATACGGCTTAGAAACGGTGCACTCCTACGCCTGCAGCTAGTCAAAAATCCTTCTGGCTTTACCCACTCATTGCGGCTGCTAGAAGGACAAGAGTATCAAGCTATCGGAATTGCTATAAATGACGCTGACGCCGATGGTCGTGACGTTTCTTGGTTATGGGACGTAGATTTTACACCAGTGGGCTCAAGCGACAGCCCGGTTCTTTGTGGGGGGGTTAGGGCCGGCGACATGGCCGTGCGACTGAAATATGATCAGGTTAAAGCGGATGTAGTTGAAGACAAACTGCCTAAATTCTTGAGGGACATTACCGGTCACACCCGCGATGATCAGGATCAGGTGATTATTTTTACAACCTACACCGCGATGCTCCAAATTCGCGAAACACTAAAAAAACAAGGTCACCATGTGCCAAAGGTGGGTTTATGAAATCTTTAAAGATAGTTCATCTATATCCGCGTGAAATGAATATTTACGGGGACACGGGCAATCGCATTATTCTGCAGCAACGCCTTCTATGGCGCGGGATTGAAATTGAGATAGCAATGATAGGGGTGGGAGATTCACTTCCTAGCGACAGCGATATTATTATTGGTGGTGGCGGACAAGACTCTGGACAGAGTGTAGTGCAGCACGACTTAGCCACTAAGGCTAATGATCTACATAAGTTCGCGAACGATGGAGTGGTCATGTTGATGGTATGCGGACTATATCAGTTATTCGGCAGACGATTTGTTACAGGTGAAGGGGAAGAGATAAAGGGTATTGGTTTACTGCCTCTGGAGACTGTCGCTGGCAAAACCAGGCATATAGGCAACACGGTCTATGACTCTGCGTGGGGACCGTTGGTGGGATACGAGAACCATAGCGGGTTAACATACCTTGACGATCCGGATCAAGCAATGGCAATCGTAAAGAAGGGTTCAGGCAATAATGGCAAAGATACCACTGAGGGTTGTCTTATAAATAATGTTTTTGGAACATACTCCCATGGGCCGCTACTAAGTAAGAACCCGCTGTTTGCCGATGAGCTTATATCACGCGCCCTGATACGTAGGTACGGCGGCGACATGACGCTTAAAGCATTAGAAGATAATTTGGAACATAAAGCTGCAAATGTAGCAAAAAAGCGACCTCGCTGAAGTTTTACGTTATAATGTAAGCCATATGGCAACGAGAACCCCCGAATTTTCTTCAGTAGAGGACCGATTATCTTTGACTGTAGACTCTCTGAATTTTCATTTAGATGAAATCCCAGTGGCGTTTGGCGGCCTTATTAAGCGTGTAAAATTGGGGATTCTATACTCAAGGACTTGGCATGCAAATACGCGTGATTTGCTGTACGGCAATAATATCGAAGTAACTCTAGACTCAAAATTTGAGGATGAACCACGCCAAATGGGAAACACCATAATGGGTTTCGAGGAAGACGGATATAACTACCTCACAGTAAGTGCGGCTGCAAGTGCTGATGCGCTTGTTGTTGCTGCACGTGCAGCAACAACATCCGGAATTATGGTTACCATTCCACGCCGTCGCGGCAGCTCGATACTTAATGATTATCTAGATAGTGTTGAAGAGGCAAACAATCATTTAGAAGAAGGCAACAAGTTACATTACCTCATGGCTGATGTAAATGACCTGGAAACTATCCGCTCAAGAGGCAATTATGTGATCAGTGCTACTGGCATATGTATTCCCGGATTACCTGTACCGCCAGAGGTGGAACTTCGTATGACGCCGGCACAGGCACGTGAGAGGGGTGCCGATTGTATAAGTATAGGAAATGCTTTGACTCGTTTACCGCATGTAGATATGAAACGAGGCGCAGAATTAGCACTGGAAAGTTTAGCCGAAGCAGAGTAAAATAGGGCGAATGCGCGAGTGGTGAAATTGGTATACACAGCACAGTCTTAGGTGAAAACTGCCTGTGGCAGTTTGCAAGACCGGAAGCCCGGCTCGCGACTGCGACCGAGCTGAGGTGGGGTCGAGACTGATTGGTGACAAAGTCACCAGTAAGATCGTGACCTAGTGCCGAGGCGCGTTTCGTTGGAAAGTGGTAAAATTAAAAATATGCGCGAGTGGTGAAATTGGTATACACGCTAGTCTTAGGAACTAGTGCCGCAAGGCGTGGAGGTTCAAGTCCTCTCTCGCGCACCAAATAAAAAAACCGAGTACCAACTCGGTTTTTTTATTTCTATTTAGTACAGTCTAGACAACTGGGGCTACTGGCGCAGCAGAAGTTAAGCTTGACGCTTTGTCTCCGCCCAACTCAAAGTAGCGTAATGCTGGAGCACACGCATACAATGTCGTTAATGCAGTAGATACGATGGCCCCGACTAGAGGAAGTACTGCCGTAAAGGCTAGCAATATAGTGACGCCGATGACTCCCCATATGGCCATCCCGTTACCTTTTGCGGCTTCCGCGCTGCGGCTCATGGATTCTCTGATGCCGAGATCTTGATCAACTAGGTAATAAGCTGAAAGTAAATAGCGCTTGATGACTATAAGACCGGGAACGATGAAAAATATCAGTCCCAGAGCCATTAATATTGCTAATAATAGATAAAGCCCAACAAGGCGCCAGAAATACTTTAGCGATGACGTAATTAGTTCTTTCGGATTGGTGACATTCCCCTTAGAGGCTTCCAATGCAAGCTTCACATAAGCCGGGATAAATATAATTGTCAGCACAAACGATACGAGTCCGAGCATACTACTTAGTGGATTCAGGCTGGCCGCCGGATCACCGTTCCATGTCCATGGTTGTCCGCCAAGTCCAAACTGTAAGACTTCGCCTATGTAGCTAATCAACCATGGCAAAATCATGATTACAAAGAAATTTTCCTTATTTTTTAATACGGCTACTTTGCTTTTTGAAAACAGCGAAAAAGCGCTTTCATAGTTGCGTGTATCTGACATTACGTCCCCCTTAGTTATTGCTGTTATCATCCGCCTAATATTCGTCAAATTCAAGTACGGGCCCACACGTGCTAGAGAATAACTTCTTAGGATGCTACAATTTATAGTAATTATGGCAATATCAACACAACCCTACAAAGGTGCCCGGGATTTTTATCCGGAAGACAAAAGAATTCAGAACTATATGTTTGGAGTTATGAAAAGCGTGGTCGAGCAATACGGCTACGAAGAATATGACGCGCCTATCTTGGAGCCTACTGAGCTATATGCCAGTAAGACCAGCGACGAGATCGTAAACGAGCAGACGTACACGTTTACTGATCGCGGCAATAGGAGCGTTACGATACGAACAGAGATGACTCCGAGTGTTTCCCGTATGGTAGCTGGTAGGCGGCAGGAATTACCGTACCCGGTGCGTTGGTACTCACTCCCAAACTTATGGCGATATGAGCGCCCGCAGCGTGGACGCCTGCGCGAGTTCTGGCAGCTAAACGTTGATATCTTTGGGGTAGCAGGAATTGCTGCCGACCACGAAATGGTGCAGTTAGCTGACGCTATATTGTGTGGCTTCGGTGCAAAGCGCGATATGTATACGATCAAGCTAAATAGCCGTCAACTTGTAAACGCATTACTGCGCGATGAGCTTAAAGTAGATGAAACAGAGGCGCAAAGCCTAATACGCCTAATCGACCGCATGCATAAGATGGATCAGGCAGAGTTTATAGCGCAAGCTGACATGATTTTCTCTCCATCACAGCGAGACGCAGGAGCACCAGATAAGCTACTGCAAATACTCACGGCTAATAACATTGAAGAACTACCCGAGTCTTTGCAAACTAATCCATCAGTTGTGGATCTCAAAAAGCTGCTGAGCATGCTAGAGCAAAACGGCATAACCAACGCTCAGTTCGATGTTTCGCTCATGAGAGGATTCGATTACTACACGGATATTGTGTTTGAAGTTTTCGATAATAACCCAGACAACAACCGTTCAATGTTTGGCGGTGGACGATATGACGGACTTGTAGGATTATTCGGAGTCGAACCAGTTCCAACGGTAGGATTTGGAATGGGTGATGTAACACTGCAAAACTTCCTGGAAACTCATCAGCTCATGCCAGAAATGACAAACGAAACCGATCTGCAGGTAATTTTAATTGGTGATATATATGAACAGTGTGTACCAGTAATTAATGAGTTACGAGAAATGGGCTTGAAGGTATTTGTCGATTCAAGTGGGCGAAAGCCAGAAAAACAGCTCAAAGCCGCCATTAAGCGTGGTATTACCTATGCGTTATTTATAGGCGAAAAGGAACTGGCAGAAAACCAGTTTGTACTAAAAAACCTCAAAACTGCAGAAGAAGAAAAACATGGCTCGCACAGGATCGTGAGCATAGTTAAGGATTATCGAAAGTAGCAATACATGCGTGCAATTAATCATGCGGTCACCGGTGCGATCATCGGCGTGTCCATCACCAGTCCCATTGTAGCGGTAGCGGTCGCAGTTCTATCCCATTTTATACTCGACTCCATCCCGCATTACGATGACGTTAAACTACAGCAAAAAACGGTGTTTAACGCAGTATTACTTGCCGACGCTTTTTTATGTTTTCTTCTGGTACTAATGATTTTTGCTGTGCGACCTGAGGCATGGGTCGTTCCATCAATCGCCGCGTTTGCCGCAACCAGTCCGGACTTTATGTGGATGAAATCATGGCTAGATGGCGTAGACACCAAAAAGAATCTTAGCAACTGGCTTATGCGCTTCCATTCGAAAATTCAATGGTCTCAAACCCCTCGTGGATTATTCGTGGAAATAATGTGGTTTATTGCAGCTATATCTATTCTTTTAAATGTACTGTAAAAACTAAAGCACAAGCATTGGCGAATCTGTTAGCAATCTGATAGAGTAAGACTCTATGATTATAAACCGCACCAATGTATCTGAAACTGAAGTAAAACTAACTATTGCAGCCGACGCCGCTGAGCTCGCGCCACTGAAAGACCATGTCCTTGGACATTTTCGTTCAAAGGTGAAAATTGCAGGATTTCGTGAAGGCAAGGCACCGTTAGCACTCATTGAAAAAAATGTAGACCCCAGTGCGCTGCAAACTGAATTCCTTGAAGAAGCCGTGCAAAATCTCTATGTTGCCGCAATCGATCAGGAAAAGATTCGCCCTGTTGATCGCCCTGAAGTACAGCTCAAGAAATTTGTGCCTTACACCGATTTAGAGTTTGAAGTGCAGGTCGCCGTTGTAGGCGAAGTTACACTACCTGATTATAAAAAGGTAAAAAAGACCAAGACATCCGTAAGAGTTACCGATAAAGACGTAGACGAAGTCATTTCATCACTAAAGAAGCGAATGGCTGAAAAGAACGACGTAGAACGCGCCGCTAAAGAGTCTGATCAAGTATGGATCGACTTTACCGGAGTAGACGCAAAGACGAAAAAGGCCATTGCTGGCGCAGATGGAAAAGATTACCCGATTATTCTAGGCAGCAATACCTTTATTCCTGGTTTTGAAGACAATGTTATTGGTATGAGCGCAGGCGAGGACAAGACATTCACACTTACTTTCCCAGAAGATTACGGCGTAAAAGCCCTGGCTAAGCGAGAGGTCACGTTTACTGTAACGGTAACCAAAGTACAAGAAGTGGTAGAGCCAGAGGTAGACGATGCATTTGCCAAAAAGGCAGGACCATTTGAATCTGCCGAACAGCTGAAAACTGATATCAAAAACCAAGTTGAAAGCGAACGCCAATATGAAGCAGAGCGTGATTATGAAGCTTCCATCGTAAAAGAAATTGCCGAGAAGAGTAAAGTAGCAATGCCAGATTCACTTATTGAGGAGCAAATTGAGCGAAGCCTTGCTGAGTTCAAGCAGAATCTAACGTACCGTGGACAAACTTGGCAAGAATTTTTGGAAATGGAAGGCAAGTCAGAAGACGAGTTCCGTAATGAAACTATGCGACCGCAAGCGGAAGAGCGATTGAAAGCTAGCCTAGTGCTCGCTGAAATTGCAGACAAGGAAGAGATCCAGGTAAGTCCAGAGGAACTAGAAATCCGCATGCAAATGCTCAAGGGGCAATACCAAGACGCAAAGATGCAGGAAGAACTAGAGAAACCTGAATCACGCCGCGAAATCGCTTCACGTATGATGACCGAAAAGACAATTGCAAAGTTAAAAGAGTTCGCTGCCAAATAATAGGTCGCAGCCCTTCTTCAGAGCATAACTATAGCAATATGCTGCATAATGTGATATAATAAAATTATATGAGTTTCGTTAGAAAGAATGTCGAAAGGTTATCTAACCGTTCGGAAACAACTGAGAACATCCGCCCAGAGTTAGTAAGGGCTGCGGGTCAAGTATCTGTTCGCGAAGAAGTCGAAATTGTAAGGGAACCGTCACTAAACGATTTGGACGCTATGTTCAACAGTCTAGCGCCAGAAACACAAGTCGATCAGGCAGTTATTACACTCTACGAAGCTGCGGCCGCTGGCAACCTACCCGTAGCGGATGTTATGCAGTATATGTATGCATACGATATGGCTGTGCACTTTGAATATGGTGGATATCGCCAGACCAGCTGACAGTAAATTAACCTAGAAACGTATAACTGGCACTCTTGACTTAGGAGTGCTAGTTTTTTATACTAAACTTATTAAAAAGGAACAACAATGAGCATACTGATTCCAACTGTGATCGAAAGCGACGGCCGCGTAGAGCGTGCTTATGATATATATTCTCGTCTGTTAAAGGACAGGATTATATTCTTGGGAACACAGGTTGACGAACATAGCGCCAATCTCATTGTTGCGCAATTACTCTTTCTGCAGGCAGAAGATGCTAAAAAAGATATATATTTTTATATCAATAGCCCCGGCGGTAGTGTCTATGACGCGTTCGCGATCTACGACACAATGCAGTACGTAACTAATGATATCCAGACTGTAGGGATAGGCGTACAGGCATCAGCAGCTGCGTTTCTATTAAGCTCCGGTGCTAAAGGCAAGCGTTTTATACTGCCCAATGCCACAGTTATGATCCATCAGCCTTCCAGTGGAACGCGCGGCAAAGTCACCGACATGGAAATTGACCTCAAGGAAGGCCTTAGAATTAAGCACCGCTTAAACGAAATAATGGCTGCCAACACCAACCAAACCGTTGAAAAGATCCAGTCAGACATGGAGCGAGATTACTGGATGACCGCTAAGGATGCTAAGAAATACGGAGTTGTTGACGCAGTCATAAACGAACCTCCTAAAGCCTTCCGACCAAAGTAAGCATGCCGAAGCGACTTACCTAATGCTTCACCACGGCTATTTATAGACAATTTCCTTGACTTTACCGTGAAGATTATTCAGACTGTATATTAAGAAGTAGTGTACTTTCGGGAGCGCAAAGCCAAAAACACCGATCGTAGGTATCCTTCGCGCGCAAACTACAACAACTAAATTACATATTTTATTACTATTACCTTTCTGAGATTTGATCTCGAAAGGCTTAAGACAAGTGGGAGTTTATAGCTTATGGCTAAAAGCGGAAGTGCTAGTACTGCACATGCGAAACGAACTTTTTTCACTAAAACTGACGATATTCTCGACCTGCCAAATTTGGTAGATCATCAGAATCGTTCTTTTCAATGGTTTGTAGAAGAAGGCCTTGGCGAGTTACTCGCTGAAATTAGCCCTATCGACGACTATACGGGAGCGAAGCTGACATTATCGTTTAAAGATTATCGCTTTGAGGATCCAAAGATTCCAGAGTCTGAAGCTCGAGAAAACAATGTTTCTTATGAAGCTCCACTGAAGGCCACTGTTGTACTAACCAACAAGGTTACTGGTGAAGTTAAGGAACAGGAAATCTACTTGGGTGACTACCCATGGATGACTGAGCGCGGTACTTTTGTGATTAACGGCGCCGAGCGCGTTGTTGTTTCTCAGCTTATCCGCTCTGCAGGTGTGTTCTTTACCGCCGACCAACATGGAACTTCCAACCTCTATGGCGCAAAAGTTATTCCTGGCCGTGGTGCATGGCTCGAATTCGAGACCGCTGCATCTGGTGCTATTTTTGTAAAAATCGATCGCAAGCGAAAAATTGCTGTTACTACCTTGCTGCGCGCGCTTGGTATGTCAGAAGCTCAGATGAAGGAAACTTTCAAGCATGTTGACTCTGGTAAGACTAATTACATCGACCAGACAATCGAAAAAGACCCAACTCGCGGTACTAACGATGCATTGATTGAAGTGTACCGACGTTTGCGCCCAGGCGACCTCGCGACCGTAGACAACGCTCGTGGACTACTTGAGAACATGTTCTACAACTTCAAGCGCTTCGACTTTTCACGCGTTGGTCGCTACAAGATCAACAAGCGTCTTAATATTGATATTCCAAACACTACCGAGAACCGCGTTATGCGACTTGAGGATCTTCAGGCAATCATTGCGGAAATCATTCGCCTAAACAACACACAGGAGCCAGCTGACGATATTGACTCATTGGCTAATCGCCGTGTCAAATTAGTAGGAGAGCTCGTACAGCGGCAATTCCGCATTGGTTTGCTTCGAATGGAACGCAACACCAAGGATCGCATGTCAATGTCCGAGATCGAAACTGTTACGCCTGCACAGCTTATTAATGCTCGTCCAATTGTGGCGGCAGTGCGTGAATTCTTTGCAAGCTCTCAGCTTTCTCAGTTCATGGACCAGATTAACCCGCTATCAGAGCTAGCCCACAAGCGACGTCTAAGTTCTATGGGGCCTGGTGGACTTTCCCGTGAACGTGCTGGATTTGAAGTACGTGACGCTCATGCTACTCACTATGGCCGTATTTGTGCCGTGGAAACTCCAGAAGGTGCCAACATCGGTCTTGTACTTAACCTTGCATCTTATGCCCGTATCAATGATTACGGTTTCATCGAAACTCCTTACCGAAAAGTATTAAATGCTGTTACTCCTAAGGAAGCTGCAGGTTATATTGCCGCAGTTGACTTTGAAGACGAAGCAGGCAAAGTAATAGTTGCAAAAGACGCTGTCATTACTGAAGATCAGGCAAAGAAGCTCGCGACTGTTAAGGGGCGCGCTACTTGGCCAATCAAGCCAGTCATAACAAGAGACGTCGTATTCATGGATGCAGCCGAAGAAGAGCACGCAACTATTGCGAGCGCCGGTGAAGAAATTGACGAAAACGGACACTTTGTTAACGCTCGTGTACCTGTTCGACGTAACTTGAAGTCTGGAGAAGTTGACGCTGATGAAGTAACACATCTTGATGCATCACGCATGCAGATTATTGGTTCTTCAGCCGGACTCATTCCTTTCATCGAAAAGAACTACGTTTACCGCTCACTTATGGGTAGTAACCAGCAGCGCCAGGCCGTTCCATTGGTTCGACCTAATTCACCTATCGTTGGTACTGGTATGGAAAATACCGCAGCCCGCAACACCGGACAGCTTCTTGTTGCCGAAGGCGATGGTGAAGTTGTGAAGGCCGAAGGTAGTGAAGTTAAAGTGGCTTATGGCAAAAACATTACTACATACCACCCGCAGCACTTTATCCGATCTAACGAAGGAACCAGCATTAACCAGAAGGTAGTTGTTACTACCGGCGATAAGGTTAAAGCAGGTGATCCACTCGTAGAGGGTATGTCAGTATCTGGCGGTGAATTAGCACTTGGTAAGGACTTGCTCGTGGCATTCATGCCATGGAGTGGTTACAACTTTGAAGATGCGATTGTCATTAGCCGCAAATTAGTAGAAGACGACACGCTTACTTCAGTTCATATCGTTGACTTCATGGTTGAAGTTCGCGAAACAAAGCTAGGTCCAGAAATTGTTACCCGCGATATTCCAAACGTTTCAGAAGAAGCCCTTCGTCACCTAGACGAAGATGGAATCGTACGAATTGGTGCAGAAGTGCATCCAGGCGATATCCTTGTTGGTAAAATCACACCTAAGGGTGAACAAGAGCTTAGCAGCGAAGAGCGATTGCTTCGTGCGATCTTTGGCGAAAAAGCCAAGGAAGTCCGCGATACTTCGCAGCGCATGAGCAACGGTAAGCACGGTAAGGTTGTTGGCGTTAAGGTATTTAGCCGCGCTAACGGTCACGAGCTTAAAGCTGGTGTCATCATGCAAATCCAAGTTTTCGTAGCTCAAATGCGAAAGATCTCTGTTGGAGACAAGCTTGGTGGACGACACGGAAACAAGGGTGTTATCGCCCGTGTATTGCCTCAAGAAGACATGCCATTCATGGCAGATGGAACGCCTGTAGATATCATTTTGAACCCACTTGGCGTCCCGTCCCGTATGAACATTGGACAGTTGTTTGAAACTCACCTTGGTATGGCTGCACGTGCCCTTGGCATGAAGGTAGCTAGTCCATCATTTAATGGTGTTTCTACAGAAAAAATCCGCGAACTACTTACAGAAGCAGGTCTACCGGATGACGGTAAGCAACAGTTGTTTGACGGTCGCACCGGTGAAGCATATACCGAGCGCACAACAGTTGGCTCTATGTACATGATCAAGCTAAACCACATGATTGCAGATAAGATCCACGCACGATCAACCGGACCATACACTATGGTTACGCAGCAACCACTTGGTGGTAAGGCGCAAAACGGTGGTCAGCGCTTTGGAGAAATGGAAGTATGGGCGCTTGAAGCTTATGGCGCTGCAAATACTCTCCAGGAAATGCTAACCATCAAGTCTGACGACGTTTATGGCCGTTCTAAGGCATATGAATCTATCATCAAACAGATGGAGATTGTTGGACCGAAAGTTCCAGAAAGCTTCAACGTGCTTGTTAAAGAGTTACAGGGACTCGGCCTTAAGGTTGACCTCGTAACATCTGATGCAGTAATTGATGCCGAAGAAGTACTAGCGGAAAACATCAAAGAAGAAGCCGAGCATCTGTCAGAAGTTGAAGTGCCTGCACCAAGCATTTCAGATATTGACCTGACTCAGGAAACTCCTGGAGATGACTTTGTAGTAATGGAGATGGACGACAACATCCCAGCAACTACGGTAATAGCAAACGAAGATATTGACGACACAGCGCTCGTTAGTGTTGATGACGAAGAAGAGGAGGCCTAAGAATGCGACGTTATTCACACGGCACAGATATAGCTGACTTCAATGCAGTACGCTTAGCAGTAGCTAGCCCAGAAGATATTTTGGACTGGAGCTATGGCGAAGTTACGAAGCCAGAGACCATTAACTACCGAACCCAGAAACCAGAGCGCGACGGATTATTCTGTGAGCGAATTTTTGGACCAGTTAAAGACATCAACCCGCACGATGCTAAATACAAGGGTATGCGCTCTCGTGAAGCAGCAGTCGACAAGAATGGTGAAATAGTCACCAAATCTATCGTCCGTCGCGAACGAATGGGCCACATTAACCTGGCATCGCCCGTAGCGCACATTTGGTTCCTACGTGGAACTCCATCTGCCATCGGCCTACTACTTGGTATGACGGTCAAGAACCTAGAGCGCGTAGCTTATTTTGCTAGCTACATTGTTAAATCTGTTAACACAGAGAAGCGCGATCAAATTCGTGCTGACAAAGAAGCTGAGTTTGCAGCTGCCAAAGAAGCAATCAAGGCTCGTTTTGAAGCCGAGGCTGCCAAGGAAGATGCAAATGTTAAGGCTTTGGCTGAAATGCAGACCAAAGAAATGGATGAAGTATCCGCAGAATTCGAACAACTCAAAACCCAACTCGACAGTCTTGAGAAGCTTCGACTTATGTCCGAAACTGATTACCGCATGTTGCCTGACGACCTACAAGATTTGATTGAAGTAGGTATGGGTGGATCAGCTCTTAAGGAAATGCTCGTCGAAATTAACCTCGAAGAACTCATTGCAAGCCTAATGGCTGAAGCAGAAGAAGCTAAGGGACAACGCAAGAAGAAGATTATGAAGCGACTTCGTTTGCTTGAAAGCATGCTGCGTGCAGGCATCAAGCCAAGTAGCATGTGTGTATCTGTCTTGCCAGTTATCCCTCCGGATCTTCGCCCAATGGTACAGCTTACTGGTGGCCGTTTCGCAACAAGTGACCTCAACGACCTTTACCGACGCGTTATCAACCGCAACAACCGCCTTAAGAAGCTTATCGAACTCAACGCGCCAGAAGTAATTCGTCGCAACGAGCAGCGCATGCTTCAGGAAGCTGTTGATGCATTGATTGACAACAACAACGCCCGCAGTGGTCGTGCAGTTGCCGCAACCGGTCAACGCCGCCGCCTTAAGAGCTTGTCTGACATGCTCAAGGGTAAGCAGGGACGCTTCCGCCAGAACTTGCTAGGAAAGCGCGTGGACTACTCCGGTCGTTCTGTAATCGTCGCTGGACCTGAGCTAAAGATCAGTCAGTGCGGACTTCCTAAGATGATGGCGCTTGAACTATTCAAGCCGTTCGTTATTGGTCATTTGATTGCAAATGAACTGGCACACAACATTCGCTCTGCAACCAGAATGATTGAAATGGGCGAAATCGCAGTATGGGATGCATTAGATGAAGTAATTAAGGGTAAGTACGTACTACTCAACCGTGCTCCATCACTTCACCGTCTTTCAATTCAGGCTTTCCAGCCCGTATTGATCGAAGGTAAGGCTATCCAGCTGCATCCACTAGTTTGTAAGGGCTTTAACGCTGACTTCGATGGTGACCAAATGGCTGTTCACCTTCCATTGAGCGACAAGGCGCAAGCTGAAGCTCGTGATATCATGGCAAGCAACAAAAACTTGCTGAAGCCTGCAGATGGTTCTCCAATTCTGCACATCGAACAAGATATCGTTCTTGGCTGTTTCTTCCTTACATATGACCGAGGCGAGACACGTAACGTTAAATCGTACATTAGCATCAGCGAAGCTATCATGGCTCTCGATGCGGGTATGATCACGTTGCAGGGCCGCGTGCGTGTACCTTTCCGAGGTGAAGTTCGCGAGACTACAGTTGGACGATTACTGTTCAACGAAATATTCCCGGAAGATTTCCCATTCCAGGATGAACCAATGACTAAGAAGCGTTTGCAGCAAGTGCTTGCAGTGGCATACCAAAAGTATGGCCAGGACAAGACTGCTTTGATTGCAGATGATCTAAAAGACATCGGTTTTGAGTATGCTACTAAGTCAGGCCTTTCAATGGGTATGACCGACTTTAGCGACATCAAGGGACTCCATGAAATCCTTGATAAGGGTGAAGCTAAAGCTGCTGAGATTAGCTCGCAGTACGAACAAGGGTTCATTACTGAAGAAGAGCGCTACCGACTAACCGTTGAAACTTGGATGGATACAGACGCAGAAGTGCAGGCTCGACTTGCTGAGCAGTTTGCTACGGAAGATAGCTCAATGTCTATCGCTGTAGTATCTGGAGCTCGTGGTAACATCGGTCAGGTTAAAACTGCCGTTGGTATGCTCGGTGTGACAACCGATGCCACTGGTCGTGCAATTGAGTTGCCGATTCGTTCTAACTATAAGTCTGGTTTAACGCCGCTTGAGTACTTTACAGCGACCCGTGGTGCTCGTAAGGGTATGATCGACACCGCTCTTAAGACAGCTGACTCCGGCTACCTTACTCGTCGACTTGTTGACGTTTCCCAGGATGTATTCACCATTGAAGGTGAAACCGAAGATCCAGGTTTTGCGATGTATCGTTCTGACTCTGATGAAATCGGTGTTCCATACGCTTCACGTTTGCGAGGACGTTTCGCTGCAGAAGAAGTTAAGGGACTGCTCAAGCGCGGTGATCTCATAACTGAGGAAATCGCTGCAACTATTGATGCTGATGCAAGTCTTGACGGCGTCAAGATCATGTCAGTGCTTTCATGTACTTCTGTTCATGGCGTAAACCGCAAATCATACGGTATCGATCCAGCTACCGGTCAGGTTGTAGCAGATCACCATCCTGTGGGCGTTATTGCTGCACAAAGTATCGGTGAGCCTGGTACACAGCTTACGCTGAAGACTTTCCACTCCGGTGGTGTAGCCGGTGATGACATCACCTCAGGTCTACCTCGTGTAGAAGAGTTGTTTGAGGTCCGTACACCTAAGGGTCAGGCATATATTTCTGATATTGCCGGTTCCGTATCTGTATGGGAAGAAGGCGACCATTACGTCGTGCAAGTAACAGCCGATGATAAAGACAAGGTCGAACTTCTAATCGAAGGACGCACCCCACAGTTCGCATCTGGTTCTGAAGTCGCTATCGGCGACGTACTTGCGCAAAATGACGAAGGCGCAGATCCACTAATTGCTCCTATGGCAGGTAAAGCTGAGATAGTAAAAGATGCGATCATCATCGTACCTACCAGCAAGAGCACTGTCCGCTATGAAATCCCAGGATTCAAGCAAGTGGTAGTTAAAGACGGTGACGTTATCGTTGCTGGTCAGCGACTAACAAACGGTTCTATCAACTTGCACGAGCTTATGCGCTTGCAAGGTGTAGAAGCTACTCAGCGCTATATCATGAACGACATTCTTCGTATCTTTGCTTCACAGGGCCAGAACATTGCAGACAAGCACCTTGAAATCATCGTGCGTCAGATGTTCAGCCGCGTGCAGATTGAAGAAGTCGGTGAAACAGAATTCGTTACAGGCGACATCGTATCCAAGCTAGCAGTAGTAGAAGCAAACGAACAGCTAGTACTCGAAGGACGACAGCCTGCTAAGTACACCCAGCTATTGCTTGGTATTACCAAGGCCAGCCTATCAACTGACTCATTCTTGAGTGCTGCATCATTCCAGGACACAACCCGTGTGCTGATTGCTGCTGCAACTAGTGGTAAGATCGACAAGCTATATGGCTTGAAGGAAAACGTGATCTTAGGTCGACCAATTCCTGTCGGAACTGGCTGGAAAGATCCAAATGCAGTAGAGGAAGTAGCCGACGAAGATATCATCGGTGAAGACCTTTAGTTGTAAATAGTTTCAAAATCTGTTAAAGTTCACAAGTTAATAAGTATCGTTCCTTTCCTGGAATCAGGGGAGAGCAGCCTGAGCCGGCAATTCATTTGCCGCCCAGCGCGATGAGAGGGATATTCCCCTCTCATGAGCGAAGCGTTAAGGGGTCTGAGCCAGTCGTAGGCATGCGGCTGCCGCAGTAGATCCCATCTCAAAGGAGAATAAATGCCAACAATTAATCAGTTAGTACGCAAGCCACGTGTACGCGTGACAAGCAAAAGCAAGTCACCTGCATTGCAACGCGTCGTTAACAACCTCAAGACAAAGAGCTACGAAAAGTCAGCTCCTTTCAAACGCGGTGTGTGTGTCAAGGTTACAACCAAGACACCAAAGAAGCCTAACTCTGCCCTTCGTAAGGTTGCACGTGTGCGCCTTGGAAATGGCTATGAAGTATGGGCATACATCGGCGGTGAAGGCCACAACCTACAAGAACACGCAGTCGTAATGATCCGTGGTGGACGTGTAAAAGATCTTCCAGGTGTGCGCTACCATATTGTTCGTGGCGCTCTTGACTTGCAGGGTGTACAGAACCGCAAACAAGGTCGTTCTAAGTATGGTGCGAAGAAGGAGAGCAAGTAATGATTATCGGTGATACTACACACCTTATGCGTCTTGCCGCTGAAGGTTTTGAAATTGACGAAAACACATTAGATACATCATTTGGCGCCTTGTGCCGTAAGGTTATGCTTGAGACTGTTCAGGTACAAGTAGCGGCGCAGTTGTCAGTAGAAGGAGGCTATGATGCCTAGAAAAGTAACAAAATCACTTGTCCGAACAATCAACCCAGATCGCATTTATAACAGCGTGATGGTACAGCGTCTTATTAACCGAGTTATGCTCAACGGTAAGAAGCAGCTTGCTGAACGACTTGTATACAACGGCATGCAAAAAGCAGCCGATAAGCTAAACGTTCAGAATCCAGTAGAAGTTTTTGACCAAGCTATGAAGAATGTTCAGCCGCACATGGAGACTCGTTCTCGTCGTGTTGGTGGTGCTAACTACCAAATTCCTTTTGAAGTTAAAGGCCAGCGCCAAAGTCACCTCACTATGATGTGGTTTGTAGCTGCTGCTCGCTCTCGAAAAGGTATGAGCATGGAAGACCGTATAGCTCTTGAGCTTATGGATGCTTATAACAACACTGGTACCGCAGTTAAAAAGAAGGAAGACACGCACAAGATGGCAGAAGCCAACCGTGCCTTCGCCCACTTCGCACGTTACTAGAATTACGAATATTTAAGTCACCTGTACCTTTTTGAGGGGTGGGTTTAAGAGGAAGATCATTTATGGCAGAGAAGAAAACTGAGATGAAGAATATCCGTAACTTGGGTATTATCGCGCATATTGATGCCGGTAAGACTACCACTACGGAAGGTATTTTGTACCGCACGGGCCTTAACCACAAAATCGGTGCCGTACACGAAGGTGAAACAACCACAGACTGGATGGCGCAAGAACGCGAGCGCGGTATTACTATCGTCGCTGCCTCTGTAACATGTTTTTGGAAGGGTAATCAGATTAACATCATTGATACCCCAGGTCACATTGACTTTACAGTTGAAGTTGAGCGCTCACTCCGCGTGTTAGATGGTGCATGTGTAGTATTCGACGGAAAAATGGGTGTGGAATCTCAGTCAGAAACTGTTTGGCGTCAGGCCGACAAGTACGGCGTGCCCCGCATCTGCTTCATTAACAAGATCAACCAAACTGGTGGAGACTTCTATAAGTCCCTCGACTCTATTCATAACCGTTTGAGCAAGCGCGCATTTCCTGTGCATCTGCCAATTGGTTTTGAGCAAGCTATCAACGGTATTGTTGACCTGGTCGAAATGAAGGCTTATACCTACGAAAACTTTACCGACAAAGCATTGATCGAATCAGAAATTCCAGCCGACATGATGGATCAGGTTAAGAAATACCGAAGCCTGCTTATCGAAAACGCGGTTGCAGAAGATGAAGAAATGCTTGATAAGTACTTTGAAGTAGGCGAGGAAGGCCTATCTGTTGACGAAGTAAAGCAAGCTATTCGCTCTGCGGTTCTTTCTGGTAAATTCTTTGCCGTAACCGGTGGAGATGGTCGTGGTGTTATCGTCGAAAAAGTCCTCGACATGGTAAACGATTACTTGCCAAGCCCGCTTGATGTTGGCTCTACCTGGGGTACTCACCCTAAGACTGGTGACAAAATTGAGCGCAAGCCTAGCGAATCTGACCCATTCTCAGCACTAGCATTTAAAATTACTACTGACCCATTTGTCGGTAAGCTGGCATACTTCCGTGTATATTCCGGTAAAGTAACGGCTGGTTCCTATATCCTCAACAGCTCTACTGGCGAAAAAGAACGCGTCGGACGTATTGTTCGTCTTCAGGCAGATAAGCGCACGGACGTTACAGAAGTTGGCGCCGGCGATATTGCTGCGATTGTAGGCCTTAAGGGCACAACAACAGGCCATACACTTTCTGACCAAACGAATCCTATCGTACTTGAAACCATCGTGTTCCCAGAGCCACCTGTGTCGATTGCTATCGAGCCTAAGACTAAGGCCGACCAAGAAAAGATGTCAATCGCCTTGCAGCGTTTGGCAGAAGAAGATCCAACGTTCCGCGTCCGTGTTGACGATGAAACTGGACAGACCATTATTTCCGGTATGGGTGAGCTTCACCTTGAAATCCTGGTAGATCGTATGAAACGCGAATTTAACGTAGAAGCTAACATTGGTGCGCCTCAGGTTGCGTACCGTGAAACTATTCGTAAAGACGGTGTTGAGGTACAAGGTAAATTTATCAAGCAGTCTGGTGGACGTGGACAATACGGTGACGTATGGATTCGTGTTAGCCAGAATGAAGCTGGTAAAGGTTTCGAATTTATCAACGCTATTAAAGGTGGTGTTGTTCCGAGTGAATACATCAAGCCTGTAGAGCAGGGTATCATCGAAGCCATGAGCAGCGGTGTACTTGCTGGCTATCCAGTAGTGGACATCAAGGCTGAGCTATACGATGGTTCATACCATGACGTTGACTCCAACGAAATGGCCTTTAAGATTGCCGGTTCAATGGCACTTCAGGAAGGTGTTAAGCGAGCTAATCCAGTTCTGCTTGAGCCAGTCATGAAAGTGGTTGTTGTAACGCCCGAAGAATTCATGGGTGACGTAATTGGTGATTTGAACTCTAAGCGCGGTCGCATTGAATCAATGGAAGACCTAACTGCTGGTATCAAAGAAATTACCGCATTTGTACCACTTGGTGAAATGTTCGGCTATACAACAAATCTACGTAGTAATACGCAAGGTCGTGCAAGTTCCAGCATGGAGCTTGACCACTACGCTGACGTTCCTGGTCACGTTGCAGAAGCAATTATTGCGAAGAACGCTAAATAGCTTTTTCAGTAAAATAACTGCTAAAAAACCGGGTTGTCCACAGGAAACCCGGTTTTTGTATTACCATAAGTAAGATATTACGCAGTTTCTGCTGTTACAATTTCATAGAATTAGTTATATGCCCAAAGTAATACCCAAGTTTATGCCTATCAAACCCAAGACTCCATTGTTGCCGGCAGCGGCTCTCAGAAAAGTAACCTCTAAATCTGGCCGAGGAGTATATGCCAGTTCAGACCTATTATTCAAGGGCGCTATATTTGGACGCGACTCAATTGAGGTTGCGGAGGATCTGATTGATCTACGCCCGAAGCTTGTTCGCCGCATTATCTTAACACTGTCCAGCCTGCAGGGCGAAGAAGATAACGACAAAAACGAAGAAGAGCCGGGCAAGATAATTCATGAATACCGCACGACAGTTGTCGATGGCAAGGTCATAGATGATGTGTCACGCAATATATTCGAGGAGCTATCAGCTCGCTGGGGCGGAACTGATACCGAGATGGCTTACTACGGTTCCATCGATTCCACCCCTCATTTTATTCGTTTGGTCGGCAAATACGCCGAAATTTACGGCGAAGAAATCCTTGATGAGCGGCTAGTACTAAGAAGCGGTCATAAACTATCCGTAAAAATCGTGCTGGAAAATGCCATAGATTGGCTGATAGCTAAACTACGTGAATCTCGCTCAGGGCTACTTGAATATCAACGCAGGAATCCGCTGGGTATTGAAAATCAGGTATGGAAAGATTCCGGGGAGTTTTACGTACACAAAGACAAAACTCCAGTGAACCATAATGCGCCTATTGCTTCGATTGAGGTACAGGGGCTGACATATGATGCACTTATGACGGCAAAGAAGTTATTCCCGCGTAAGTATAGCGACTTGGACATGCTAGCTCACTCTGTTCGCGATGCAACCATATGGCTTTTGTGGCAGCCGAACCGCCATTACTTCTCACTCGGGCTCGACTATGACGATGCTGGCGAGCTGCGCGTGATAGAGACAAAAACCGCAAACCCCGGAGCACTTCTCGATACTGAATTCTTTGATGATCTGCCTGCGTCTCACAGGCAGCAATATATCGGTGGGGTAGTCAGAACTCTAGTGAGCAGCGATTTTTTGACCGATGCTGGCATTCGCAGTAGATCACTCCAGGCGGATGGGCTCGTACCTTTTTGGGACTATCATGGTTGCTTTACGAGCTGGCCAAAAGAAACCTATGACATTGCAAAAGGATTCCGCAGACAAGGGTTTCCATTAGTCGCCCGGGAACTGGAAAACCGCCTGTTAAATATTGTTTTCAAGAATTGGCAGTATCCAGAGTACGTGTACGTAGACAAATGGGGCCGTGTGATGACCGTATCTCCCTCTGCGCAGGCTCACGGTGATATAACGCTCATAGATAGCACAAATGCCCCAGAGCGCATTCAGGCGTGGACTGTGTCCGCCGTCATGGCCATCACCATAGGTCGCTTAGCAGCCAAACTTAGATCCGCGAAACCGCTGCTAAGAGAGCAATGGCAGATAGATCTAGAGCAGCGCTTATGGTCTAAGATGCCCAGGGTAAAGCGAATGATTAATCCCTTGTCCCTAAAATCACGATACCCGACGTACAAATACAAGCTCATAAAAGTGCGTAGCGAGAACTCAAGCAATTTCCTGCATGACAAAGTTCAGAAGTAAACCAACATGACAGCAAACGTGTCTACAGAGAGAAACTTACTCACTAACACTTTACAAACAGGGTATAGTTACATATACTAGCTCGGTAACTCGCATGAGCGATTTTATGTTTATGCAAAATAATACGTAATAAGGAGTCACATTACTTATGGCAGAATCATTCGACCGAAGTAAGCCGCATGTAAACGTTGGTACTATGGGTCACGTCGACCACGGAAAGACCAGCCTTACTGCTGCTATCACCATGACGCTTGCAAAGCGTCTTCCAAGCGCTGTAAACAAGCCAGTTGCTTACGACCAAATCGACAACGCACCTGAAGAAAAGGCTCGTGGTATTACCATCGCTACTTCTCACCAGGAGTACGAGTCAGAAGCGCGTCACTACGCACACGTCGACATGCCAGGTCACGCCGACTATGTTAAGAACATGATTACAGGAGCTGCTCAGATCGACGGCGCCGTACTTGTGGTATCTGCAGCTGACGGCCCAATGCCACAGACTCGTGAGCATGTTTTGCTTGCTAAGCAAGTTGGTGTTCCTTCAATCCTCGTTTTCATGAACAAGATGGATCTTGCAGATCCAGAACTTGTTGAGCTCGTTGAAATGGATATCCGTGAATTGCTTGCTAAGTACGATTTCGACGAAGACTGTCCTATCGTTAAGGGTTCCGCTACAAAGGCTATTGAAGGCGACGAAGCTAACATGGACGCTGTTATGGAACTTATCAAGGCTATGGATGACTACATCCCTCAGCCAGCACGTGATACTGAAAAGCCTTTCATGATGGCAATCGAAGACGTTTTCTCAATTAAGGGTCGTGGTACAGTTGCTACCGGCCGTATTGAGACTGGTATTGTTAAGGTTAACGACGAAGTAGAAATCGTTGGTATCCGAGACACTAAGAAGTCTGTTGTTACCGGAATCGAAATGTTCAAGAAGAGCCTCGACCGAGGTGAAGCTGGCGACAACGCTGGTATCCTTCTTCGTGGTATTGAGCGTGACGACATCGAGCGCGGTCAAGTTTTGGCTAAGCCAGGTTCGATCACTCCTCATACCGAGTTTGATGCTGAAGTCTACATCCTCACTAAAGAAGAGGGTGGACGTCATACTCCATTCTTCAAGGGATACAAACCACAGTTTTACTTCCGTACTACGGACGTAACCGGTGAAGTTGAACTTCCAGCCGACAAAGAAATGGTTATGCCAGGCGACACACTAACCTTTAAGGTTAAGTTGCTTGCACCTATCGCTATGGAGCAAGGTCTAAACTTTGCTATCCGTGAAGGTGGCCGTACCGTTGGTGCTGGTGTTGTAACCAAGATCACCAAGTAATCACCCGATTACTAGAAAAGAGCCCCGCTTATGGGGCTCTTTTTTTGTTCGTAGGCAATGTCGGGAAGCCGGGCATTGGGATGGACAAGAAATAAGAGTTGTTATACAATAACTTCATATATTAATCGTGATGACTAAAAGTCGTTGCATATCTTCTCAATAAGATTGCAAAGATGTTACATCGCATAAATAGCTTAAAAGGAGTTATTTATTATGGCAGAAGCCAAGAAGACAGCCAGTAAGCCAGAGGCTACTACCAAGCAGCGCATTCGCATTCGCTTGAAGGCATATGATCACAAAGTAATTGATCAGAGCGCGAAGCAAATCGTTGACACTGCTCTACGCACGGGTGCTAACATTGCTGGACCTATACCTCTTCCTACAAAGAAGACTGTATATACCGTCATCAAAAGCCCACATGTTTACAAGAAAAGCCGTGAACAGTTTGAAATGCGCGTTCACAAGCGTCTTATCGATGTGTTTGATCCAACTCCGAAGACAATTGATTCACTTATGAATCTTTCACTTCCTGCTGGCTGCGACGCTGAAATCAAGATGTAAGCACTTAGCAAGCTTCATTAAAAAATCCGTTCGAAAGGACGGATTTTTTTGTTCTAAACAATATAATTACAAAACTTCTGGTGCAGGTTGTTTCGCTATATAAGTGTTAGCTGTAGCGCCGGCAATTTTACTAAATATATCTATAGCTGCCGGAGGATAAGAAGGGTCGCGTGATTTGCTGAATATAGCGATAGAGTAGGGTCTGTCAGCATGTTCAACTATACCAACATCATGTATGCGGTCGTCTAGCCATCCTGCCTTATGATAGAACTTAGTTCCTGCTGGCAATCCCTGGGAAATGTACTGATTGCGGTTAGCTTTCTCCATATGGCTCAGAAGTAAGCGTGTATTTTCTGTGTTTAGCAATTCACCAGAGTGAATTTTCTTCAGCAAAAGGGCGACGTCTTTTGTCCTTACTGTGTTGTCTACGCTGGAATAGTGCTGAAGTCCAACATCAGACGCATAATTCATCAGGTTTGCGCGGATAAGCTTATCGTTCAACGCTCGCCACGAGGTATTATCACTGTTTACGATTAAGCGCTGTAAATGCGCATCCAGTGGCACTCCATTCAGCACTTCAGTTAGTGCCGTTTTATCCTCTTCCACGGTATGAAGTAAATATGTAGCAGTTATCAGCTTTGACACGCTGGCCGCAACATAAGCAGCGTCCACTCCGTACGTGTGCTGCTTATCCGCTTTGATATCATAAATCGCTACGCTAATGTCGAGGTTTGGATGTTCCGCTATTATGGCGTCAATCTGCTGCGACATAAGTGTCGTGTCGATCTCTTCAATTTTCGGAGTTATCTCCTCTGCCGCAGAAGTATCAGTTACACCTAAAGATTCACCGGGTTTATCCGAAGACGGTAAAATAGCTGTGCCTAAAGTGAGGGCTACGGCAGTAAAAATAATCAGCCCCGAATATCTACCCATATTACGGCTAGGGCTCTTTTTAGGACGTCTTAAACCAGTGTTCAGGGGTATATGATTAGCTTTTGGGTAGCTAACTGAGCCATATAGAGGTGTTTTATTTCTCACGTGTACGTTTTCAAATAGTTACATTATTATTTTGATTGTAATAATGTGAGGGTCTCAATCACTATTAAGTTTACCGGATTTTGCTAGTGCTTGCAAAGGAACGCCGCTGTAAAATTAGATCATCCTGCTACAATATGACTATGGGTAAGAAAAACAAAAAAGAAAAAAACATTGAATCCGATAGTGTGTATTTTTTGAAAATTGTATTGTATTTAGTAATGGGTAGCATGTGGCTCAAAGTAACTAAAGGCGATACGAGTCAAATCCCCATACCTTTAGGATTTATTCTTGGTATGGCATTTGCAACACATGAACACTTCCAGACCGATAAGAAGATTGAACTCGCAATTTTGCTGATTGCAATGCTTGTTGGGTTCTGGGCACCCTTCGGTATTTATATAATGTTATAAAGCGTAGTAGAATGCGCAACGTATTGACAGGGGTTAGCAAAACGTGCTAATCTGTCTTGGTATATAAAGATTTCCTAGTACTTGGTGAGTGCAACAGGTCACCTCCTAACAGAGGTAGAAACCGTGCGCCACCAAGAATTTTTGTGTCACGGCCGTGGAACAAATAGGGATTAAATTAAGTAAAGGGTTACTATGAAAGCACTCATTACGCGAAAGGTTGGCATGACCAGTACCATCTCTGAAGATGGAATTGTTCAGGCTGTCACTTTGCTTTCCGCTAGTCCTTGCGTTATTACGCAGGTCAAAACCGCTGATACCGACGGCTATACAGCTGTACAGCTTGGCTTCGAAGAAGCTAAGCTTGGCAAGGCGCAGGCGGGACACTTCAAGGCTGCAGGCGTTCAGCCAAAGGTAGTACGAGAAATTCGTATTCCTGAAATCACAGAAGACATGAAGGTCGGCGAAAAACTATCCGCCGATGTTTTTAATGTTGGAGACGTGATTGATGTCACCGGCACGAGCAAAGGTAAGGGTTGGGCTGGAACAATCAAGCGGCACAACTTCCATCGCGGTCGCAAGACTCACGGTGGTCAGTCATACCGTCGTCCTGGTTCAATCGGATCCATGTACCCTCAGCATATTTTCAAGGGTAAGCGAATGGCAGGACAGATGGGAGACGAGCAGGTTACTGTTCAAAACCTCAAAGTTGCACTTATTGACACTGAACTAGGTGTAATTGGTGTAACTGGCGCAGTTCCTGGGCCCAAAAAAGGTATTGTAATCATCCGGGAGGCTAAGTAATGGCTATAGCTACTTATACAAAGACCGGTGCTAAGGCAACCACGTCAGCTAAGCTTGATAAGACTGTATTCGGAGTAATCCCTCAGAATCATGAATTATTGAAGCAAGCATATGTTGGTTACTTATCAAATGGTCGCCAGAGCAGCGCAGTAACACTGACTCGCGGACTCGTGAGCGGTGGTGGTCGCAAGCCATGGAAGCAAAAGGGCACAGGTCGTGCTCGTTTCGGTTCATCTCGTAACCCAATCTGGCGCGGTGGTGGTATTGTTTTCGGGCCAACTGGTAACGAAAACTACACACACAAGCTTCCTGTAACTGCTAAGCGTTTGGCTATTCGTCAGGCACTAAGCCTGGCAGCTGATGGCGGCAAAGTTATCATCATTGAATCAGTAGATTTCAAGGATGCTAAGACCAGCGCAGCAACAACTCTTTTGACAAAAATCGGTGCAGTCAAGAAAACCCTTATCGTAGTGGAAAACAAGACTGATGAAGTAGTGCGAGCTACTAATAACCTTAAGAATGTGAAAGTAGTGCAAGCTAAGTACCTAAACGTATTTGACACGCTAAACGCTGATCACATAGTTATCACTAACGCGGCATTGAGCATCGTAAGTGAATGGCTTGGAGGTACTAAATAATGAGCAAGACTATGGTACTTATTCCTCGTATAAGCGAAAAGTCCTACGGCTTGAGCCAATTACGAAACACCTATGTATTCCAAGTTCCTGTGGATGTTAACCGAACACAAGTTACTCAGGCCGTCGAAGCACAGTTTGAAGTGACAGTTACCGGTATTAAGATCATGAACGTAAAAGGTAAAGTAAAGCGTACTGTCCGTAAGGGCGGTCGTCCTGTAATGGGCAAGCGCGTTGACATCAAGAAAGCTTACGTGACATTGAAGGATGGCGATACGCTTCCTATCTTTGCAACCCTAGACAAGCCCGAAGTTGCCGAGCCAAAGCCTGACCAACAAAAGCGAGGTAAGAAGTAATGGCTATTAAGCAATATCGTCCTACTACTCCGGGCCGTCGCGGCATGACCAGCCAGGACAATAGTGACATCACAACCAAGAAGCCTTTGCGCTCACTTATTGTTATCAACAAGAAGAGCTCAGGCCGAAACAACCAGGGTCGTATCACTACTCGTCATCGTGGTGGTGGAACACGTACTTTCTACCGTATCGTGAACTTTAATCTTGCTGCCGGTACAACGGCAACTGTAGAGCACATCGAATACGATCCAAATCGTAGCGCTCGAATTGCTCGTATCAAAGACGACAAGGGTACTTATCACTACATCATTGCCTCTCAGGGAATGAAGATCGGTACAAAAATCAGCGCAGGGGAAGAAGTTTCTATTGAGGCTGGTAACCGATTACCACTCAAGAACATTCCAGTTGGTAGCATCATCCATGCGGTTGAACTACAGCCAGGACGTGGCGCTCAGCTTGTTCGCTCCGCAGGCAATAGCGCTCAGCTAATGGCCAAAGAGGGTGAATATGCCCAAGTTAAATTGCCAAGTGGCGAAGTACGCCTGATACATGTTGAATGTACTGCATCACTTGGTGTTATTGGTAACGAACAACATCAGAACATCAAAGTTGGTAAAGCTGGACGCTCTCGCAAAAAGGGTATCCGACCATCTGTTCGTGGTGTTGTTATGAACGCAGTAGATCACCCACACGGTGGTGGTGACGGTGGTCGTCACGGTGTTGGTAAAGATCCTCGTACACCTTGGGGCCAAAAGACACTTGGTTTCAAGACACGTTCACGTAAGTCTAACAATAAGTTTATTGTCCGCAGTCGTCACGCGGCTAAGAGGAAATAAGGGAGTTTGTAAATGAGTCGTTCATTGAAGAAAGGTCCATTTATTGATCCGAAGCTCGCTAAGAAAGTGGCGGCATTAGGCAATGAAGACCGAACAATCATCAAGACATGGGCACGCGCATGCACAATTCCACCAGAATTTGTGGGTCGTACAATAGCCGTACACAACGGCAAGGTACACGTACCTGTCTTTATTACTGAAAACATGGTTGGCCACAAGCTCGGTGAGTTTAGCCCAACCCGTAAGTTCCGCTCACACGGTGGTAAACTCGCGAAAGGTAAGAAGTAATGCCAGTCAAAGCAATAGCTAAAGGCGTTCCTATGAGCCCGCGCAAAGTTGGCGTAGTAGCCAGCCTTGTCAAAGGTCGCACGGTAGCCGATGCTCTTACAATCCTAGAGCATACCCCACGTCGCTCAGCTATGGCTGTGCGCAAAGTTATCGAGAGTGCTCGTGCAAACGCAGACTACAATCATAACTACAAAGCAGACACACTAGTTATCCAGCATATTACGGTTACTCCTGGGCCAAGCCTAAAGCGTTTCCGCCCGGCAGCCCACGGACGTGCATTGCCTTTTCAGCGACGTACATCTCACATCACAGTTATTGTGGAAGGTGAAATGCGTGCGCCCAAGAAACCTAAGGCCGCAAAAGTTGATGCCGTAAAGGAGGCAAAATAATGGGACAAAAAGTAAATCCTATCAGCATGCGTCTCCAGCTCAACAAGAACTGGCGCAGCAAATGGTTCGCAAGTAAGCGCGACTACGCAAAATACCTTACACAGGATCTTGCTGTACGTAAGCACATTCAGACCAAAATTGGTTCACGTGGTGCAATCAACCGCATCGAAATTGAACGCTCTCCAAACCTTGTAACCGTTACTGTCCAGACTGCAAAGGCTGGTGTAGTAATCGGCCGTGGTGGTGCAGGCGCACAAGAGCTTAAGGCTGCAGTAGAAAAAATCTACGGTTTTCCTGCTCGTGTTAATATCGAAGAAATTAAAAAGCCTGAATTATACGCCAAGCTTGTAGCCGAGAACATCGCGCATCAGTTAGAGCGACGTATCGCTTTCCGCCGTGCTGTTAAATCAGCTGCTGCCGCAACTATGCGTTCTGGCGCCAAAGGTATTCGTATCGAAGTTGCAGGACGACTGGGTGGAGCAGAAATGTCACGTCGCGAAAAGACAGTTGAAGGTTCCGTACCTCTCCATACAATTCGTGCAGATATTGACTACCATGCAGCTCGTGCTAAGTATCCTGGATCCGGTATTATCGGGGTGAAGGTTTGGATCTACAAGGGGGAGGCAAACTAGTATGTTGATTCCTAAGAGAACTAAATTCCGCCGCGTGCGCAAAGGCCGTATTACGGGCCCTGCCACAAGTGGCAATTACATAGCATTTGGTCAGTACGCTCTACAGTCACTTGAAGGTGAGCGTATTACTTCCCGCCAAATCGAGTCTGCTCGTCAGGCGATGACCCGCTACATCAAGCGTGGTGGTAAAATCTGGATCCGTATCTTCCCTCATACACCTGTAACCCGCAAGGCTTTAGGTACTAAGATGGGAAGCGGAAAAGGTAGTCCAGAATTCTTCGTTGCAAAGGTTCGACCCGGCACAATCCTGTTTGAAATGCAGGGTGTCGCAGAACCAGTTGCACGAGAAGCAATGCGTCTAGCTGCACACAAGCTACCAGTTAAAACTAAATTTTTGGTGAAGGAGGACGCGTAAGATGAAAATCGCTGAAATCCGTAAGTTGTCTACGAAAGATCTGACAACTGAAAGTACCAAACTCCGAGAAGAAATTGCTGAGCTAAAGCGTCGATTGGTTAGTGGTGAAGTACAGAACGTACGCGTCATCCGTCACAAGCGCAAAGATCTAGCACGTGTGCTCACCGTATTGAGCGAACAACTGACAAAGGAGACCGTGTAATGGCTAAGTCATTAGTAGGAATCGTCAGCTCGAACAAGGGTG
Organism: Saccharimonadales bacterium (SeqCode); assembly: GCA_038326785.1. Classification (GTDB taxonomy): domain Bacteria; phylum Patescibacteriota; class Saccharimonadia; order Saccharimonadales; family JBBQKK01; genus JBBQKK01. The sequence goes on along the minus strand of JBBQKK010000001.1, from coordinate 63,281 downwards.
ACAAGACAATAGTCGTTACCGTTGCTACGCGCAAGACGCATCCAATATATAAGAAACAATATACTTTTAGTAAGAAATTTATGGCTCATGATGAAGCTAACCAAGCTGAAGTCGGAGACAAAGTAACTATTACTGAAACTCGTCCACTAAGTGCACGAAAACGCCACGTGTTAGATAAGATTATCGAACGCGCAGCAATTCGTCACGAGGAAGGCAAGGCAGAGGTTTAATTATGATCCAACAAGAATCACGATTAATTGTATGCGATAACTCAGGTGCAAAGGAAATCCTATGTATCCGTGTTCTCGGCGGTACTCGAAAGCGCTACGCTCGTGTTGGTGACATAATTGTCGCAACCGTAAAGCAAGCCAACCCAACTGGTAACGTAAAGAAAAAATCAGTAGTAAAAGCAGTCGTTGTACGTTCGCGCGATATGATCCGACGTAAAGACGGCTCAACTATCAAGTTCGACGACAACGCCGCTGTTATTATCGGTGACGACAAGAACCCGAAGGCTACTCGTATTTTTGGCCCAGTACCCCGCGAACTTCGCGACCAGGGCTACGCCAAGATTATTAGCCTTGCACCGGAGGTACTATAATGACTAGTTCTATTTTCAAGATACGATTGAAGAAGGGCGATACAGTTGTCGTTCGCAGCGGTAAGTACAAGGGCAAAACCGGCAAGGTTGTTGCTACTCATCCTGCCGACAACAAGGTAACTGTAGAAGGCATCAACATCGTTAAGAAGCACATGAAGCCCAATCGTGCATACCCACAAGGTGGAATCATCGAAATTACCAAGCCCATCGACGTTAGTAAGGTAGGAATTTACGATGCTACTGCTAAAAAGGCTTCACGCATTGGTTATACATTCGATAAAGAAGGTAAGAAGGTTCGTGTACTTAAGACGAGCGGAAAGGAGATCAAGTAATGGCTGAAGCAAAAACTAAGGCAAAACCAGCTGTAGCTGTCTCTGGCGCGCGTCTGAAAGTACAGTACAACACTGAATTTGCTAAGCAACTTCAAGAAGAGTTAGGCCTGGCCAATGCGCATCAGGTTCCTAAGCTAGAAAAGATCGTAGTTAATGTAGGCCTTGGTCGTGCAAAAGACGACAAGAAAATCATTGAAATCGCTGCAAACACTTTGCGCAAGATTACCGGCCAACAGCCAGTAGAGACTATCGCAAAGCAATCTATTGCGGGATTTAAGCTACGTGAAGGCAACAAAATTGGACTCAAAGTTACGCTTCGCGGCGAACGAATGTATGAGTTCATGGATCGTTTGATTAATATCGTACTTCCTCGACTACGTGACTTTCACGGTGTTAAAGCCAGCGCGTTTGATAAATCAGGCAACTTCAGTCTTGGTCTACAGGATCAATCTGTTTTTCCAGAGCTGACTTTTGAGGAAACAACAACTTCACATGGGCTGCAGGCAGTGTTCGTAATCGATGCACAAGAACCAGCACATGCTAAGGCACTGCTTGAGAAATTTGGCATGCCATTTGAAAAGGGAGCTAAATAATATGGCTAAGAAATCAGCAATTGCTCGCGATCTAAAGCGACAAAAAATGATTATTCGATTGGCTGCTAAGCGCGCAGAGCTCAAGTCTCTTGGCGACTACGAAGGTTTGCACAAGCTTCCCCGTAACAGCAGTCCAACCCGATGGAAGAATCGCTGCAATATGACCGGACGCCCGCATGGTTACATGCGACAATTCGGCCTATCCCGCATCACCTTCCGTGAGCACGCAAGTAAGGGAGAAATCCCAGGCATAACAAAGTCAAGCTGGTAAGAAAGGAGCGAACAATATGTCTACAACTACAACCGACCCTATCGCTGACATGCTTACCCGCATTCGTAATGCTATAGCGGTTCGAAAAAATGAAGTCAGTATGCCACACAGCAAAGCTAAAGAAGCTGTTGCTCTCATCCTAAAGGAAAATCGTTTCGTGCAGGATGTTAAGGTATCTGACGCGGTGATTGGCAAAGCCCTCACTGTAACTATCAATACCCCTGATTCAAGTGCAAAGATCACCGAAATTGTTCGTATGAGCAAGCCAGGTCGTCGAGCATATACTGGTTCCGATAAGATCCCTGCCGTTAAACGCGGTCGTGGTATCGTCGTGATCAGCACAAGCAAGGGTATGATGACAGGCGACGAGGCTAAGAAGCTCGGCGTCGGTGGCGAATTAATTTGTAAGGTTTACTAAAAGGAATATAAGAATGAGTCGTATAGGAAAACTACCGATCGAAGTACCATCCGGTGTGACAATCACTGTCGATTCTGACAACATCACTGTTGCAGGATCCAAGGGTACATTACAACAGTTTACAATGCCTGGCGTCACTGCAGTTATTGACGGCAAGCAGCTTGTTGTAACCCGCGACAATGATGAACCAAAGAATCGCGCAAAGCATGGTCTTATGCGCACTCTTATCAATAACATGGTTATTGGTGTGAGCGAGGGATTCAGCAAGAAGCTAGAACTTAACGGCGTGGGTTACCGCGTTGCATTGGCTGGAAACGGCCTGAAGTTTGCTCTTGGCTTTTCCCACGAAGTTAACTACGCATTGCCTCAGGGTATCGTAGCAACCGTCGAAGGTAATGTTATTACCATCTCAGGTATTGATAAACAGCAAGTAGGCCAAGTTGCGGCAGAAATTCGCGCACTTAAGAAGCCTGAGCCTTATAAGGGCAAGGGTATTAAGTACGTGGGCGAACGCATTATCCGCAAGTCCGGTAAATCAGGAAAGGATAAGTAGTACGTCATGAATCGCTTAACATCTAAAGTTCGAAACCTGGCCCGCCGCAAAAATCGCGTGCGCGCAACTATATCTGGTACAGCAGAGCGACCACGCTTGACCGTACGCGTCAGCAATAAGCACGTAACTGCTCAGATTATTGATGACACCTCGCACAAGACCATCGCCTACGCATCAACCGTAGGAAAGAAGACTGCTTCTGGAACCATGACTGAGAAATCAGTCTTGATCGGCGAGCAAATTGCTAAGCAGGCTAAAGCTGCTAAGATTAACCAAGTTGTATTTGATAGAAACGGTCGATTGTATCATGGTCGCGTAAAGGCACTTGCAGATGCTGCCCGTGCCGGAGGATTGGAGTTCTAATATGGCAGATAATAGAGATAACCGCAGAGGCAACCGTGATGGACGTCGTCCTGAAGTTGCTGAAGAAAAACAATTCGACGAGCGCGTCGTGAATATTGATCGTGTTGCTCGCGTAGTAAAGGGCGGACGTCGCTTCCGTTTCCGCGCACTAGTTGTAGTTGGTGATCACAAAGGCAAAATCGGAATCGGTGTTGCTAAAGGTGCTGACGTTACAACTGCTGTCACGAAGGCTGTAGACGTAGCTAAGAAGAATTTTGTTACTATCAAGCTACATAACGGCACATTACCTCACGAAGCTGAAGCTAAGGTTAGTGGCGCACGTATTCTTGTTAAGCCAGCAGCGCCTGGTACAGGACTTATTGCTGGTGGTGTAGTGCGTACCGTACTTGAAGTCACTGGTGTTCGTAATGCACTATCCAAGTCATTGGGCTCTACTAACAAGATCAACACTGCTTACGCAACTCTTGCAGCGCTTGAAAGTATAGTTCCAGCAGATAAATGGGTTACACGTCAAGTCGCAGCTAGCAAAGCAAAAGCTAAAAAAGTAGCTGAAAAGGTAGAGGCGTAGTTATGAAATATAACGATTTAAATATTTCTAAAAACAAGAAAGCTAATCGCGTTGGTCGTGGTATTTCCGCAGGCCAAGGTAAGACAGCTGGACGTGGTACTAAGGGACAGGGCGCACGCTCTGGCTCAACTCGCAAGCCTGGTTTCGAAGGTGGTCAGAACCCGCTTATGCAACGACTTCCGAAGTTGCCTGGATTCAAAAGCATTCGTCCTAAGGCAGAGATTGTTTACACCGGTCAGCTAGACACTATCGGTACTTTGGTAGACAATTTTACTGTCGCAGATGCAGGCTTAACTTCTAGCCCATATGTGAAAGTAAAGCTAATCTCAAAAGGCGACGTAACTAAGAAAGTTACTGTCAAATTGCAGGCTGCTAGCGAGTCCGCTATAGCCGCAGTTCAGAAGGCCGGTGGAAGCTTTGACAAGACTGCACGAGTAGGTCGAACAGCCAAAGAAAAAACTGAGGCTTAAGTTTTACAGCAAAAGTACTACAAAACTGCTCCTTAAGTAATGTATACTTAGGAGCAGTTTTTATGTCTATTATTCTGAGAGGGAAGGGTTAAGTTACCGATGAACTGGAAAGTAATTTGGAAATCATTGAAAAACAGCGATATGCGCAATCGTATTCTCGCTGTGTTGGGAATGTTATTTGTATTTAGAATTCTCGCGCATGTACCAATTCCGCTCGCGAATCCAGAAACATTAAAGCAAGTTTTGGAAAACCTATTTACTGCATCGAATACTCCGCAGTTACTTAGCTTCATTAACGTACTGTCAGGTGGAGCGTTAGCTAACTTCTCCATCATGCTTGTAGGACTTGGCCCTTACATCAACGCATCTATCATTATGCAATTGCTGACAAAGGCAATACCACGGCTAGAGACGCTCAATAAAGAGGGCGAATTTGGTCGAAAGAAAATCAATCAGTACACGCGCATGCTGACGCTACCTCTTGCAATCATCCAGTCTATCGGCGCGATCTATCTTGTGCGCCAAACAGCCCAGCAAATTGGCGGGATTGACGATATTACCGCAAATGCAACAATCGGTCACTGGATACTTATGGTTGCCGCTCTTACGGGTGGCGCCATGCTTCTCATGTGGCTGGGTGAACTTATCACAGAGAAGAGCATTGGTAACGGTATTTCGCTCATCATTACAGTAGGTATCGTAAGCACTCTACCGTCTATGATTACTAATATTGCTGATTCAATTTATGATCCTGCCGGTGGCTTGTCCGTCTTCGGAAAAACGTTGCCATTCAACAAAGACGGTTTGATATATGGAGGCATTTTGCTCGGTAGCACAATCCTTGTGACAGTCTTCATCGTTAAGCTTAATGAAGCCCGTCGCGCCATTACTGTGCACTATGCGAAGCGAGTACAAGGAAACAGGGCTTATGGCGGGGTTACTACTACTTTGCCAGTCAAGCTGATAACCGCTGGTGTTATCCCAATTATCTTTGCAGTTGCTTTCTTGAGCGTACCTAGTTTTGTCGGACAGCTTCTGCGCTCCAATAGTAGCGCTCGCTTGAGCGATATAGGGAACAAGCTGTTTATCTGGTTCCAAGCGCCTACAACGGCTTCATTTGCCCAAGAAGGGTGGATACCATACATATACCCAGCGCTATATTTCATTCTTGTATTCATGTTTACCTTTTTCTACACGAGCATTACGTTTAACTCAAAAGAAATTGCAGAGAATCTTCAGAAGCAAGGTGGATTTATTGGAGATGTTAGGTCTGGACTACAGACTGAAAAATACTTGGGGCAGGTGGTCAACAGATTAACACTTTTCGGTGCGATCGCTCTGAGCCTACTTGCCGTACTGCCAATTATTGGGCAGAAGTTCCTGCGAACTGATATTGCGCTGGGCGGCACAAGTATTCTTATCCTCGTGTCCGTAGCAATAGAAACACTAAGGCAAATTGAGTCTCGCGCTCTCATGGTCACGTATGATCAGTATGAGCAGCCAGACTTCTTCTATGATCAGGATCAACCGGCACTAGCTGCCAGCGGAGCACAGCGTTTACGCTTCATTCCGCGTAAACTACGAAAGGGCAAGGAAGATTAATAAACTCTTTACAAGTCGTTGTAAGTTCTGTTATAATCAACCTCTGTTATACATTTATGGCCAAAAATAAGGAAGTTATCGAGTTAGCTGGAACTATAACCGAGGCATTGCCTGGGACTCAGTTTCGCGTTGAACTCCAAAATGGCCATCAAATTATAGCTCATGTCGCCGGCAAGATGAGAAAGCATTTTATTCGCCTCGTGCCTGGTGACGGCGTTACGGTCGAGTTGACCCCTTATGATCTTACTAAGGGAAGAATCACCTATCGCAAGGGTTAGACGCCCAACAATTTATTAATATATGGCAGTGTGTCGCTACCACTTAAGGAGGTGTGATCCGCATGAAAGTGCGTGCAAGTGTAAAGAAGATTAGCCCCGACGACAAAATTGTGCGTCGTAAGGGTCGTCTTTACGTAATCAACAAACTTAAGCCAAAGCACAAGCAAAGGCAAGGATAGATATGGCAAGAATTTCTGGCGTAACTATTCCTGACGGGAAGCAAGTGCATGTGGCTTTGACGTATGTCTATGGGGTTGGGCCAAAGACAAGCGCTGAAATTTTGGAGGCCGCTAAGGTCGAACCAACAGTTCGCGTTAAAGACCTAACGGATGCCGAGATTTCTCGTATTCAGGATTTTATTAACGAAACTTATACCGTTGAAGGTGAATTGCAGCGTATCGTTGCAACGAACATCAAACGACTTAAGGACATCAGGGCTTACCGTGGCGAACGCCATAGCAAGAACCTGCCTGCACGCGGGCAACGCACTCGAACGAATGCGCGAACTCGACGTGGTCGAAAGACGACAGTCGGCGGTACTAATAAAAAAGCTCCATCTAAGACATAAGGAAAGGAATTACTATGGCAGAAGTATCTACAGCCCCACGCAAGAAAAAAGCCAAACGCTCCATACCTTATGGACAGATGCATGTTTTGGCTACATTCAACAATACAATTATCACGTTTACCGATCAGCAAGGTGGCGCATTAGCAGCTGCTAGCGCTGGTGCTTGCGGTTTCCGTGGTAGTAAAAAAGGCACAGCTTATGCTGCGCAGGTCGCTACAGAGCGCGCTGCTGCAATAGCGAAGCAACTCCACGGCCTCGGCAAAGTGGATGTCTTTATTAAGGGAATCGGACTCGGCCGCGAAGCTGCAGTACGTACCCTACAATCACTCGACATTGCTGTTGAGAGTATCAAAGACGTAACAGGCGTACCACATGGTGGCGTTCGTCCAAAGAAAGCTAGGAGGGTCTAAGGCATGGCACGAGACACTCAATCTATTGTTAAAATGTCCCGACGCGAAGGCTACGCCCTTCATCCAAAAGCACATAAAGCGCTTGCTAAGCGCAGTACTATGCCTGGCGAAGCCGGCACTCGCAACATGCGAAACAAGCCAAGCCAGTACGCATTACAGCTACGCGAAAAGCAGAAGGTCAAGCGACTATACGGTCTGTTAGAAAAGCAATTTGCTCGACTAATGACTGAAGCAAGTCGCAAGCAGGGTCTATCCGGCGAATTACTACTCCAGTTTTTGGAGCGACGTGCAGACAATGCCGTTTACCGCGCAGGATTTGCTACTTCACGCCGAGCTGCACGTCAGCTTGTCACGCACGGACACTTCATGCTGAACGGACGTCGAGTTGATGTTCCATCGATTCGACTAGTTCCAGGTGACGTACTCGTCTTACGCGACCACAGTAAATCAAATGCTTATTTCAAGAGTATCGATGATGTTAGCCCCGCCCCTAGTGAAACACCGGGCTGGTTGAAGGTTGACCGAAAGAAATTTGAAATAAACGTGACTGGCATCCCAACTCGTGAAGAGGCGGAACCAGACATTAAAGAGCAATTAATAGTGGAATATTACTCACGCTAAGGGAGGCGAGGAACTAAGTATGTCAAAAACTATCCACACACCAGGAGTTGTAAGCGTCGAGGATCATGGCGCATCCAGCGCAACCTTTACCGTTGAGCCACTACATACCGGTTACGGCATGACACTAGGCAACAGCCTACGTCGCGTGTTGTTAGCTAGTATTGCAGGTGCTGCAATCACGGCCTTTAAGGTTGAGGGTGCTACACATGAATTTACTACGGTTACAGGTGTAAAAGAAGATGTCGTAGACATCATGTTGAACTTGAAGAGCGTTCGCTTCCGTGTTTTCGGCAGTGAAGCTCAGACACTTCGAATTGTGAAGCAAGGAAAAGGCCCAGTTACCGCTAAAGACATCCAAGTTAACGCTGATGTTGAAGTCGTAAACCCTGACCAGATCATTGCAACACTTGACGATGATAAAGCTACATTTGTTATGGATCTAGTTGTTGAAACTGGACGCGGTTACCGAACAATCGAAGAAGGCGCTGCACGCAAGGCCAGTGACATGATTGCTATTGATGCAATCTTCAGTCCTGTACTTCGAGTACGTTATAAGGTTGAGAACACCCGTGTTGGACAAATGACTGACCTCGATAAGTTACTACTTACTGTAGACACTGACGGATCAATCACTCCACGTGAAGCTTTCGAAGAAGCAGCAGCCATTTTGGTAAATCAGTACACTGCACTCGCTGGCCAAACCCGCGTTGAAGCAGGTGCTTCAGCTGCAGCTAAGATCGCTGACGACACAGACAATGGCGACGATCCAGCAGAATTAATGACCTCCATCGAGGACTTGAACCTATCTGCTCGTACTACCAACGCTTTGATAAATAACGATATTCATACACTCAAGGATCTATTTTCTCTAAGTGACACTGAACTTCGTGAACTCAAAGGCTTTGGAAGTAAGGCACTAGACGAAGTCAAGGAAAAGATGGCGGAGTTGGAGCTGTAAACTATGCATCGTCACGGATATAAAGGAAGAAAGTTTCATCGCGAGCGTGATCAGCGCCGAGCCCTACTCAAGGGACTTGCTGATTCACTGATCAAGTATGAAACAATCGAAACAACATTGCCGAAAGCAAAAGAAGTTGTTCCATATGTTGAAAAGCTAATCACTAAGGCTAAGAAAGGTGATCTACACAATCGTCGTATGATCATCAGCGACTTGCAAACTATTGCAAGTGCACACAAGCTAGTAGATGAAATAGCGCCAAAGCTACAAGGACGTGACAGTGGTCACCTTCGTATCGTACGCACACGCTTGCGACGCGGAGATAATGCGCAGCTTGCTCGCATTAGTTTTGTAGATGAGTTAAACCAGGCTCCAGTAGCACAAGCTGCCAAGCCAGAAGTTGAAGAAAAGGAAGGGGAAGCCTAATGAAGACATATAGTGCAAAACCTACCGATGTGACTCGTAAATGGCATGTAATTGATGCATCAGACGCTACACTTGGCCGTATTGCATCAATTGCGGCTCAGCTGCTGACTGGAAAAGGCAAGCCGTCTTTTACTAAGCATATCGACACAGGCGATTATGTAATTATCGTCAACACTGACAATTTGGTGGTGACAGGTAATAAGATGGAAACCAAGATGTATTACCGCCACAGTGGATACCCAGGTGGTCTTAAAGAGGCCCCTCTTAAAGACAAGATGGCCCAGGATTCTACCCAGGTTCTCATCAAAGCAATTCGAGGCATGTTGCCAGTTAACAAATTACGAGATGGTCGCTTAGAGCGTCTCAAGGTTTACGCCGGTACTGAACATAACCACGAAGCGCAGAAACCTGTAAAATTCGCGATTAAGGAAGGTAAGTAATGGCTGATACTAATTACTTTTACGCATTAGGCCGCCGCAAGAGCGCTACTGCTCGAGTGCGTGTACTTAAAGGCGATGGAAAAATTGTAATCAACGGCAAGACTGCTGGAGAATACTTCGAAAATAGCAAAGCATTGCTCAACGAACTAAATCAGCCATTTGCAGTACTTGAAATCGAAAACAAGTACGATGTTAGTGCATTAGTTTCAGGCGGCGGTCACGCTAGCCAGGCCGACGCTGTTCGCCTAGGCATAGCTAAGGCTCTTGCTGTTATGAACGAAGACCTCAAAAGTACACTTCGTCGTGCAGACCAACTTGGTCGTGACCCACGTGAGAAAGAACGAAAGAAGTTCGGACTTAAGGGTGCGCGCAAGCAACGTCAGTTTACAAAGCGCTAGTACTGCTATTCTTAACCAGCACGAAAGCTACAAATACCCGGAGTATATCCGGGTATTTTGCTGTTCTGGAATATACTAGTATTCATGATAGATAAGACTACCGCTAAACGACAATTGCTACTCGAGCGAACGGCACTGGCGTTAGATATTGATGAAGCTATGGCTGAAGAGGTGATGGGCCGTGAGCGCAAATCTAGCTTTCGTATAAACCGGCTCAAGTGTAGCGATACTGAAAAGCTATTAGCTGATCTCGCACTACAGGGCTGGAATGGCAGTCGGTGCGACTGGTACGAAGACGGCTATGACATCAAAGATGGACGACAGGCGCTGATTAGCAGTAGCCACGTCGCAAATGGTGAAATATTTATACAGAATCAGGCCAGCTGGCTTCCGGTACTAGCGTTAGATCCGCAACCCGATGAGCGCATATTAGACATGTGTGCAGCACCTGGTGGCAAAGCATCACACATTGCAGCACTCACCAACAATAAAGCTGAACTATGGACTAACGACAGTTCTAGGCAGCGATTATTCAAGCTCAAGTCTAATTTTGAACGTTTGGGTGTGCAGGCTTCTAAAATTACGATGTACAGTGCAGAAAAGTTAGCTCAGAAGCTGGAAGGCGAGACTTTCGACAAAATACTACTTGATGCACCCTGCAGCGGGGAGGGATTAATCAACATAAATAAACCTAAAGACCTGCAATACTGGTCACGTCCACATATAAAGAGACTCCAATCATTGCAGAAAAAATTGATAATGAACGCCTGGAGTTTACTTAGCCCTGGCGGAATCCTGGTGTATAGCACCTGCACCATGGCGCCAGAAGAAAATGAAGCCGTCGTTGACTACCTGTTACGGCGAGCCGAAAATGCGGAAGTGGTAGAAATGAAAATTACGCCAGAAAATGCAGTCGCACCAGTGATGCAGTGGAATAATAAGCAGTACGACACTCGTATTAATAGCACCTTAAGATTGGCGCCTGCTTCCAAGATTGAAGCATTTTATGTTGCTAAATTAACAAAGAGCGATACGCATGCTTGACAGGCTGGTATAATAAAACGGTTATGAAACAAATCATTCAAAGTTTAGCCGACTGGTTTCCGTTCCGACAATGGGTACCGATTCCAGTCCGCGTACGAAAGTAATAACCTCACATAAGTAACTAAGCCGCCCCCTAAAAAGGGGTGGTTTTAATTTTAATATGCATAACTGAATAATATCTACGCCCCAGGGCGTATTACTTCGCTCAGTAAGGTATAATTAAACTATATGACTAAAAAAGTAATACTGACTGGGCTCCGGGCTAATAATGATTTACACCTTGGTAACTACCTTGGTGCATTATTACCTATGGTAGACATGGCAAAGCAGCATGCAGGAGAATATCAAATAAATCTATTTGTGCCTGATTTGCATAGTTTTACGACTCCTATTGACCACGGCCAACTACAATCCCAAATAATGCAGAATGTGAAAGTTTTTGCCGCTGCTGGACTTCCTCTTAATAATGACGACATCCACATTTATAGGCAAAGTTACATTCCTGCCCATTCTGAGCTTACCTGGATTTTGGACTGCTTTACTGGTATGGGCGAAATGGGTCGCATGACTCAGTTCAAGGACAAAAGCTCTAAACTTGGTGATGAGCAAATAAGCGTAGGACTATTTAACTATCCTGTTTTAATGGCTGCAGACATCCTGCTGTACGAAGCTTCCTATGTACCGGTCGGCGATGACCAAACACAACATTTAGAATTTACAAGAGATATTGCTACTCGTATGAACAATAGATTTGGGGAACTATTTACCATTCCCAAGCCCGTTAAAGATCAGCATGCTTTTTTTGGAAAAGACCAAGGATTACGCATCCGAGACCTTGCGGATCCAACCAAGAAAATGAGCAAAAGTGACGAAACTGGTAAAGGTGTTATATTCCTGAATGACACCCCCGATACAGCTAGAAAGAAAATTATGTCAGCAACGACTGACTCAATGGGATCTGTAAATTACGATTACCAGTCCCAGCCAGGCATAAGTAATTTATTGGATATTTTAGAACTCATGGGCGGTGATAAACAAGAATACATAGGACAAACTCAATACGGCCCACTAAAGTCAGCGGTCGCCGACAAAATCGTAACTTTCCTGGAAGAGTTTCAGGCGCGCCTCGGCCAAGTTAGCGCCGAATCAGTCACCACCAAACTAGAAAAGAGCGAAGATGCGCTGCGATTAACGGCAGATGCAACGCTACACCGCGTCCAGCAAGCAGTAGGCTTGAGGGCGCTTTAAGGAAACAGATGGCTCAAATTATTACAGTAGACTCCGAATTAAAAGGGCAACGTTTAGATAAAGTTACTGCCGAAACCCTTCCAACATTGAGCCGTGCTTTTGTGCAGCGATTAATTGAAGAGGGGCGTATAACGCTAAACGACAACATTGTTAAATCCGGCTATCGATTGCGAATTGATGACGTCATATCTATTAAATTCAACGTTGATGAACTTGAGCAAATTGACGACATAGATCTGCCAATAATTTATGAAGATGACCATGTGTTCGTAATTAATAAGCCTATCGGCGTCATAAGCCACAGCAGAGGTAAGTACTGGTACGAATCATCAGTCGCATCGTTTGTGCGTCAGATTACGGGCCAGGATGGCGACCGCGCGGGTATAGTGCATCGTCTGGATAGGGCTACTTCGGGTGTTATGATCTGTGCAAAAGACAATGAAACTATGCGATTTCTACAAAAGCAATTTGGCCTCCGTAACGTAAAGAAGACCTATGCTGCAGTGGTTAACGGTCGTATGGATCCTGAAGAAGCTTTAATCGACATGCCAATCGAACGTAATCCTAAAATTCCTGCATCATTTAGAGTAGGCAGCAACGGCAAGGCTTCGCAAACACACTATATTACAGTGCGCACTAGTAATAAGTACAGCTTACTGGAGCTACGCCCGGTAACTGGCCGAACGCACCAACTGAGAGTTCACCTGCAACATCTTGGCCACTCCATTGTGGGTGACACTTTGTACAAAGGACAAGTGTCTGACAGGCTATACCTGCACGCACATAAGTTAGAGATCACCCTCCCGGGGGGCGAGCGTAAAGTATTTGAAGCACCTATTCCTCCAGAATTTATGGAGTTGATCGAAAATGATTCGTGATTTATTACTGCATGAACAAACCAGAACCGAAGTAGATCGCTACATAGTCCATCCCAGTCATGCTTTATTGCTAGTGGGAGGAGTTGGCACAGGAAAGGGAACTATTACCCAGACAATAGCTAAAACACTGCTTCAGCGCCCAAGCGACTCCCGCGCTGGTGAAAACATTTTAGAAATGCTGCCCATAAAGGGCACGTTTACAATTGACCAAGTTCGAGCAATTCAACAGTTCATCAAACTTAAAACAGTTGGAAATGGCGCGATAAAAAGAGTAATCCTGCTGCATGACATACATTTAATGAACGCAGAAGCGCAGAATGCACTCCTAAAAGTGCTGGAAGAGCCCCCTATGGACACCGTATTAATTATGACAGCTATACCTGGGGATGTTTTATTACCTACCATTTACTCCAGACTTCAAAAAATCCAAATCCACATTCCCGATGAAGAATCATCCAATTCTTATTTTCAAACAAAAGGCTTTTCTGCAGAAAACATCAAAAAGATGTACGTACTGAGCGGCGGGCATACGGGTCTACTGAATGCACTATTAACTGACAACGACGATCATCCTCTGGTTGCTGCTATCGAGCAAGCCAAGAGACTGGTGACTGCAACTAGGTACGACAAGATGCTGGCGGTAGAATCTCTCAGCAAGAACAGGGAAGACGTCATACTTTTTTTACAGGCCACGAAACGCATTGCCCTAGCTGCCCTTCAAAATGCAGCAAAACAAGATAAACATGCCATGGTAGCGCGCTGGTACCAAACACTCGAACTAATACAGCGTACCGAAGAAACAACAAAATCGAATCCAAATAATAAGCTACTTCTGACACACATAATGCTTAACTTATAGTATACTAGTTCGTATGTATGAACTTGCTCTAGTGGTGGGTTTTGGGTTGTTAGCAGTTCGGAGCGCAAAAGTGCGCGATGAGGAACTGATTGTAATTCCCCGAAAAATCAGCGACAAAATCGGAAAACTCTGGGACATTGCTCACCAGGGTATGAGAGAAAACCGTTTCTTGCGGGCCGAAAAAGCGCTTTTAACTATTCTGAAAATCGACGAAAAAAATGCGGCTGCCTACAACCGATTAGGTATTCTATACGCAAAGCAAAAAGAATATAGAGACGCCATTGATTGCTTTGAAATTGCTTCATCCATAGAGCCTACGTCTTCTAGTCTGCATAACTTGGGTTTAATTTATTACGAAACTGAGAATTATGAAAAGGCAGCTACTGCTTTTGAGCAAGCGCTTAAGTTAGAAGACGGCCTAGCTGCTAGACATATTGCATATGCAAAAGTCCAGGAAAAGCTGGGGAATCACAAGCTAATGATTGACGAGCTGTCCATGGCAGTAGAACTAGAGCCCAATAAGGAAAGTTACACATTGCTGATGAAGGCCTACGAGGGCGTAGGCTTGCAGGCAGAGGCCGATATGGTTGCTCAGAAGCTTGAAAAGCTTATAGTGCCTGCAGGACGCCCCAAAAGAGTCCTTAGACCTAAACGTGTTGTTGTTTAGGATCTTAAAATCTCATAAAGCAAACATTTTAAATATTGGATGTTATTGCAAAGAGGGATTCGACTCTCATCTAGCGAGCCCGAAACTTCGCTATTGAAAACGAGTTTTCATCGGAAGGTTTACTTACGAATTGCCACGAGCAATTCTCACTCCAAAGGCTTTACCATCGGGAGCTATAGACGCATATACCAAAAGAAAAATCCCAGATGAACTGGGATCTATCTTTTGGTGCAGGGTGAGGGATTCGAACCCCCGAAGGCTGAGCCAACAGATTTACAGTCTGCCGTGTTTGACCGCTTCACTAACCCTGCGAAAAACGCCGAGAAAACTCTCAGCGTTATTGTAACACTTCTCCTAACTACCCTCACAGTAGTCTGGTTTAGGCACTCTCGCATTGCGCCTAAATCTGGAGCCACCTGTCGGATTCGAACCGACGACCCTCGGTTTACAAAACCGATGCTCTAACCAACTGAGCTAAGGTGGCATATATACTTTGAAAAGTACCGACAAAGTTTAACAAATACCAGCTAATTAAGCAATACGGGGGTGTAGTTTATATTGTAAGATTGTCATTTCTTATGCTTTTGGGCAATTTTAAAATATAATAATGTTAACTATGGCCGGCGAAGCAAAAGAAAAATGTGCAGTTAGTGCGGTTATGTCTGAAGACCCGGAATTATCGGCGTCAAGTTTAACGTACGAAACTCTTTTCGCCATGCAGCATCGCGGCTCCGAGGCCAGCGGTATGGCATCCTTACTCCCCGACGGATATCTGGAATCTCACCGCGAAAACGGAATGGTACGTGACGTTTACGACGAAGAAGCTATTGGGCGCCTGGCGGGTAGTGTAGCCATTGGCCATAATCGCTACTCTACATCCGGGTCTAAACTATCGCACGCGCAACCGGTAGTGGATGAATCAATCGGTTTTGCTTTCGCACATAATGGTAATCTCCCAACTACAGAATTTTTAGAAACCTACCTCTCGAAACACAATGTAAATACTCGTCATATTAATGACTCAGAAATGATGGGGCTCGCCATCGCACAGCAAATACGAAACGGTCAAGCACTACCTGATGCCGTTCAGTTATCGTACCCATATTTTAAAGGTGCCTTTTCTTGTGTGGGCATGCACGACGGTATGTTGGTGGCTTTTAGGGATCCTAAGGGAATTAGGCCGCTTGCGCTTGGGAAATTAGAAGAAGGATACGCCGTCACATCGGAAACCTGCGGTCTTGATATTATTGGAGCTGACTACGAACGCGAAATAGCCCCCGGTGAAATGATCGTAATTACAAATGACGGCATTGAATCAATGATGCTGACAGATAGCGACTCTAAACTTGATATGTTTGAATTCGTATATTTCGCACGTCATGATAGCCAGCTATATGGTCAGAGCATAAATGAGGTGAGGCGACGTTTTGGTCATCAGTTGGCAGAACAACACCCACCTGCGGCTGAAAATTCAGATAATATATTAGTAGTACCGGTGCCAGACACTTCCGTCCCAGCTTCAGAAGGTTATGCCGAGGCTTTAGGTCTACAACATAGACAAGCCGTTATTAAGAACAGATATATCGGACGTACCTTTATGCAGCCAACAAATCACCAACGAAACCAGCAGCTGAGAAGAAAGCACAATATTATTCCTGAAGCGGTGCAAGGTAGAGATGTTATTTTTATTGATGATTCTATTGTGCGGCTCAATACTATACCGCGTTTAGTAGAGTTGGCACACCAGGTCGGTGCCAAAAGCGTCTCCGTGTTAATTGCTTCAGCTCCTGTAAGATTCCCGGATTATTATGGAATTGACACTCCCAAGCAAGGTGAACTGGCAGCAGCAAACATGACCGTTGAACAAATGCGTGAAAAAATAGGTTGCAAATACCTGGGGTTTCTTTCAGTGCGCCGAATGGTTAGTGCCACTAATTTGCCGGCAGAAAACTTCAACCTTTCATGTTTCACAGGTGAATACCCCGTAAGCATCGGAAAGCGAGCCGAAGAAATCTCAATGCCTGTCAGTATGGAATATGCCGATTAGCAATACGGGATTGTTTCGCGTGCGATTTATTGGTACTATTTGTCGGTGTTATTGCCGTCGTAGCTCAGTGGTAGAGCACTGCCATGGTAAGGCAGGGGTCTCGGGTTCAAATCCCGACGACGGCTCCACATACAAAGGAACAATATGAACGAACCTAAGAAATTATACAGAGATACGGAAAACAAAAAGATTGCCGGTATATGTGCGGGAATTGCGCAGTACTTTAATGTTGATGTGACTTTGGTTCGACTAATTGTTGTTATACTGGCTTTTGCTTCTGCAGGATCAGAAATTCTTCTGTATCTATTATTCATTTTAATTATCCCAGCGAAGCCAAAAGATACGACTACTCTTGGCAAAGAGTAAATAATCTGTTAAAATCTACAAGATTGACTATTTAAAGGTGAAAATACATGGCTAAAAAAGGCGACAAACGAAAGATCATAGGGCTGGTTTCCGAAGAGAGCGGACACCGTCATTATTATACGGTTAAAAATACGATGAATACTCCAGACAAACTGCAGCTTCGTAAATATGATCCAGTACTGCGTAAGCACGTTCTCTATGTAGAAACAAAGAAGAACCTTGGACGTAACGAAGTAAAACCTAAGAAGTAATCGTACGTTTATACATATAAAATAACCCTCTGCGTTGAGGGTTATTTTTATGCCTGAGGCAAATCCAGTACCGTATTAATAAATTCAGCATGACTCCATACGAGTGGAGCTACTGAAATCGGCGCGCCAGTGTTGGGATCGATTTGTTCCGGCATTACGCCGCCTGGTAAAGTGGATCTGAGGGTCCAGTCAATGTAGTGCCGGGCAGCATCAACGCGTTTTACGCGAACATAGTATTGCGCAATCCATAATGTGGTGACGATCCACGGATTTCCAAGAGAGTCGTCACTTATTGCAAAGTATCGGTCGTTTTCGTAGCGAGGGCTTCCGTCTGAAGTAGAACATCCCAATAGCCTATGTTCTATTTGAGCGGCAGTCGTAGTAATAACTTCTGGAGTGGCATCAAATAAGCCAAATAGTGCACCGCCATACAGGCTTGAGACATCGAGCGTATTATCAAATTGCAGCGAACCGTCCGCTTGTAGCAATAGCCCTTTTCGTATAGTGCCATCATCAGGGTTAACCAGAAGAGAAGCGTGCTTAGCGATATGCTCAGCTGAGCGTTGCCATTCCTCGGCCTCTACAGTAAACCCAAAATTTGCTGCGAATTCAGATGCTACGAGCAGAGCCTGGTATGTTACGGCCGTAGTATAGGAGCTTGTGAGGAATTTTTCCTCCCATAGGTCATAGCTCGCGTGGGGCAATCCTGTTTCCTCATCAACATATGAAGACAAAAACAATGCCGCTGGCCGCACAAAGCTTTCATACAAATCGGCCACAAATTCCTTATCATTGCTGTGGCGATAGTATTCCCCCAGCATATATATAACGATTGCGGTTTCATCTTCCTGTATAGCCAGTTCTTTACGATCTCCGTGTAACAATGGATGCCAAGTACTACCTACCGCTCGGTCGGGCTGATATTTGTGCATCAGGTACCCTTTTTTTGTCAAGATATCCCGGCAGAATAAGAAGAATGCGCGAGGTTCTTCTGTATAGCCCAATCGTATCAAAGGCCATATAGCGTATGCTCCGTCTCTAGGCCAAACGTAACTATAGTAGTCTCGGCCATAGTTATAAATAGATGAATCGCAAGAAGCAATTACGCCTCCGTGCTTATCCATGTGCGCCTTTACCAGCATCAGAGACTTTTTGAGGGGCCCTGCGTATTCAGCTTGGACTCCTACAATTTTCTGCTCTGCGACGCTGAGCCAGTTGTGCCAGTAATCACGAGTCTTGTTGAGCCGCTCAATGACACCATGGTTCCGGATAGCAACATGAATTTCTTCTGCATGATACTGAGAGGAGTCAGCAACTATCCAGTAATTTAATCCGGCTTCACCATTGGCGGCAATGGTATGCGTAAATCGAAGTACCGAGTCAACTCCGCCGTGCTCCACGGCAGATCCAGATAGTTCGCCGTCTTCTGCATCACGAAATGTGCCTTCTTTTCCTTCAATGCCGTAGTTCCCAACAGCGAACTGGTCAAAAGCGCAACCTTTGTCATCTTCGCCATAAATAAGCAACGATGTACGACCCTTATAATCCAGTACATAATGATTCTCTGGGACATATAATGCCGTGTCCGCACGGCCATCGGATGATATCTGGAATACCTGATGCATAAACACCCGGATTTCTCGGTCATCATCACTAAGATTGTGAATTTTGATTCGTCGGCAGAATGCATCAAATTCAGAGTCTACAAAATCCTTAAACTGTAACTTTATCCCTAATGCTTCGTGCACCATGTTAATTGAACTCACAAGCGCATCAGTTTCAAAGTCAACTTGAATTTTCCAGGTGCCGTCGTCAACCCAGCTGAATTCTCCCTCGACCCACACGCCGACTTTGTGATGCACACTTCTGGCGGTGGTCAGGTTCTCGAGCCCAACGAATGGGAAATAAAAATCATGCACCAGGCCTTGTTCGTTGAGACCAACAGTGAGACCGCCATTGCTGAGCATTACTGGACGTGCCACTAAAAGTTAACTCCTTTTTCAATGAGCCTATAGCGTAGATCATGCCATGCATTCATAAAGTTCATAAATGCTTCATAGGGCGTTTCGTACGGGCTAAAATATGCATGTATATCCCCGTCACTAAACCATTTCGTACACATATAGTAAAAATGGTCTGAAGTTTGTAATTTACGCCAGTCTTCTATGAGCACCAGGTCGCCGCTTTGTATTACAGGAGTCTGTAACTCATATAAAGCATTTATAGCTTGTTGCTGCATTGCGTTGCCCAGCCAAGCTGACAAGTCTCGCTCGGTGTCTGCCCAGGTAGTAGTTTCCGGTACATCCACCTGATCGACAGGATCAAATGAATCTATCGCCTCAGAAACAGTCATGAACGTATGATTTTCATCTTTCAACCACTCGTGTGGCAGCTCTTCTAGGAAAGTAAAAATTCCCGATTCGCTCCATTGATGTTCACCAAAGGTCTCATAATCCATAAACAGGTTGAAGTTAGTGGCGTCGCCAGAATCTCGCAACCAATTTGCAAACTTGTCTGCCGTAAGCGGCCACTCGGCCCAGCTGCGATTGCCAAAACGAAACGCAATATCATCACTCAGCCGATAGTTTTTCATAAGCAACCGGATGTTGTTAGTGTATGTTGGTCGATAAACAAAGTTAGGACTTCGCCACCCTAGGATTGGATCCCAGCCCTCAGCTAATATACCCTTATATCCGGCACGATCAGCCCAATACGCTAAATCGTTGTTGTAGCTAAGTTCAGTGTTTCGAAAAACTTTTGGAGTCTGCCCAAACAGCTGCTCTACCTTTTCGCGGTGCATTTTCACTTGCAACTCAAATTCTGCAAGTGAATAGAAGAACGCGAGACTATGGTGGTACGTTTCGCCAACTATCTCGACGCGGCCAGTTTGTACTAATTCCTGAAAAGAGTGCAGGGTGGCAGGCGACCACCGCTCCATCTGCTCTAATATGGTGCCGGTTATCGACAGACTAACTTTAAACTCGGGGTGCTTATTAAGTAACTCTAGTAGTTTCTTGTTTGTAGGGATGTAGGACTTCTGGATTACTTTATTAAGAATCTGATGATTACTCGTTCGGTCGTCATACGGAGCGTCAAAGTAGTCATGCTCAGCACCAGCGTCAAAAACAGTATAGTGCCGGATGCGGAATGGTTGGTGAACGTGCAGGTACAGAACTATAGCTTTTTTGCTCATGCGAAAACCTCATTCGTGTGCGTGCGGTATAAATCCATCATTTTATCGGCTGAATGGCTCCATGTTAACCGCTTATATTCGTGTAGCGAATTTGTGTGTAGCTCATCCCTCAGAACATCATTGGTAACAACTGCGACCATTTTATTGGCCATTTCATCTATGTCCCAGTAATCCACTTTCAAGCTATTGATGAGTATTTCAGCTACACCTGACTGTCTGGTAATAAGCGTGGGCGTTCCGTAACCTATGGCCTCAAGTGGCGTTAACCCGAAGGGTTCAGAAATAGAAGGCATTACAAATAGATCGCCAATTGCATATGCATCTCTCCATGCTTTTCCGCGCTGGAATCCGGCAAAAATTACGTTTTTACTTATCCCTAACTCTGCCGCAAGCTCCAATAGCTCATACTGCTGCTCGCCGCTTCCCACTATTAAGAATAGTGTCTTAGGGGCCTTTGCTACGACTTTTTGAGCTGCACGCAAGAAGTTGGGTAAGCCCTTTTGCATAGTCAGCCTGCCAATGTTCACGACGACCCTGTAGCCCTGGCGTCGCATTGATTCCAAGTAACGGTAAGTATTATCTTCATCAAGGGGCCGGACATCAGACATATCGATGCTGTTATGAACGACTTCGATTTTATCTGCAGGAATATCATACTCGCGTATGATAGCTTTTTTTGTATGATTACTAACCGCAATGACTCTGTCGGCCATCATCATAGAAAGAGACTCAATTTCTCGTACCAAAGGGTTGCCATGCCCGCCACCTGCACGATCAGATTCAATAGAATGCACATGCAAAATCATCGGCTTGCCAGATAGTTCTTTTGCACGAATTGCTGCGCGGAAAGTCAGCCAGTCATGAGCATGGATGATATCGAACTCTAAATCTTCAACAACGTGCGAAATAGAACGTTCAAAAATCTGCTGTTGACCATATATATCAACCCACTCCTCATGCCCGTCAGAATAAACATATTTATAACTGTCGTACGCAATTCCGGATTTTAGTACCTCGTGTACGTTTTGGGGATGCGCAGCACTTACTCGCATAAAATCGACATCATGTTCAGCGGAATAGGGAAGGACAAATTCAATATCCGCCCCCTTGCCAGAGAGGGATTTACAGAGCTGGAGACAAGCGACTCCAAGCCCACCGCTATTATGCGGAGGAAGTTCCCACCCGAGCATCAGAATTTTCATTTTACCCCACTTACACCCTGCTTTATTCAACCTACAGTATAGATACATTAAGCTGCAAGCACAACTACTTTGCGAGAAATCTATCTATGGCTCCTACCTCTGATAGCTAACATATTATTCATAACATTTTTATTATTAGAGGAATAAAATTACTTTAATTACATAAACATTATTCATACCAATCATCTGCATGACTTCTATTATCCGAGCTCAGCATCTCGTGAACGCAAATTAATAAAGACCAGACAAAAAGCCTGATCTTCATTATTTGGCAGGGGTGACAGGACTCGAACCTGCAACCAACGGTTTTGGAGACCGCTACTCTACCAATTGAGCTACACCCCTGTATTATTCCTTGCATTTTTCAAGGAAATACTTGGGTATACTACTGTAATTTTTAATTTTTGTCATCTGGTAATCATCGGTAAGGTCTTTATTTATCAGATGAAAACTGGTATACCATAATGTAATGAACAAGTTAGAGCTGACCAAACCAACTATGATAATGCTCTACGGTTTTCCGGGAGCAGGCAAGACGGCTCTCGCCCGGCAGCTTTGTGACGACATGCATGCAGCGCATATTCAGGCCGACCGCATAAGATTCGAATTATTTGAAGAGCCTCGCTATGATAGCCAGGAGAATCAAATTGTCGAGCACCTGATGCAATATATGGCTGAGGAGTTTCTAGCTGCCGGTGTCAGCGTTATTTATGACGTCAACACCGCTCGAGCCAACCAACGTCGGGCACTTCGGGATATGGCTCGCAAAGCAAAGGCCCACCCAGTTCTCATATGGCTACAGATTGACCTAGAAAGTGCGCTAATTCGCGCCAGCAAAAGAGACCGCCGCAAAGCGGATGATCGTTATGCAGTGCTCATGGACCGCGCAGTGTTTGAGGAAACCATTGGACGCATGCAAAATCCTACACAGATTGAAGACTATGTAGTGGTAAGTGGCAAGCACACGTACCAAACTCAACGCAGCGCAATATTTAAGCGTTTTTACGATATGGGCTTACTGAGTAGAGAGCTTGCCGCCAGCAAAATGGTTAAGCCTGAACTGGTGAACCTCATTCCGAATCCAATGGCCGGCAGAGTAGATCAATCGCGCCGAAACATCGTTATTCGTTAGCCATGCCTGCTAAAGTTGTAAATATTCCTGAGATTGGGGATATCAAGCTCTACAAAAGAAAGGGAGCGCGCACTATGCGTTTGCGCATAGATGCCAACGGCGATATCCGGGTTACTCTTCCACATTGGACGCCGTACGCGGCCGCTACGGCCTTCGCAGCATCCAAAAGGACATGGATTATAGAAAACCTTCCCAAGAAGGAATCCATGGCTCCCTATATGCACATAGGCAAACGAGATAAACTATTTATTATTCGAGATCACGCTGCCAAGAAGATTCGTAGTTCGGTTGCAGGCGATTATATTCGAATTACTATTCCGCTAGATACTGACATACATTCAGCGGACGTCCAGAAGGCCGCAAGAACCGCAGCGATAAAATCACTGAAAAAGCAGGCCGAACAGTATTTGCCGGGTCGACTGGAAGAGCTCGCCCGAAAATTCGGATATAACTACAAAGATGTACGTATAAAACAACTCAAAGGTAGATGGGGAAGCTGCAGTTCACAAAAAAACATAACACTAAACTGTTTCCTTATGCAGCTGCCCGATGACCTAATTGATTACGTATTGCTGCATGAACTGGCCCACACGAGAATCATGGCACACGGTAAACCATTTTGGATGGAGATGGCGCTGTATAGCCCTAATCTCGAATCAGCGCGAAAAAGTATTAAGCACTATAGGCCAGATGTACTAAATATGCAGTCTAACAGCAATTAGATTTTACTGAAACTCGTCGTATGCAATAATAATGCTTATGCCAGACAGTCCCCGGGGCTTACCCGTTCAAAATGCAGAGTTAGAGCGCGAGCGCTTAACCAGCCTTATTAATAGTATGGCGGATGGGGTCATAGCTACTGATGAAAGAGCAAAGATAGTGCTCTATAATGGCGCCGCATTAAATATTCTGGACGTTAACGGCAGCATGACAAACCGACCAATCAAAGACGTTTTACATTTAGTAGACAAAAACAACCAGCCTATAGATGCGCATCATCTGGTACTGCAAAGTAAAACATCTACCGCTTCGCGCGACATGAAGTTGACCTATCCTGACGGCAGCAGCATTAATTTATATACGAGTATTGCACCGGTCAAATTGGGCTATGGCCAAGCAGGCATGCGCGGATACGTCATACTACTGCGCGATATTACCCGTGAAAAATCATTAGAGGAAGAGCGGGATGAATTTATCAGCGTTGTTAGCCATGAACTCAGAACACCGATTGCTATCGCCGAAGGGAACCTGGGCAACGCAGAATTTATATACGAAAAGTCTGGAATAAATAATCCTGCCATCGCCAGCGCGCTCAAGCAGGCGCACGATCAGATTAATTTTTTGAGCGGCATGATTAATGACCTAGCGACCTTATCCAGAGCAGAACGCGGGAAATTGAACGTGGAAACGGAAAATATCAATGCCCACGAACTATTAAATGATTTGTACTCTAATTACAGCCCACAGGCGGAGCAAAAGGGCTTAGAGCTAATACTCGACAAGCATCCGTCACTTGAGATGCTTAAATCCAGCAAGCTGTATGTCAGGGAAATACTACAGAACTTCATTACAAATGCCATCAAATACACCGAAAAGGGTAACGTTACTATCGGTGCCCATCCCAAGGCCGATGGAATCGAATTTTATGTAGAGGACACGGGGATAGGCATAAGTAAATCAGATCAAGAAAAAGTGTTCGATAAGTTTTTCCGCAGTGAAGACTACAGGACACGCGCAAACAACGGCACGGGCCTCGGTTTGTACGTCACCATGAAACTTGCCCGTTTAATACACGCAGAAGTAGATATAGAAAGCGAGCTCAACAAAGGCTCAACATTCCGTATATTTATTCCCAATTTGGACTGAGCTAAATTCTGGGTAAGCTTTTTTCAACGTGCATTACGGGTACGCAGATATTTCTGTCTTTCCATGTAACCACGCTAAATTCGTACTTAATCATAGATTCATATAATAAGTAGAGTTCGCCCAAAACAACCAGCGGAAAATTAAATAACGCGACTGGGACGTTGGAAGGATTTGAAGCGCCAACGATTGTAATGTGCGTAAAGACCAAAAGAAGGCAGGCCGTAATGAGAGGTAATGCAGGTAAATCAACTGTTAGTGTGTAGTTTACAAGCAATAAAATGAACGGGCCGAGCAGAAATACAAATTCCGCGAATGAGAGCGCCAAAACGTTTTCGGGCCGCTTTTTCAGCTGCGGATATCGCGTGCGTACAGCAGTAGCCCTCTGTTCGCCCACATTCTTTACCGTCTGAATATCCAACACATCATCCGATCGAACAAAACTATAACCATCGCGTTTCTTTATAATTTCACGGGCAAAATAAAGCTCCGGAATTATGGCACGCATAACAGCTTTAAATCCTCCGAGCTGTTCCAGTGAATCAGCCTTGATGAGCCAACACGTACTCAGCACTGGCGGCATATTAAAGAACCGGCGTGGCAGGGATAGCTCCCACCAATAACGCATAGGTTGAATGAACGCAGCTAAGGGCGTACTAACAAAACGGCGCGGCATCACGCTCACCATGTCTTTATCGCGATTCATAAGTGTTGTGACAAGCGATCGTACAGAGCGTGAACCAAAGCGCACATCCACACCACAAAACAACAACAACTCACCGCTAGCTTCCTGCCGCAATCGTTCGTAGGCCTGATTTTTTGCTAGCCAGTGATCATTTGGTTCAGCGCCTTTAATGAACCTTACTCCTTTTTGTGCAAAACCGCGGATAATTTCTGACGTTCTCAAATGCGAACAATCATCCAGGACGATAATCTCAAGTTTTTGATAGTCCGAGGCCAAAAGCGAATGAAGGCAATTTTCCAAATCAGTTGTTTCATTACGCGCGGGTATTAGTACGCTAACGGTAGGAAGCTCTTTATCAGAATAAAATTCATTTTGCGGCTGATGCTTTGTTTTGATGATATTGCGAATCGTTATGGCTGCCAACAGAAGAGCAACCCCTAGTTGCGACCAAGCTACTGCTCCGAGCATATGCGACAGGTAAGGAGTGACGTCCAGCAGCGACACGACAACCAACAGCGCCTGCAGCCCGCCCAACATTAAGCCAGTTGAGCGAGCAGATTTCAGCAAATACTCTGGATGCATACGTCCCATAGCGATTCTTGCATAATTCATTAAACGAAAAATACTCACAACTAATATCAACATATTAATAGTCGTCAGTTCATTAGCTATGCTCCAGCCAGTAATAAAGCTGACTAGACATACATACAGTAAAATGACATACCGCCGAAACGCCCAAATAGGCTTAATCTGGAAAAGCACCGCATCCAGCGCAAGAGTAATAAATATAAGCGAAAGCATTAAATTAAACTATACCAGAAACCTTTCGCCTATTGGCTCACGCTGTAATATATGTTATATTTGACTTGTCCGAAATCTACCTATTTAAGGTAGACTTTTTAATTTGAGGAGACAACAGAGTGGCAGAGACCTCTACCAATACCAAGAAGCGAACAATTCGAAAAGCAGAAACCGTAAGGGAACGCGCAGAGAAAGCAAGTGTTCCTAGAAAGCCTCGAAAAATACATCGAGCCGTTGGCATAGCATCAGTGCCTGTCAAGCGAGCTGGTAAATTAGTTAGCAAAGCTGCAAGTCCATTCAGCTTTATACTAAAGCCATTCAAAACCCGTCCTATGCGTTTTGTCGGAAGGATATTGAGCAAAGTGCTTTTACTGTCTTACTTCAGAGACTCATGGGCAGAACTTCGACAAGTTACCTGGCCAACACGTCGCGAGACTTGGAAATTATCATTAGCAGTCTTCATATTTTCATTAATATTCGGGCTAACAATCGCCCTTGTTGACTATGGACTAGACAAAATATTTAGAGCATTACTGTTGCAATAACCACCGCTGAAAGGAATTAGCATATGAGCAAACGTTACGATACTAGCAAACAATGGTACGCCATACACACATATAGTGGATACGAGGAAAAGGTTGCCGAATCAATTCGACAGCGAGCAGATTCATTAGATATGCGCGACAAGATTTTTCAGGTACTTGTTCCTAAAGAGAAAATGATTGAAGTAAAAAACGGCAAACGTAAAGTTGTAGAAAAGCGTATCTTCCAGGGTTACGTCATGGTCCAGATGAAGATGTCTGAAGATGTATGGTACATCGTACGCAATACTCCATCTGTAACAGGATTCGTTGGTAGCGGCACAGAGCCAACGCCTATTGCACATGATGAAATGGAAAAGATCATGAAGCGCATGGGCCGTGAAGAACCTAAGCACAAGATTGACTTTAATATTGGCGAAGTAGTCAATATAACTGACGGTCCATTCAAGGGATTTGATGGCACGATTAACGAGATCGACCCACAAAAGGGCAAGTTAAAAGTACTCGTCAACATGTTTGGCCGTGAAACACCTGTAGAACTCGACAGCCTACAAGTAAAACGGGTTTAGCAATAAACTGCGATATTCTTCGCATTTTATTAATACTTATTTCGCTAAACTAATTTTATATGGCTATACCTATGGATCAATTTTCTGACACAGAACGTGATTGGCCGAAACCAACAGAGCCAGCAGGCAGCCTGGCTATAAATGGCCTCAGGGGACAACTAGAAAACGGATATATTTCCGAAGAAGATCTGGATGCAGATGCATTTACTATGCAGAAAATACGCGCGCGTATAAAGCCGGCCGAAACCACCGTCCAGCAGCCAGACGACCTTGGGCTATTCATCAGGGATGCTGCCCGGTATCCTCTGCTCGACAAAAATGAAGAGGTAGCACTCGCAAAGGCAATAGAGAAATCAAAAATGGTCGCAGGTCTACTGCAAGACGACCAAGAGTGGATAGCTCGAGACCATAGAACCCTTAGCCGAACCATAAACCAAGGCGTAGAAGCTAAAGAATTGTTCATCCTAACAAACCTTAGGCTTGTGATGGCCATATCAAAAAAATTTCCTCAGTCGTCAGGTATGAGCAGGCTGGACTTGATTCAAGAAGGTACTTTTGGTCTACACCGAGCCGTAGAAAAGTTTGACTGGAACCAGGGTTTCAAATTTTCTACATACGCCTATAACTGGATATATCAGTCCATGCAAAGAGCAGTAGAACAGCGTGCTCGGCTAGTAAGAATTCCAGCGGGAAGGGAGCTTGAGCTTAGAGCAGCGATGAACGACGGGATGGACGACGAGACGATAATGGAGAGCTCTGATCTATGGATGGTTGCTGCAGCTGTTTCACCATTGTCTCTAGATAAACCTATGACCGAAGATAATGATAAAGACTTGAAAAGCACCATACACGATCCTCGTGAAAATGTAGAAGCCGAAGTCATAAATAGCATGGAGACCAAGCGGATAATAAACTTGCTGAATTTACTACCCGAACAAGATGCCGAAGTTATACGTCTTCATTTTGGAATTGATACCGGGATCCCGGCTACTTTCCAGCAAATTACGGATCATTTTCAGAAACCGCGGGGCTGGGCTCACTATCGCTACAGAAAATCTATCAAGCGAATTCGGGAGGTCCTTGAAAGGACAACCAGCGCAGAACTGGATCACTAGACATTTAAGTGTTTTGGTAGTATAATCTCCCGGTTACGCACTTCTATATTAACGGAAGGAGAACGAACGTCATTTAAGGCTAGTAGTTCGAAAGGAAATACTCATGGCAAAAGCTGTAAAAGCTAATTTAAAAATGAAGATCAAAGGCGGCCAAGCATCGGCAGCGCCTCCAGTAGGTAGCACCCTTGGTCAGCACGGCGTTAATATGATGGACTTTATTGGTCCATTCAATGACGCAACAAAAGATCACATGGGACAGGAATTAACTGTTCACATTACTATTTACGAAGATCGTACTATGAACTGGCGATTTGTTAGTAGCCCTACTGACGACCGAATCCGAAAGGTTCTGGGAATCCAGAAGGGTTCTGGCAAGCCAAATACCGAGAAAATTGCTAAAAAGCTTTCTCAGACTCAGCTTCGTGAAATTGCCGAAGAAAAGGCAAAGGACATGAATACTGACGATGTCGAAGCCGTTATGAAAATGGTAGCCGGCACCGCTCGTTCGATGGGTGTCGAAGTCGAGGCATAAATAATGCCGTTTAACACTGAAGACGCCACCAACTGGAGTCCGGACGCGAGAGACATGGCGTTAACCCGAGATCTCAGAGCCGCAGAGCAAGCAATTGCATCACTACGTAGAGCTGAAAAAGAACTACGAATTGCATCAATCAATCGAAATGACGAGGAAGTGAATGCACGGAATATTATCAATAAACTACAGCCTGAACGACGAACTATTTTCCTTAACGCCATACACGCGCTAGCGGGACTAAATGGAAACATGCTGTTACCAGAAGTTGAAATTGATCCGATTGAAATCGGTGACATCGATTAAATAATTAATTGTGGGAGGCATTGTTGCCGCTATAACCACTAAGGAGAATCATCATGGCAGAAGCCAAGAAGAAAACTGCAAAGGCAGTAAAAAAACCTGAAGTCGTAGAAACACCAGTTACACCTGAAAAAGATGTAATTACAGAACAGCAAGCTGAAGTGGTGGAAGAAAAGCAAACTACCGAAAAAGTCGCTAAAGCCGGCAAAAGAAGTGCAAAATCACTTGCTGAAGCAGAAGAAAAGCAAGCCAAAGAAGAGCGCAAGGAAACTAAGGCTGACGCCGACGAAGCGCCAAAGCCTAAGCTTTTGCCAAAAACTCGCTCAAAAGCAGAGCGCAAGGGTAAAAACTATCGCAAGGTAGCAACTGAAGTCGACAAGACTAAGGTATATGCCCTACCAGAAGCACTAGCATTGGCCGTGAAGACTAATCCAGTCAAGTTTGATGCAACTGTTGAAGTTCACATCAACTTAGGCGTAGATCCTCGTCATGCCGACCAGAATCTTCGTGACACAATTGTTTTGCCAGGCGGCACAGGAAAAACTGTACGTGTAGCAGTATTTGCGGACGTTGACGACGTTGCAGCGGCCAAGAAGGCTGGTGCAGACATTGCAGCAGGTGAAGAGTTCCTGCAGCAGCTAGAGAAGGGCACGATAGATTTTGACATCTTGATTGCAACTCCAGCAATGATGGCAAAACTTGGTAAATTCGCTCGAGTACTTGGTCCAAAGGGATTAATGCCAAATCCTAAAAGCGGTACTGTAACTAGCGATGTAACTAAAGCTGTTACCGAAGCCAAGGCCGGACGTCTTGAATACCGCGTAGACAGCACTGGTATTGTTCATGCAGGCGTAGGCAAAGTAAGCTTTGGTGCTGACAAGCTCGAAAAAAACGTTCGCGCTTTGTTTGCAAGCATCAAGTCTAACAAACCAGCAAGCATCAAGGGTACGTACGTAAAGGCAGTTTACGTAACTACCAGCATGGGTCCATCTATCCGTGTAGAAAATAGCGAAATCTAGAGTTTCTAGAAACAGCAATAAAAACAGCCCGACTTTCGGGCTGTTTTCAGTTTTATCTGCTAAACTACGCTTATGATTTTATTAGGAATGACCGGGCCTATCGGTCATGGCAAGACAACGCTTGCCGACGCACTTGCCAGACTAGTCCCATCAACCGTACACTTTGAATCCAGTCTGGTAATCGCTGAAGTGGCTGACGCCATGCACGCGTGCCTGACTACTATTCCAGATCCCTACGACGTGGACGCTCTAAATAACTGGCTAAAAAGTTTACCCGCAATTTTACTTGAGCTAGCACATACCCACTGTACATTTGAACAGATAAAAATTGATCCTGAAGATGTCGAGTTGCATCCCGTTGAATATCAAAAGCTCATTCTGCACGTCGAAAACCTCCAGCGCCAGCCCAAGTTGGCCCGTCAGAATATAGATAAAGATAATAAGGAATCCTATAGGCCGTTCCTGCAATGGCTTGGTGGTTACCTTGTCAAGAAAGTAAATCCAGGCCTCTGGTACGATGAGCTAGTACGTAGAATTAAGCATGAGCAACAGCGGGGGGCAGAACTAGTGATAGTAGGTGGTTTACGGTTTCCATCAGACGCCACAATACTACGTAAAGCTGGCGGGATAGTGGTCAAGGTATACCGACCAGGACACTTACAAAATGATATGCTAGACCCCACCGAGCGCGAACGCGAAAACATAAAAGTCGACTGCACAATTATGTGTGACGGTGGAGTAGAGGCTGTGTACAAATTTGCGCCAACTTTACTACAAGACATCAAAGACGGCAATATCCAACACCTATACCAGACCGGCCACGAAACTTAACAGAGAAGTTGTCACCGTATTCTAGGGTTTATTTTAAACTTAAGTGTACACGCGAGCGAGAAATAAATAGTTAATGCAACGTAGTAATATTGTGCTCGTGCTTGCGTCATCTATTTGACGTCTCGTACAATGTATATAAATTCAGGAGGTTACCTTGGGGGTCTATAGCAACACACAGATCAAGCAGGCCATAAAAGATGGCCATATTGTTTTCCATCCCTACACAGAAGAACACATTGCTGGAAGCAGTGTCGACGTTACATTAGGTAACTGGTATTACCGAACCGAAAGAACCCGGGAAGGCAGTTTTTATAATCCTTTCGATGAAGAAGCTGTCAGTGAATATTTCAGCGGTGCATTACAAGCCGAAGTTCATTCTGAATGGGCTGATCGCCACGGCCGCAAATTATTTGAAAACATTCCCGCAGACCATCCAATTATAGTTCTGCGTCCTGGTGAACGTATCCTTGCGCATACCCATGAATTCATCGGCATCAAGGCACCCGGCACGAGTACCATGCAGGCGCGCAGCACCTGGGGACGAAACGGGGTGGCAGTTTGCCTAGATGCAGGCTGGGGGGATCCCGGCTACATCAACCGCTGGACTATGGAGATTTACAACATGAACCAGCACGAAAGTATGGTGTTGCCTGTAGGAGAACGCATCGCTCAGATAGTGTTCTATGAAACTGGCCCGGTTGATCAGGAATATAAGAAGCTGAGTGGCAAATATCAGCCAGGAACCGCGGATGATCTACAGTCTTTGATAGAAAACTGGACACCCGAACAAATGTTGCCGAGAGCCTATAAGGATAAAAGACGTAAACCGGTGGAGATCGAAGGTTTAAAAGCCGTATGACACCAGAAACACGACCAGGAACTTTCCTTGTCATAGAAGGAACGGATGGGTCAGGCAAGGGAACGCAGTTTAAACTCCTTGAGGAACGTTTGCGTCGAGACGGGTACGACGTCGCCACATTTGATTTCCCTCAATACGACAAAGAATCCAGCTATTTTGTGCGGGAATACCTAAACGGCAAATACGGTACAGCAGAAGACGTCGGCCCATATACGGGGTCGCTATTTTATGCACTAGATCGATATGAAGCAGCTGCTGGCATTCGACAAGCGTTAGCAGAGGGAAAAGTCGTCCTTGCTAATCGTTTCACTGGTTCCAATATGGCTCATCAGGGGACAAAATTCGACAACGCCGAAGAGCGACGAGGATATTTCATCTGGCTCGATAATCTGGAATTTGTGATGCTGGGCATTCCAAGGCCAGATAAGTCATTTGTTTTACGTGTACCCGCCGATATCGCCCAATCACTTGTAGACCAAAAAGAACAGCGGTCATATACAGACAAAAAACGCGATATACACGAAGCAGACCTTAGCCATCTTACTCGTTCGGTTCAGGTATATGACGATCTCTGTCATTTGTTTCCAAAAGATTTCATGCGCATTGACTGCGTTAGATCTGACAAACTCATGAGCATTGATACTGTTCAGGATCATTTATGGAAATTAGTAGAACCACTTTTACCAGCTAAGCAGGAGTCAAAAGTCGCCATGAGCAAAGTAACCTCCACCAGTCCCACTACACCCAGTAACCCCTATGTTACAAAGACAGACAAAGGCTACAAGATTACTAAAGAAGGCAAAAAGTTTTTAGACGAATCTGTCACAGAATCAGAAGACAATGTTTATGCGTTTACTGAGAAGCTGAGTCCATTGACCATAGCCGCGGCAATGGCACGACTGAGTCGCCGTGGCGATGACATGCGCATCACCATACTTGATGAATTTGCTGCTGCCGCCGGCAAGGACGAAAAGTTACTCCAGCGCGTAATCACCGCATATGGTGATGACTCCGTGCAGCAACTCGTCGGTCAGCACGTGGTAGTAGAAGGAGCGTCCAATTTGCTTACCAAGAAACTTGAATGGGGCAGGCTTGCTTCATACCTGGAGCAATCGACAAGGTACATATACTTTGACCAAAAGGACGCAAACGGCAATTATAAGTACTTTACTCCTGATAATTTAGATAAAAAAACCAAGCAAGTTTATCGCGAAGCTATGGATCGGATTTTTGATCTTTATTCAGACATGGTACATAAGCTAACTGATCATGTACGTGCAAACTCAGGCGTACCAAAAGACGAGCAAGACATAGCTTGGCAAGGTGCAACTCGCGCCCAAGCCTGTGACGCAATTCGCCCTGTGCTTCCAGTATCTACTAAATCTACTGTAGGTATTTATGCTTCCGGGCAAGCGTTAGAAAGCCTTATCATGCATCTGCTTGGGGACGAGATGCTAGAGGCGAGGGAAACAGGACAGAAACTGCTAACTGAAGCACGCAAAGTAATTCCGACATTCCTGGAGCGAGCCGACAAGCCTGATCGTGGTGGCGCCACAATTGCATACCGAGCAAACACACATAAGGCCGTAAAGGATCTAGCTACAGAATTACTTCCAGACAACCACGCAGCCGAAACAACGGCTGTGCAACTGACCGATATTTGGCCTCGTAACGAATTAGATTTAGTACCAGACATGCTATACGAACACAGCAGCCTTCCACTAAATCAGCTACGCGAAGAAGTATCAGCATGGCCGGTAGATAGGAAGATAGAAGTTTTCGACGCTTATATGGGGGAACGGCTAAATCGTCGTCACAAGCCAGGGCGTGCACTAGAGAAGGCACATTATAGCTGGGATCTTGTATGCGACTACGGCATATTCCGTGATTTGCAGCGGCATCGCATTGTTGACGATCTGGAATGGCAATTACTTACTCCTCGCTATGGATACGAAGTTCCGCAACTCGTCGAGGACGCAGGCCTAACCGATGAATTTGAAGCATGCTTTGATCTAAGCCTGAAGCTTTACAGCATGTTGCAGGCAGCAGGTTATGCACTTGAAGCCCAATATGCTACTTTATTGGGTCATAGAATGCGTTGGAAAGTTACATACAATGCACGCGAAGCATTTCATTTCCACGAACTACGCACCAGCCCACAGGGTCACCCTGGTTATCGGAAACTAGTTCTTGAGATGCACAATACGCTTGCCGAGAAGCACCCTATGCTGGCTGAGGCAATGAAATTCGTTAACCAAGGTGAGGATGCAGAGCTTACTAGGCTCGCAGCAGAGCGTGCGACACAATTCAAACTGCAACAGTTATCTTAAACTATCAGGCGCTGATTGCGGCGCCAACGGCAGCAGATCCTAGAGCGCCAGATGGGTCGTAAGTATATCGTTCCTGTTCAGGGCGATTTATTCCGCGATAAAGCACACCGCTAATCCTGCCGTCCTCATAAGTAGTACAACTAATTTGTAGAAGGGCAAAGCCCGTATCTAATGCTGCAATCGGCTCATCGCCAAGACCTTCTAAATCGATTGGCTCAAAACCATACTCAGATGAAAGTTTATGGAGGCCGTCAATGAAATGATCATTCATGAGCTTATGGCAGGGCTCTTCCATTACATAATACGCATTGAATGAATCACTGTATCCATATATAAACTCTTCAAGTTTTTCTAATTTCCCTTGGGCCATTTCAAATGCGACCTGATCAGGCTCATTTTCCCAGCGGGCATTAAGTGCCCTAGCTGTATTTGCCGCTTGCTCTAACTCGGCTTCAAACTGTTTTCGGTTATCTTCCACTCTCATAAATATTCCGTAGATAAGTCTACGCCTTTCTTTTGACATTACAAGTAAGTAAAAATCTGGAGGAGATGGTGAGGGCATTGGGGTAAAAAATGAGAGCACATTACTCAACCACTAATTCCACTCTTTAGGCGGCCGGATGGTGACAACGTCACACTGCTTGATCGCTCAAGCTCACGTAAGGAATTCTCCTTACGTGCATCCGACCACCGCCGTCAATATCTGCTTACAGCTCAGCAGAGTTCAACTGCTTGGCCTGTGCCTCGCTGATCTGCTCAAGCAGACGCCGTCGAGACGAATTACTCAAAACGCCGTCATCCTCGTACACAGCCCGCTTTGCATAGACGAAATCACCTTGTTCAATTGCTTCAGCAACTTCACTGTCAATTTCTGACCAACCTCGCATGGCTCCTCCAGATTGTTTGGTTCGTCGCAGTTTGCGACGAACAAGGTACTTTCTCCCCCCGATAGATCGCTAAGGAGAACTTGGAAGCGGTGCTTCCATGACTGATCTTGATCTCAAGTTCATACATCGAAGCATCACATAAAAAAACGGACTCCATGGTTGGAGTCCGGGATAGTTTCTTGATTGATTCGACTTATATAAAACCTAGACTCCAACAATATTTACGCCATAACGAGCACATAGCCGAATGGGCGGCATGTGTGCTTGGCAATAATTGTTTGAAGTAGGTTTCTCACGAGAATCGACTGTACGCTTCCTGAAAACCATTGTCAATAGCAATACCGTTTCTAGATTGACACTAACACCTTAGTCTGCTATATTCTGATCTGTTACCAAAGACAGTAGCGATCGCCACAAGCGAACTAAGAATGCTACCGAGGTGCGAGATCAATTTTTTGTTTTTCGAGCACTAATCATGAAGCTTCTTGGTAACGGGAAGCTTTTTTGGTACTAAGCCATACGTTTAACAGGTCGAGAACGCATGGCAAATAAACCGTAAAAGGGGAAGTCACATATGGCTTTAACCAAAGAAAAGAAGAACGAAGTTGTTTCAGAAATAGCTGATTTATTAGCTAACTCTAAGATGACTGTCGTTGCGGCATACCAGGGCACACCTGTTAAGGCACTACAGAGCCTACGCAAGAGCGGACGCGACAGCGGAACTGTTATGAAAGTCGTCAAGAACCGATTAGTCATAAAGGCTATTCAGCAGACTGACACTATCAAAGACACAGATGTCAGTGCGTTGAGCGGAATGCTTCTGTACGCTTTCAACAGCGAAGATGAGGTATCACCTGCACAAACTTTGGCAAACTTTGCCAAAACCCAGCCAACACTACAATTTGTTGGCGCAATCTCAGGCGAGGGTAAATTCCTCACTGCAGATGAAGTAAAATCTCTGGCAACCATGCCAAGCCGCGAGGAGCTTATCGCTCAAGTTATCGCAACACTTGGATCACCACTCAACGATGTGATGAGTGGCTTGTCAGGCAACCTGCACGCTCTACTCGATGGGGTTGAAGCTAAAGCAGCTAATTAATAGAAAGGAACCATTGAAATGGCAACTGATTTAAAGAAAATTGCAGAACAGCTAACTGGTTTAACTGTTTTGGAAGTAAACGAACTAAAGAACATCCTAAAGGATGAATACGGTATTGAACCAGCTGCTGCAGCTGTTGCTATCGCTGGCCCAGCCGGCGGCGACGCAGCTCCTGCTGAAGACGAAAAGAGCGAATACGATGTCGTTCTTAAGGACGCAGGTGCCCAGAAGGTAGCTGTAATCAAGGCTGTTAAGGACATTACTGGTCTTGGTCTTGGTGAAGCAAAGGCAATCGTTGACGGCGTTCCAAAGACTGTCGTTGAGAAGGCTAAGAAGGAAGATGCAGAAGCACACAAGAAGGCTCTTGAAGCAGCCGGAGCTACAGTTGAACTTGCTTAATTTTAGCAATTAAACTCCTAAGAGAGGCCATTAACTGGCCTCTCTTTATTGGTTCCAAAACTTAAGCAATTTAACTTTTCCACAGTTTTTGCTACACTGTTTTGACTTGGTTCTATATCCGTGTTACGGTAGGGCTAAGACAAGTGCGTATACAAACACTTATCAAGAGAGACTTAAAGAGATGTCAGACGTACCAGACAAACAAATAAAGAGATTACGAGCACTTATTCAGGAAGCTGAGACCAGCCTTGCTGCTGCTAAAGAGTTGCTTATGAGCCTAGTTGGAGAAGATCCTGAAGCTACCGCAGCTATCAAGGACGAACCACTTGGTAAGGTTATTGAAGGTGTCTTTGACGGCCAAAATATGGTTGGCTCAGATGGCAAAGTTTATCCTGTTCCAGCAAACTACGCCAGCAAATCTAAATTAGTGCAAGGCGATATTCTAAAGCTTACTATTGCTGATGATGGCGCTTTTATGTACAAACAGATTGGCCCTATCCCACGCAAACAGATTGTTGGAGTATTAACTCAAGAGAACGGCCACTACTACGTAGAAGTAGGAGCAAAGAAGTATCGAGTGCTTCTAGCGAGCGTAACTTATTTCAAGGCTAAGCCAGGTGACCAAGTTAGTGTCAACGTCCCAGAAGACGACGCTCACGCTGAATGGGCAGCGCTTGAAGCTGCACTATAACGCAGAATTTAAGGTACTTATAAGCTCCGTTTAATCAACGGAGCTTTTTGTTATTATGAAGAGTATGAAATTGTCCCGCGAAGATTTAGCTACTCCTGCCAATGCAGCCACAGCTATCGGCCTATTAATGACTCTAGCTGGTGCTTTGCGGCTCAACACAGTTCATGGGATTGCACTCGTAGGGATTGGCAGAGCACTTGATCTTGTCGATGGGCCGCTCGCCAGAAAATTTGGTTCAAGCCGCTTTGGTGCAGCGCTCGATGGCACTGCGGACAAAATTGCCACTTTTGCTATTATCGCTGCCGCATTTTACTTCCAAAGCGTTCCGTTTTGGGTTCTTGTATATGTTCTACTGCAGAATATAATCAACATGGCGATAGTAGCGTACGCTGAATACCGAAAAAGAAACCCTGAATCATCATTGCTGGGAAAAAGAGGTATGTTTTTCCAGAATTCGGCACTCGTACTTTTTACTGTTTCCAGCGTCCTGGAAGCATCTAGCACGCAGTCTATTACTAGAAATATCGCAATTGCAGCTTTAAC
The DNA here is from genome assembly GCA_038326785.1 of Saccharimonadales bacterium (SeqCode). Classification (GTDB taxonomy): domain Bacteria; phylum Patescibacteriota; class Saccharimonadia; order Saccharimonadales; family JBBQKK01; genus JBBQKK01. Next base: position 25,456 of record JBBQKK010000001.1, on the reverse strand, counting down.
AGTTGCCGTTCCTTTGAGCCTATTAGGATCAATAGGGTATTTACGACACGCACTCGGAAAAAGCACTACATAATACACAACATACGACTCGCAAAAGCTCACGTATAATAGTAGCTATATGGGGAAAGCACTCTACCGGAAATACCGTTCCAAGAATCTGTCAGAAATCATTGGCCAAGACCACATCACGACAGCTCTATCCAACGCATTAAAATCCGACACCATCAGTCATGCATATCTTTTTACTGGCCCTCGTGGAGTAGGTAAAACAAGCATTGCCAGAATCTTGGCGCATGAAGTTAACCAATTTAACTACGATGAAGACGCGACCAATCTGGACATTATTGAAATTGACGCAGCCAGCAACCGACGTATTGACGAAATACGCGAGCTACGAGAACGCGTACATACCGCTCCTACAAGCGGCAAATACAAAGTGTACATTATCGACGAAGTGCACATGCTTACAAAAGAAGCTTTTAACGCATTACTCAAAACCCTTGAAGAGCCCCCTGCTCATGTAATATTTATATTAGCAACAACTGAAGCGCATAAGTTACCCGAAACCATCATTAGCCGCACCCAACGCTACACTTTTAAACCTGTGCAAACAAATGCAGCAGTTGATCATCTAAAAACCTTAGCCAAAAGTGAAAAGATAGACATTTCCGATAGCGCGCTAGAGCTAATAGCAAAACACGGAGGCGGAAGTTTTAGAGACAGTATCAGCCTGCTTGATCAGGCGAGCACCATGCAGAAAAAGATAGAAATTGAAGATGTGCTGGATATGCTCGGCATTGCTGCAGACCAAATGATCGAAGATGCCGTGGCAATTTTGGGCAAGGGCACTGCTAAGGAACTAATTGAATTCCTGCAAAGCATTCAGCAAAACGGTGTACTTCCGCAGAAATTTGCAGCGCAACTAAGCGCAAAACTACGAGCTGAAGCCGTTAACGGAAACCGATTCCTCCCAACCGAGCAGCTTACTAAACTGCTGAACGATCTTCTTAACGTCTCTGCATCAAGCGACCCTAGTGTCGCACTGCAGATTGCCTTGCTAGCAATAGTTATGCAGCGCGAGCCAGAAGTGCAAGTCGCTGCACCTACAGCCGCTATCTCGGCACCTACTGCGGCGGCGCATACTCCAGCTCCAAAATCCACACCAACACCAACCAAAGTTCCTAAACTTGCCCCAAAAAGTACGCCCCCCGCACCAGCTGCTCAGCAAGATAATGAAGAATTACTACCTACCCCCGCCAGTAAAGCACCGGCTGTTCAGTCCGATTTCACGTTACAAATTTGGCACGATGCGCTCGAAAACATTCGAACAAAATATAACACCCTATACGGCGTAGCTCGTATGGCTATTGCGGAGGTGGACGGGGAAGAGCTAACGCTAACTTTTAAATTCCCATTTCACCAAAAGCGAATTAACGAGGCAAAAAATAAACAGATTCTTATCGACACCATCTTTGGCCTAACAGGCAAAAGCCCAACAATTATTTGTATAGTGGACAAGAACAAGACCTCCAGTGGAGACACCAACGCGCAGCCAGAAGCCTCCTCTAAACCTACAGCTAACGGCATAGACGCCATAAGCAATATCTTTGGCAGTGCCGAAGTGATAGAATGACAGTACAAAATTTTAGGTTAGCGCCAGGACGAGGGAACTAGTGGATCAGCAATTAGCCAAGATACCACCACAAAATACGGAAGCAGAAGCAAGCTTACTTGGTGCTATTTTAATTGATACCGACGCTATCGTAAAAGTTGCGGACACTGTCTCTGCAACCGACTTTTATGAAGAACGACATCAGCGCATATATGAAGCGCTCGTTACTCTATACGAAAAACACAGCCCAATTGATGTATTAACTTTATCCGATCATCTGCGCGGTACGGGATTTTTGGACATAGTTGGCGGCCCGGCATACCTAACAGAATTAACCAATTTCGTACCAACAGCCGCACACGCCGAACAATACGCCGAAATCGTTTCGCAAAAAGCGTTGCGACGAAGACTTATCAAAGCCTCCCAGGACATAGTCGGACTTGGATATGACGAAGGTCGCAGCCTACAGCAATTAATTGAAGAGGCTGAATCACGACTATTTGAAGTCAGCCAGCGTCATATCAAGCAAGATATTACGAGCATCGAAACAATCCTGACCGACAGCTTCGAAAGGCTAGATGAGTTACACAAAGATAAGGGGAAAATTCGCGGAGTTCCGACAGGATTTCGCGATATGGATAACATCCTCGCAGGCCTGCAACGCTCAGACCTATTTATCCTAGCCGCCCGTCCATCGATGGGTAAAACTGCCTTTTCCCTAAACCTTGCTCATAACGTAGCAGTAAAATCCAGTGAACCCGTTTTAATATTTAGCCTGGAAATGAGCAAAGAGCAGCTAGTTGACCGAATGTTATCTATGGAATCGGGTGTTGACGCGTGGGCTCTTCGTACTGGAAATCTGACTGATGCAGATTTTGAAAAACTTGGTCATGCTATGGGAACATTATCTGAAGCTCAGATTTACATCGATGACACTCCCGGTATTACAGTTAGTGATTTGCGCACAAAAGCGCGCCGTGAAGCACACCAGCGACCCCTTGGACTAATTATTGTTGACTACTTACAGCTTATGAGCGGCGGTGCCCGATTTGGCGGTGATGGCAATCGCGTACAAGAAATTTCAGAAATTTCTCGTGGGCTTAAGGGAATAGCACGTGAACTCAACGTACCATTAATTGCACTAAGTCAGCTTAGCCGTTCTGTTGAAAATCGCAGCCCACAGATTCCACAGCTGTCAGACCTTCGTGAATCGGGTTCAATCGAGCAGGACGCTGATGTCGTGGCATTTATATACCGAGAAGAGTATTACAATCCGGAAACAGAGCGAAAAAATATTACCGACATCTTTATAAAAAAACACCGAAACGGACCAACTGGTGCTGTTGAACTATACTTCGATAGAGAGAAGCAGCGTTTTCGCGGGGTAGATAATAAACATTCCGTACCTTTCGAATAAACACGAGTGTTATACTTTAGGTAACGCATGAAAAAAGTAAAGTTCCTATTAAGTGTATCTTGGCGGCCGGCCCTTTGGTGGGTAATTATTTCTTCTTTATTTGCTGCATTATTGCTCTATAAATTAGGGACATTAGTGCCGGGGGCAGCTGAAGCTGAAGTAAAAACAGTGTCCCATCTAGTAAACCGCGACTTAAGCCTCCTCGCCATACTTAAAGACCCTGCATATTTGCCGTATTATCTCAACATTTACGTATTCGAAAAATTGCACATAGCCAGTATCTTTTCAGGGCGATTCATCAGTACAACTATAGGGGCATTAGCGATTTTTAGCTTCTACTATTTACTTAGTCGTTGGCATACACCACGTATCGCATTTCTTAGTACTCTCATGTTTGCTTCTTCTAGCTGGTTTTTACACGGCGTGCGGTTAGCAACGACGGATAGTACATATTTGTTAGTACTGCCGTTACTAGCTTGCGGAGCCTGGCTCCATGATACCCGGAAGAACGGTGGCTTACCGCTGCTTGGTGGCGTAGCACTGACAGGATTATTGCTCTATACTCCTGGCCTTATATGGTTCTCTCTGGCTGGGGTATTTTGGCAAAGAGGCCGCGTTCGGCACAGCTTAGCAAGTCTAACCAACTGGAAAATGCTAGCCGGCGTCGTTGGTTTTTTCGTACTTGTGGCCCCGCTGATATTCGCGGTACAGAATAAACCCCAGGTTATTTTCAAGCTTCTCGGGCTGCCCGAATCCGTCCCATCCGGTGCGGATGTTATCAGCCGACTTGCATCGATTCCTAAGCAACTATTCGTAAGCGGTACGGATAACCCCGTTTACTGGGTAGGTAACATGCCATTGTTGGACGCGCTTACTATTACCTGTTTTGCACTAGGATTTATTTTTCTGTATGGCAAGTTCTCACTTGATCGGACTCGCATACTAATTTTTGGTCTTATACTTGGGGTCACCCTGTATTGTCTGGGAATTGCACCGCTAGTGGTGTTGTTGCCTTTCGTATACCTAGCCGTAGCAAATGGCATCACATATCTGCTCACTGAATGGTATGGCACATTCCCTCGAAACCCTATCGCTCGGAGCCTTGGCACCGCATTACTGACCATCGCAATTGCCACTAGTGTGTTTTATAACATTAGCCATTACTTCGTAGCCTGGGCAAATGCACCAGAGACTCGTAAAACATTTAGCCGCAAACTGTAAGTTTTTGGTACAATATACTAGATTGTTAAGGAGTTACAGACATGAGCCGATTTGACCAAGCTAAAATGCTTTTACAGGTAAAGAAGATTCAGAAAGAATTACAGAAGATGACTATCACCGTCGAAAAGGGTGATGGAGCCGTATCTGTGGAGATTACGGGCGAACAAAAGATCAAGAAAATCAACATTGACCCAGAATACGTGGATCTAGAAGATATTGGTGAACTAGAGCGTTGGATTGAAGACGCCGTTAAAGAAGCCATCTCCGAAAGCCAGAAAATTGCTGCGGAAAAGATGCAGCCAATGATGGGCGCTCTCGGCAACCTTGGGTTGTAGAGGATCATCAGTTGCAAATTCTGCCACCAGCACTTGAAGAAGTAATAGAGGCTTTCGGCTCATTACCTGGAGTTGGCCCGCGGACAGCAGAAAGATATGCGTATTTTCTACTAAAAGCAGACAGAGCTAAATCTCATCGTTTGGCTGGCGGATTAGAGCATCTGCACCAAGGCATTGCCTATTGCAAAAAGACTTTTGCCTTAATTGAAACAGGTAAAGAGTATTCAGATCTCTACACCGACCCTTCACGCGATAAACAGCTTGTTGCAGTCGTAGCTGAACCATTCGATATTCTCGCATTAGAGAAAACTTCTCAGTTTAAGGGAACGTATCATGTGTTGGGCGGCTTAGTATCGCCCATTGATGGCGTCGGGCCCGAGCAACTGCATATTAATGAACTAGTAAAGCGAATAGACGAAGACGACGTTAAAGAAATTATTCTAGCAACCAATGCAAGCGTCGAAGGCGAATCTACCGCATTATACATACAGCAGCAAATAGGGGATCGTACCGTAAAAGTTACTCGGCTTGCGCGGGGATTGCCAGTAGGCGTTGACCTGGAGTATGCAGACCAAATTACACTCGGTCGAGCGCTAGAGGGCCGCACAATTCTTTAAGCTTTTGCGACATTTACATCTGTTATACTAAATATAATGTATCAAGAAGTTAAGCAGCTCGTAGAAGCAGCGCAAAAAATAGTTGTTATCCAGGCAGACAACCCGGACGGGGACAGCTTGGCGAGCGCTTTGGCACTGGAAGAGATTCTAGGAGAGCAGGGCAAGGAAGTATTCCTTTATTGCGCAGTGGATGTGCCTGACTACCTAAAGCACATCCAGGGCTGGGATCGAGTTAGCCGCGATATGCCATCTAGCTTTGATCTAAGCATTATCGTCGACACAAGCGCAGCAATACTTCTTGAAAAGCTTGAACATAGCCAATACCGTAACTGGGTGGCTAGCAAACCGGTAATTGTACTTGATCATCATGCGGACGTCGAATGTGATATTAGCTATGCCACATTAGTTATAAACGATCATAACGCCGTTGCCACTGGTGAGTTAATTTACGCTGTAGCCAAAGAAAGTGGCTGGGCCCTTAATTTGCAGGCGCAGACACACATAGCCAGCTCCATTCTGTCGGATTCCTTGGGCTTGTCCAGTGAGGGCACTACTCCCACTACGTATCGTATAATCGCAGACTTGGTCGAAGCAGGCGTTAATCGTGCAGCGCTGGAAGAAGCGCGTAGAGAGCTAAACAAAATGCCGCAGCCTATTTTTAGATATAAAGCACGTTTGATTGAGCGCACTGAGCTTCATGCAGACGGACGCATAGCCGTAGTTACCGTTCCTCATGATGAACTTATGGAATATAGCCCTCAATATAATCCAGCACCGCTTATTCAAGGCGACATGCTCCAAACGTCCGGTATATTGGTCGCCATAGTATTGAAAGTTTATAAAGACGGTAAAATTACCGGATCCATCAGATGCAACCACGGCGGACACATTGCCGCAGAATTAGCACAACATTTTGGAGGCGGTGGCCATCCGTATGCGAGTGGCTTCAAACTGACAAAGAGGCGTCCATTTTTAGAAGTAAAGGAAGAATGCCTGAACAAAGCTACTCAGCTACTAAAAGAAGGCGGAAAGTAGCTAGCCATGCAGCTTTTCAATACGCTTACTAAAAACGTTTCGGAAATTACGCATAAAGATAATCACGTAAAGATCTATTCATGTGGCCCTACAGTATACGATAGGGCTCATATAGGCAATCTGGCTTCATTCATATATGCCGACCTACTAGGACGTACCCTACGCGCTCAAGGGCACCGTGTGACGCACGTTATGAACCTAACTGACATAGATGACAAAACTATAGCTCGCAGCCAACAAGAGCATCCAGAGCTTGAGCCAATGGAAGCGCTCGCTACACTCACGAAGCATTACGAAGCGCTGTTCCTGGAAGACCTGGCCAAAATAGGCGTAGACACCAACAGTATAGTTTTCACGCGTGCTACTGACTACATTCCGAGCATGCAAGCCATGATAGTTGAACTGATTGAAGCAAACTTAGCCTACATCAGCGACGATGGAATATACTTTTCCATTGCCATGTATAAAGATTCAGGCAAAATATATGGACAACTAGTAGAAATCACTGCCGACAGTACTGGGTCTGCCCGAGTTAATAACGACGAATACGACAAAGACAACATTCATGATTTTGCATTATGGAAAAAGCAAAAACCGGGCGAGCCCGCTTGGGATTTTTCCGTTAGCAACACGGACATGACGGGCCGACCAGGCTGGCACATTGAATGCTCTGCTATGAGCAAATCAGAACTTGGCATTCCGTTTGATATTCACACCGGAGGAATCGACCTTAAGTTTCCTCATCACGAAAATGAAATAGCTCAAAGTACTGCCTTAGCAGATATTGACGTATTTTCGCATACCTTTATGCATAGCGAACACATCCTGGTAGATGGCCAAAAGATGAGCAAATCGCTCAATAATTTTTTAACACTGGATGATATAGTGCAAGCAGGCTATGACCCAGCAGCATTCCGGATGCTGGTATTAGAAGGCCATTACCGTAACCAACGAAACTACAGCCAGGATATCTTAAATGCTGCCGCTAACCGTCTCAAACATTGGAAGCAGACAGCTGCCATGGTGCGACACATCTCGTCTGAACAAACGGCTGATGTAGATTTGCAAGAAGCTCAAATCGTGATGACTAAAATTGCAGATGATCTGAATTCCCCTGAAGCCCTTAAAGAAATTGATGCCTTATTCACCCAATTTTCTGCTGAGGGTCAGGACAGTTTACCTAAAATTTCAGTGCTTATAAAACTCGTCGCGAGTACTTTCGGAATAGATCTTTTGGATTTCGATGAATCAGTCGATGAGCTCATAAAACAAAGGGAAGCAGCGCGTGCATCACAGGACTGGGCACGAGCGGATGACATACGCGCAGAGTTAGACGCCAAAAAAATTGGTATCAACGACACCGCCGTCGGACCAATCTGGTACAAGCTTTAATTATTTTTTAATCGTATCGTCGACGGTGTGTAGTGTGGGAAACATGTTGGGGAAACGATCTTCTAGCAGTATACGAATACAACCTGCTACGGGAATTGCCGCAAGCGCGCCAAGAAGTCCAGCCATTCCAGCGCCCACCAATGCTGCTACGAACACAATAAGTGGCGTCAGCTGGTTATTACGTGACTGAATATAGGGCTGCAACGTGGCGTTCTCAATTTGCTGATACAGCAGGAAATACACTGCCATCGTAATTGCTAGCGGCGTCGAGGCAAGTAAGCTAAATAGCACCACAATAATTGCTCCGAGTGTGTTACCGATAAGCGGAATTAAACCAAAGAAGAAGATAATACCCGCAAGAGCGATCGCATTTATAGACACATTGAAAACCGTGCTCGCAATAAGCATGGCAACCAGAGCAAAGCCCGCTCCTATGGCTGCTATTAGAACCTGTCCGTTTACGTAGCCCGTAACAACGCGGTACATGCGCACTGCAATATTTTTGCGTCGCGCTCGTACGGCATCAGGCTGGAGCTCCATAATCCTCCGTAGCCACAGCGGCCCCTCTACAAGCATCATGAAGGTTAGAACCAAGACGGTAATGAGTGATACTAATGTTCCTATAACTTTGTTTGCCGCACTAAATACCGGGGCCGTTACGTTGCTGCTTATTCGCTTTTCGAAATCGTTACTAAAATCATTAAGTTGTTTATCCAGCTCAAACCTTCGTAAAGTTCTGGTGAGTGCAGAATCTTGTCGCTGGAAATTACTAATTGTCCGCGGAACATCTTTTATGAATTCTGAGGTCTGCTGTACAAGAGGGGGAACCGTAATCGTAAGAAAGCTAATGAGAACAGTTAGCACCAGCACATACGCAGCACCTGTTGCACGCACGCGGCTACCGCTTTTTAGTCGATGAGCAATGGCGGCTACGGCCGGGTTAAGTGCCAACGCCAAAAATGCAGACACCAAAATTAACTTTATTTGATGTGTCACACTCGCCAACATACCTAGAACAATATAGGCAAGAATGGCCAATAGGATAGTCTTGACGATAGTTTCAGTAGAAATTGTTATTGTTTTGTCGCTTTTGTTGAATATTCTCATGAGCTTATTATGCTAATTGTTGTTCTGTTTTGCAAGGAGCGACTTATATTCGAGCAGTAATCGGGCGCCTACTACATTTACATCAAACTGACGCACATGCTTGGCTTGCCATACTTTAGCCTCTTTACGCTTGGCGGGTGAGCTCAAATAGGAATGCAGTACTGCTGCAAAGGACTGGGTATCCGTGGGATCTACCAGTTGGTTTTGCTTTTCCCCCAACACGGCTGAATACCCCGCATTACGGCCAGCTATTACTACATCGGATCCTGCTGCCATGGCTTCTGTAATAACTATTCCGAAGCTTTCACCACCAGTACTCGGCAGAACCGTAAGGTCGGCACTGGCTAGATAATCCAGCTTTTGCTGTTCTGAAACATAACCTAAAAAGGTAACTACCGAACTAAGCCGGTTGGCCGTCACATATTGTTTAAGCTCTTGCTCGAGCGGACCTGTACCGCAGATAAATACTGCAACACCCTCTAAATTTTCATCGTCAGCAAGCTGCTTTAGCGCACGTAGCAAGTATGAGCAGCCCTTGCGCTCAACAAGTCTTCCTAGGAAAACAATAACGCGCTTTGATTCCAGGTGTTTCATTTTTTTGCCTGTGCTGTATTTTTTGGCATCGATCGGGTTTGGAATCACTTCTGATTCTGTGCCGAATGCATTATGCAGAAACTGCCGAGCAGGCTCTGAGACACTAAATACCTTGTTGATTTTTTGAAGACTACTCTTGCACCATAGGGCGAGCAAACGAGACCCTGCGGATTCTATCCAGGAGTAGGGGACAATATGAAACGTAGCAACGACCGCCGTTTCTTTAGGGGCAGCGGAAATAATGCGTCCCGCTAACAAAGGACTATAGGGCATCTGCACATGCAAAACGTCAAACTTCTCAGTACCGAGTAGTTGTTTGATTTTCTGTTTGTTTGCAGGCAACGGAGTACTCATCCTGTTTTGATTGAAATGGACTTTAATGTTTTTGCTCAATGAATGGACATGCTCAATATCTGCGCGCTTTGTTTCTCCGACCAAATAATGGACTTCATGTCCCTCACGGCGACAATAATCTCCCAGTGTAAGTACGTGATGTTGAACTCCGTCCGACTTATCTAAGCTGTCGTCTAATACAAATCCTATTTTCATGAACGATCGATTAGCTGCTGGTAATATGCCTCATACTCATCAACAACTTTGGAGTAGTCAAATTGTTTCACGTATTCTAAGGCCCAGCTTTTCCAAAGTTCTCGTATATCATGATCAAACATCATAAGTTCCAGGCGCCGGGCAAAATCATCAGTATCATCAGGATTTACTATTGAAATTTTTCCTCGACCTTTCATCACTGTTGAATATCCAGGATTATCTCCTGCAATTATAGGCGTGCCACATGCCATCGCCTCTAGCAAAACTATGCCAAAACTTTCCCCTCGGCTGGCGGGCGAACAGAAAACAGCGGCTTGTTGCAGCAGCGCTATTTTTTTCTCTTGACTCACATACCCTAGAAACTCAACATGATTGAGTTCCAAGTCCTCCACCGTGTTTTGCAGCTTTTCTTTGTCTGGGCCATCACCAGCGATTTGCAAGCGCGCTTCAGGGAAGTTTTTTTGCAAAAGCGCGAATGCGGTTAATAATTTCTTTAGTCCTTTGCGTTTTTCTAAGCGTCCTATAAAGAGAATCGTAGGCGGAGTGCTTAATGAGTTCTCGGCAGGCTTATATACCTTTAAGTCGATGCCGTTTGGGATAATGCGAATTTCTTTGTCGGTTAGGGATCGCAGGTATTCCGCGGCCGGCCCTGACACTGCAGTAAAGCCATGTAAATAGTTGAGGATAGACTTGGTATAAGGCGTCACCACTTTTTCGATGGTTCGGCTCATCACGGTATCCGGCAGCTTCGCATGAAATGTACCAATGTTAACGGCTTTACTTCGAGTTAAAATCTGGCGACTAACAATCGGAATCCATGGCTCATGAAAATGCAGAACGTCAAACTGATGTGCCTCAAGCACCTCTTCTACAACGTCAGTGTTTACACTAGCGGATACTTGCGCCGTAGTGTGAAACGATTTAACTTGTGCAGCTCCCCCTAGAAATATAGTGTCCTCGGCTTCGAATTCGGTCGATCCTCGTGGCATCGGCGTAATAATCGAAACCTCATGACCGCGGCGTTGCAACTCGGCTTTTGTTGCTAATGCGCATTCTTGCACTCCGCCACCGCGGAACATGTTGTAGGGACAGACAATACCAATCTTCATCAAGTGCCTTACCGTTACAATGACTTATTGACTTCTAGTATATCATTTACAGATTTACAGCAGATTCTTTACGCAGATTTCAATATTCGACGTATTGCCGCAGGAACAAACGGCGCGGCAGCTTTAGCGTCCGCTATTACTGTAGGCGCGTGGCCTTTCATTGGAGTTTTCATTATTTTCACGTCTTTATATATAACGTTTAGGTGCTGTTCCACCATGGAATTATCAAAGTAGCGATCATCGTCTACTGCTATATGGAAGGCAGGTACATTGATCCTCTTGTCACACAAATTAACGCGCAACATGATGCCGCTTGTGTGCATATATGTTCGTACGTCATTACAGTGCCAAAGGTGGGTTTCAAACTCGATTCGTCGCCTACGTTCAGCATCATCTGCATCTTTCATTTTTGTATGGCGGTCAGCAACCGATAAATAAGCCCAGCGTATGAATGTCTTTCGCAGGAACAAATGCCTTACTATCCATGCAGGAAAGGAAAGAGAGAAAAAGCCGACAATAGATTTAGCAATACGAAGATTTCGTCGTTTAAATCTAAAGTCCTCATGGTGAACAAAACCAACAATACTAATCGTGCAATCTACCTTGCGTGCCAATTCCGGATATTTTTGCAGCATACGTGTTACAACCAAAAAACCAAAGGAAACGCCAATCAGCGTTAAACGTTTTCGCTTGAAACGCATTTTCACTATCGCAGCCAAATAATCAGCCAAATTGTCGAGATTAGGTTCTTCGTCTATGGAGTAAAAAGTATCCATGCCGCCAAATCCAGGCAAATCTGGCATAGTGACTGGGCCATACTGACTGAGGTCTTCAGCCAAACCAAACATACGCTCTAAACTTGCGTGATGTCCGTACACCAACAACATTTCACGCTTTTTACTGGAGCGCGAGGGCATTTGGACCATCCGGCCCCGCATGCCGTTCATATTAATACTGACTACATGGTCAGCAGGATTTACTTTTCTAAGCCTGGGCATTACGTACAACTCTACGTTGTATCTGTTAAATCCGCAAGAAATTTTGCGATGTGTAATTAACTACTCACTTAGGGCGCGTACGCCAACCCATATATATTCCCACTCCTCGGGCTCTGGGCCTTGCAAATCAACTTCTGCCGGATAACTAGGAATCCAGCCAAATTGCTTTGCTCGCGCATAGTTGTTCTCATTCAGCCACTTGAAGCAAATACTAGCACCAAAATTAGGGCTTCCGTCTTCACATTTGAAATCCGCAGTATACCCGCTGTGGTGCCGGGAGTACCCTGGTACCGCTGTTATAATAAGCGTATCCTCTACGGCTTTGTCAGCGGTACCTCGCGCTATCTGTTCGACCGAAATGCCACGGTCATAAAGTCGCTCTAAGAATAAGTCCCTTTGGAATTCCGGAGATCTGTATCCGGAATAAAGAAACAATGGGATGGCGTCCTTCTGAGCTGCAGCCCTAAGGTCTATCCAACCCTGATACGCCAATGGCTGTAGCAGATCATCGTTATTCAACGTTGCCTCGTCAGTACGGACGATAGCACTAACCGGTATACTCGTTAGCCGATAGCCGCGCTTTTCAGCAATAGTTCTGATCCGAGCATCCGCTGCCGTATTTCCAGTAATACTAGGCGGATTTACAAAAGGCTGAGTGTTTGGGTGCGCTAGCGACTGGAAAAGCAGCTTAAAATCGTTTCCGCTAAACGTTCTAATTGCTTTTGGCTTATCTTCAAGAGGTTCTTTGTCGATGGGCTGTACTGCTGCAGCTGGATCCTTTGACTCTTCACGAGCAAATTTTGGCGGGTTAGACCATGCGTACCACAGGCCCGCTAAAGCCACAGGCAACAGCAGCAGTAGAAGCATCTTTTTAGGCTTCTTCTGCTTTTCCTTTTTCAGGTGGCTGAAATGACGTGGTTCCACTACTCGCATATTATTACCAGTATAGCGTAAGTATTTTAAAAATAGGTGTGCATAAGTACTTGACTATGCATTTTGGTAGGAGCATAGTGGATTTTCAGATAAATATAACAACTTTTTTAAGAGGACAAGATGGAAATTTCTAACCTAAGCGGCGAAGCCCTTTCTATTGATTTATTAATGCAACCCGAAGTTTTGGAGCCTATATGCGATGCCGACGTACGCGAAGAATATATGTTGGCGAATTTGGATGTTGCAGTGGACAAAGGACTTTGCAGCAGAGAAGATGCAGAGCGCTTTTTATATGAAGCCCGTACTGCGGGTACTCTCGCCGTCAGACAAGCGCAAAACGTTTAAGTGGAAAAAACTCAGCAAATAGGGTAAAATCACTCTGTTTTGCTGTAAACACGTATATCGCACACGCGACACGGTATATACACAATTATGGGGCGTGGCCAAGCGGTAAGGCACCAGTTTTTGGTACTGGCATTCGGGGGTTCGAATCCCTCCGCCCCAGCCAAGCATAAGCACTACGAGAATAGTGCTTTTTTGATATAGTATTTTTATGAAACAATTACTCTCTAGTCCGGAACATAAAAAACAAAGAAGAGTGCGGGAAGCTATTCGTAAAGAACCACTGCAAGCTCGTTTCGAGAATGGAGACACAACTTTGAGACGCGCAGTACTGGGAAATATTGTCGAGGAAAACAGAGAATGGGCTGTAGAATACAACGCATTAAAACTATAACCGGAGCCTTATGATGCACATACACCCAATCCATCACGAGTTTGTAGAAGAAATGATTACTAAAGAGATAATTAAGTTTGGTGGCCCGTTTACTCTCAAAGACGGCAGGAAATCATCATTTTATGTAAACATGCGAGAGATGATTTCTGACACCAATCTATTTGAAAACGCGATACATGCAATAGGAAACCTAACAACCGCACTGTTCTTTGAAGAAGAAGTCTTAGCCCGTCAGCCGGTTGACCGTTTTCTCATGGGCATCCCGGAAGCAGCTAGCGAGTATGCCGGCGCTATCGCATATTCTCAGTCTTTACCATTGCTGAAGCGCAGGGTTAAACAGAAAGCGCATGGCGAGCCCAGGCCCATAGAAGGCAGGTTCTCTACTGGAGACCAAGTTGTATTGATTGACGATGTTATCGCATCTGCTAAATCCAAAACGGATGAAATTGAACTTTTATCTAGCCATGGTCTTAGTACCGTAGGGGTGTCTGTACTGATTGATCGTCAACAGGGCGGGGGCACCGAGCTGCTTAGCCGCGGCATTGAACTCACTTCAGCTTTTAGAATCAGTGACATAGCTACCTTTGCGCTAGACACCTGCGTGATAAGCGAAGCCGTCTATGACAAGGTGTTATCAGAGCTCAGTTCAGACGAAATATAATTCTACAGCTCCTTATACGTAAACACTTTTAAGAGAGTCTAAAAAAACCGATGCTAAGCTTGGTGATTGCCGGAATTTTCGAGGACGAACCGTATATCTACTTCATCACGCATTAGTTCCCTCAGCGTAAATGACACTTCTGCACCTACGATTTCAAGCTCATATTGTCCACCGTAAACAGGGAACCTATGTTTCACGGGACCAATATCTGTAGGGTAAAAACTGTACGTATCCACCATTTCGATAGTTCCTGGACCGTGATTAGTTTTCGTGTCGTATTTTGCATCCACGTTCAAAGGATCTGATAACAGGGGCGTGGATTGATACACGCCCTTGGCATGAACTTGCAACCTGAGACGGTTTGCTGTGTCTAGTTGCGTTGTATCCCGTCGAAGAATAGGAACTAAAGGGCCGTGGCCAGGATCAAGGTATCTTATCTCCTGGGGGTCAATGGACTCTTCATTATGTAATTCAAGAATTTCTGCACTAACAGATATAGAATAGGGCCTGTCCAATAAATTTAAAGACCGGTTGCGTTCGCGTGCTCTTGCAGACAAGCGTGCCAGGCGACGAAATTTACTCAAACGTTGGTTTTGATCAAAATCGTCATTTGAAAACTCATACCCTGCGTCCTCCTGTAGTGGTCGAATTGCAAGATAGGGCAAGGTCGTTTCGCTGAGCAAGAACTGCATACCGATAGGATACGGGCTCGTGTCTGAAGATACTTTGATGCAAAAATCTGGCTCTATAGTGGGATTATCACTATGTAAGTTTTTTATATCTACGCTTTGAGAAAACAAGTCTGAAAAGGGTACTGTTGCACCTATTTTAATTTCCGGCTGCAATTCTTGTTCTCGTAAACTCATAGGGCAATCATACAATATTTTTGCCATATTGTATCAATTTATGTATATCTGATAATTGCTGGTAGCTATCATGCAAGTATCGCCTACGTGACAGTTCTCGTTTGGTTTTACTTGCGAATCTGAAAGCAGCTAATGTGTGGCTATAGAAATATTGTTGTATACTACTGGAAATGACTGACCTGGAATCCAATAACACCTATCTGGCAACCCTGAAGGAACTACTATCCACGGCCGAGGATCAACATGAACTGTATGATCTTATAGTAAACGCTCCCTTTCATGATAAAAAGCGCACGACATTAATGGGACTTGGCATCGTCGTGTTACTACTAGTAAACAAAAAAGAGAACACTGTAGATCGAGTAGCACTTTCTAAAACCGCTCCGGCTCAAGGGACCCTGCAAATTTCTATGGTTCCGTTTAAAGAGATCAAAATACCGGCCGACTTCACCGATAATTACATCGTGCAAGCTATTCAAAGTGGTGAGCCACGCGTTACATCTGACTGGCAGTTTCTTTTCAATCCGGCTCTCACTTCAGAAGAGGCGCGATTCAATCAAGCAGGCGGCGGCATAGCAGGTAGTCATGTATACCCAATACCAGGCTGCAAAGACGGCGGTGCAATAATATTTAGCTATTATCAGTTCTTGGACCAGTTGAATGAATCGCAAAATGATTTCATGAAGAGATACTGCGAAATCGTAGGGAAAGCCCTAGAGCCAGACGCTTAGTCATTGTCTGACGGCGCAAAAAGTACGCCGCGTACTGCCGCCGATCCTACTATTTGTACTTTTTTGCAACGACCATTGAGCCATCTGTAAACTTCCTGAAAGCCTTTTTCAGGCTGCTTGTTGTCGTATACGAATGTTCTGTAGGCGTAGTTATCAGTCCAGTTAACATCAAAATCCAGCTTATCCGTCGGATGATCAGTATTAACATCTTCTCTCAGAACCGCAAAGTCTGACATTACAATAACTCCATCGGGCCTTAAATACTCTTTACAATTTATAAGCCACTGTCTGCGCTCTTCCGGACTGAACTGGTACAGTGTCGTCAGGGTAGAAACAATATCATAGTCATGCTTGTTTAGCTCTCCACCGAGTGATACGCGAAAATGAGCATCTTGCTTAATGTATACCGGGTCAGGATCGTCTGCAGAAAAATCTGCCCTTGCGAAAGCAACATCCGGAACATTAGCTTCGCTTATGCGGCGATATTTAGCCACCTTGTGATCATCCGCTAACTCTTTCGGATAAAATGAGTTTGCAAAAGCCCAGTTCTTGTTGGATGGGTCATCCGGAAAAAAGAGATCTACGCAGTCGATTGCCGAAGGCTTCCATAGCCTAGTTAGCTGTTGGTTGAATTCTTTATTCGCCGAACCCTGGCTGGTATCTGCATGAGTTCGAGCGAATGGTAGACCCAGCATCAAGTGCTTTGGGCCATGCATCTGGCTGGTTCCTATATCCAGTATTTTTGGGCTGGGACCAAATCGGTTCTCCATAGCCAGACCAACCAATTTAACTGCCTTCGACCTTTCTACTTGCATGCTCTGCATACGTCGAAAATGCACATCGTATGCAAGTTCGTCCAGGCTGTGATTTTCTGACACAATTTCGGATATTAGATCGTACCAGTGTGCGCTAACTTCAGATACGGATGCAATGCTCAGGTCAGGAGCCAAATACTTATGTGGATAGCCGGTTACATCTCGGCCAATAGCTTGGGCCTGAACAGCACGGAGTGTTTGGTTTACGACATCTCTGGGAGACTCGACATAATGATACAAATCAGTTTCTACGGCAATTTCCGCAAGCGTTGGATAGTCTTCAACGGCAGTGATCATAGCAAGCGAAAACCCTGCAATGCCACTATCATTACCCATGGGCCGGCGCACCTGCGAAGCAAGCTCTTTAATGATACCCTCGTAAGTTAGGGGGCAGGATGTGGGTTCTTGGTTAGGCGTCATGAGCGTTCACTTAAATTTGATGGCACATTTATGGTATTATGTTACACTAATTATATAACATACGTGTAAAATCCGCCACTGTAATTGCTATAGCGATTTATTATTTCTCGAGCTCTCAGCTTGTTATCAATTTGACCACTATCACTCATTAATGATTGAATAGGGGTAATGACTACCAGTAAAGAACCATCTCGTATCGATTCTCATTACCGTACTCCACTTCTGAGCATTACGCGGATTCATTATATTTTTGCTGCACTATTAGCGTTTCAGATAGTAATTTATGATGCGTGGAAGTTGCTTGCGCCTGAAGCTGTTTTGCAACGTTGGTTTGTGGTAGGGATTCTAGCAACGGTAACTACAGTGGTATGGTTTTTACTACGCACGGTAAAAACAATGCCTGACATTTATTTAAGGTTGCTGGCAATGACCTTAATACTTACCGATATTGGAGTTGCATCATTTGGTGTTTATAGTCAACGCGGCATGGCCAGCAGAGCAGTAATGCTTTATGTTATTCCGTTGTTAGTCGCCAGCATTCTAATGAGCCGTGCAGCCATCTACGCAACAGCTACACTATCCGTGATCGCTTATGTCATTACTGCTATCAGCTACTTTGTATTAAACTTTAATGAAGGATACAAAATTGAGCTGTATGGCGAAGTAGGATTTTATTCATGTCTACTATTTATACTTTCAGCACTTCTTTGGGTATTAGTAAGAACAAGAAAGACTAAAGATTTATAGCCAGTTTTGCTTACGGAAGTAGGCTATGAAGCCGAGGATAATTCCGCCAATCAATCCAAGTACCATCCAAAATGCCAGGGGGTGGTCTCCAAAAGGCAACCGTACATTCATTCCATACAAACCACCTATGATCGTAGGGATCGAAAGGAAAATAGCGATACTGGTAAGCCGCTTGAATATTCGATTAAGGTTGTTTGCAGCTATAGTCGAATAAGCGTCGCGCATATTTTGAATAGTCTTCAGGCGACTTTTGGATAGTTCGGTCAATTCGCTTGTAGACAGCTCGATATCTTCAATCAAGTCAATATCCTCTGCATGCACCTTGAAGTACTTTCCACTTGCAAGGGATTTAAGCAAAATGCCATACGGCTGCAATGCGGCCATGAACTCATTCAAATCTTCTTCTACATAAATAAAGCGAATGATGTCTTCATCGCTGACGATACTACGCTGCAGTCTGGATCGGCTGGCAAATATTTGCTTGGTAATCTGGTTAATATGCACACGATAGCCAATATTAATTTCGCTCAGAATTTGCAGTAGTAACTTGATTTTCTGTGTGGTGACAATTTGAGTGTTAGCCAGCAGTTTGTCGATTGGCTCTGGTTGTCGGCGACATACAGTAACAAGCATGTCTCCAGCAACAATGATTAGCAGCGGCTGCGTGCTAGTTTCCATATTAGCAGGCCAGCAGTATCGAGTATAGATATATGCGACGCCTTGCTCATGTTCCAGGCGAGGGGATTCATGCAAATCGATGCCGTCAGTTAGTAGGTCTAGGTCCAGATTGTATTTTTCTGCCAAATCCGCGAGCTCTTCCTGTGACGGATCAACAACATGCATCCAACAACCACGCTTAGCTTCGGCAACAGTTTCAAGCTCTGGTTGCCGAATGGAGCGAAAATAGATATTTGTCATACTGTTATTGTAGCTTAACAAGTATGTGAATAACAAAAAGGAGCGCTATTAAACGCTCCTTAATCTTGCGAGTTAAGGTTTATTAGTTACTAGCGTGAGGCCTTGCGACCGCCGCCATGGCTGGTCTTGCCGCCCTTACTCTGAATCTCTCGTTTCTTAGCCTCACTCATTTTGTCTGATCCTAGTCCTCGTCCTGCCATAAGTCCTCCTTCTGTTAGTTAGTGGCCTTATAAGATTATTGCTCATGCTTGCTCCTAGCTATGAGTTTTCTTACTGCAACACTTAAACTACAATTTCGAGTATAATAGAAATGAATATTAGGTAAGTGACTGACGGCTGGCGAAGAAATGAGTAATCTGAACCGGAATAGCGAACCCATGAATGTCAGAAAAACTGAAGAACTGCTACACAGCAAGCTGCTTAACGTGGTGCCGGCCCTTATTACCATTTATAACGTCGAGACACTACAGTACACCTACATAAATGACGCAGTCGAACGATTCCTTGGGTATAGTAAACAGCATCTGCAAAGGGGTGGGTTAGAATTTGCCGCTTCACTCATTCATCCTGACGACCTAGCACATGTAGTACAACTACACGAAAGGGAAATTGACCAGGCCAATGCAAAACCGTCCATGGATAGTTCAGATAAGGTAATAATTTCCGAGTACCGTATTCGCCATTTAAATAGAACTTGGCGCTGGATACAGACTCAAGGAACTATATTTGACCGGGACGAACAAGGTAAAGTAAAGCATCTGATGAATATTTCTGTTGATATCAGCGAACGCAAAATATCAGAAGAATGGACTAAGCACGCATTAAACGATGAGATTAATTACCGCAAAATAAATGAGGACAAGCTCGCTAAAGCCAAGGCATTAGCCGAAAACGCTCAGCAAATCAGTGCTGCAAATGAAGAAAAGTACCTCGCCTTTATTCGTAATAGCAACGAAGGTATATGGCGTTTTGAATTAGACGTTCCGCTCCCTACATCTTGGCCCGTACGAAAACAAATTGACCACTTGTTTAAACATGCCTATTTGGCAGAAGCAAATCATGCTATGGCCCATATGTACGGCGTGAAAAGCCCCGAGGACATAATCGGCACTCGACTAAATAAGTTATTGTTGCCGAACGATCCACAGAACTTACGTTACCTGGAGGCGTTTATTCAATCCGATTATCGTTTATCCGGAGTAGAGTCGCACGAAAAGGGTATACACGGAAATGATAAATATTTCAGAAATAGCCTCGTGGGGTACGTACATGATAAACATTTGCTACGAGCATGGGGCACTCAACAAGATATAACAGAACAACATAAAGCGTCCAGCAACCTCATGCAAAGCGAAGAACGATTAGCGCTCACCATACGGGCGTCCCAAATGGGCACATGGGAATGGGACCTAAAAACAAATGAACTTACATGGTCGGACGAACTACGTAAAATTTATGGAATTCCAAAAAAACTAAAACTTACGTTTGAATCTATTCAAAAATATAATCATCCCGATGACAATGCTCACGTGAATAAAATTATTCAGCAAGCCGCTAAGGACGGGTCGGCTTTCAAGATGACATATCGCATCGTACGGCCCAAGGGAGATATCCGTTGGGTCGCGGCGTACGGTAAGGCATATCTAGAGGAAGGCAGCGCCGCAAGAATGTATGGCACGGTTGTCGATATTAATGACACGAAGCGCAAAGAGGAAGATATTTCTGCAGCCAGAGAAAAGATATCCCTCAGCGAAAAGCGACTTAACCTTGCGCTTACGGCGGCGAAAGTCGGGATATGGGAATGGGATATTACCACTAATGAACTTATCTGGTCGGATCAGCTCAAAAAACTTTATGGCCTCAAAAGCTCGGATTCCGTCTACTACGATTCGTATCAGAGGCAGTTGCCTCTCAAAGACAGAAAACGCATGCAAAAAGTAATAACCGCGGCACTACGAACAGGTCGCAGCTATAAGATCGAGCATCAAATAATATGGCCAGATGGAAGTATCCACTGGGTACTAGGGCAGGGCAAAGCCATTATTAAAAACGGCAAGCCGGTACGAATGTTAGGAACGAGCATGAGCATCGACGACCGGAGAGAATTCGAACGTACAATGCAACTTCAACTACAACTCCATCGGTCAGTTTCCGAGCTGGGCCAGATGGCTTTGACTAATATACCACTTAGGCAATTACTCGATGAAGCGGTGCAACATATTACCAACCGGCTAGGTGTTGAATATGGCAAAGTGTTTGAAATTCTCCCCGAAGCCAAGACTATGATATTAAGAGCTGCTGCGGGCTGGAGCAAGGATATTGTAGTAGACCATGCCGTTATTCCAATAGACCGAAATTCGCAATCCGGCTATACAGCAATTACAAATAGACCGGTTATTGTTAAAGATTTTTCAACGGAGAAGAGGGTCGCAAGACCATCGCTATTTGCACACAATAAAGTAATGAGCGGCATAACGGTGATTATTCAGGGGCCCGAAGGACCATATGGTGTGCTGGCAGCCCACTCTACGCAAAAACGTGATTTCACAAAAGATGATATTAGCTATTTACAGTCAGTGGCCAATATCATTGGGCTTGTCATAAAACAACAGGCTCTCTCGCTCAGAAGTCAGGAGCTGGAAGCTATAAATGCCGTTAAAGATGAATTTATTTCAGTAGCTTCTCATCATCTGCGCACACCTGCTTCTGCGGTAAAAATGTATCTAGGACTTTTGCAGGAAGGATATGCCGGAGATCTTTCGGTTGACCAAAAAGAATACATCGACCAGGCGTATGACAGCAATGAACAACAACTACAGGTAATCGAGGACCTGTTAAATGTAGCAGAGGTCGACACCATGCAAGTTAACATCCGACCTCGCCGCGAAGACTTAACAAAGATTATCGAGGAAGTTCTTGCGAGCCTTGCTGGCAAGTTTACAGCCAGGCAACAGCAAGTAAGTTTTAAAAATACCGACAAACCCTGCTATATATTTGCGGACGTCGTTAAAATTCGTATAGTGCTCGAAAACATCATTGGCAATGCCAGTAAATATAGCCCGGAAGGCAAGTCAATCCATATCAAAATCCGACAATCTGCCAAAAACGTTATTCTGGATATTAGTGATGAGGGCAAAGGCATTGAAAGGGCGGACCTCGACAGAATATTCGACAAATTTGCCCGTATTAAAAACGAGGCTTACATATCAGAATCGGGCACTGGACTTGGACTTTATTGGGCAAAGAAAATTGTTGAGCTACATAGCGGCAGCATCACTGTAAAATCAAAAATAGGCAGGGGATCTACTTTTAGCATAAAATTACCAGCCACAGATTAAACAAACTGCTTTCGGATACAAACTATATGTGATATAGTTATTTTGCTAGAAAGATGCTGCTTAAGTTTAGTTTAGAGTAAATTATAATTGGTTTCGTTTGAGGAGCAGCTAAGAAGGATGATTTGCCAACTTACCTCGGGAACAGAAAGAAAAGGATAAGTTAATGGCAATGAGATTATTCGTAGGCTCTCTACCTTATACAGTAGATGACGACGAACTTACCACACTATTTAGTGAGTTTGGTAAAGTTGCATCAGCAAAAGTGATCCTAGATCGCGATCATAACAACCGTTCAAAAGGTTTTGGATTCGTAGAATTCGAAAGCGATGACGACGCAAAAGCCGCAATCAAGGCACTTGATGGCAAGGACATTAACGGTCGTAGTATCGTTGTGAACGAAGCCCGCCCACAAGAAAAGCGTGAATTCCGCCCACGAAACGACAGTTTCGGTGGTGGTGGCAACAGCCGTTACTAATTAATTAGTAACTACTCCAAGAACAGCTAGTTTTATACTAGCTGTTTTTAATTGTGCGGTTTACCATAGATAGAGGAGAACGTTTATGGCGAAGATACTTATTGTAGAAGATGACGAAAAGCTCAGAAGCGTTTTTGAACTTATTACCACTAGAGCAGGGCATAATGTCACTACGGCCGTAGATGGTCATGATGCACTCAAGAAGGTCGAAGATCAATCGTACGAGCTTATTCTTTTGGACATAATGATGCCCCACAAAGATGGGCTGAGCTTTTTGAAGGATTTTCACGATAAATACGGCACACCTAAAATGAAAATCATCGTTTTTAGCAACATGGAGCGAGCAGACCATTTAGATGAAGCATACAAACTTGGCGCGAGCCGATATATGCTAAAGGCTGCGACCACTCCCAAGGAACTTGTTTCCGTCATAGACCATGAGCTCAACAGCTAAATAAAGCTACATAAAGTTAGTAAACTAATTACCAAACTAGGTGTAATGCGGTACAATCGAATGAATACCAGCTTAAAGTAGAGGTGATACAACATGGCGAAAATACTTATTGTAGAAGATGAACTGCCGTTACGCATGGCGTATGACACAATTTTAAAGCGTGAAGGACACACAGTAGAACGCGCTCGCGATGGCGAAGAAGCATTGCAAAAAGTCGAAGAACTGCAGCCGGACTTAATATTACTAGACTTGCTCATGCCAAATATTGACGGTATAACATTCCTGCAAAAATATGACCTAAAGAAGCACCCTAAGGTTAAAGTCATTGTCTTTAGTAACTTGAGCCATTCTGATCAAATTGAAAAAGCAGAAGCTCTGGGCATTACTCGATACGTAGTTAAGTCTACGGTTACCCCTAGTCAGCTGTCCCAACTTGTGAACGAAGCTATCGACGAAGAATAATTTTTCGTTTTTTGCGAGAATTTTCGCATACTCCGCTCATGCTTATTCGGTATTATAGTAATACTAAATTAAGCATAAGGGGAGGTCGAAGTGGGTAAATTTAAATATACAAAACCGACTCGTGTAAGCGATCTGGATTTTGATAACTTATTTGAGGAGATATCGACCGACCTTGACGGTAGAATCGAACGATTCATGCGCCGTAAAGAACGAGAGTTCCGCCGCGGCTTCGCAGCCTAATACCCCCGACCTAAATTCCATACTAGAAAAAATACCGCCGTTGATAAATCGGCGGTATTTTTTGTATTCGCTCCGGAGTCTTTAAATCTCTACCTTGGGATCATACCCTATAAGCTTGTGCTGCTCATAATCTTCATCCAATAGCTCATTCAGCTTGTCAACGCGCACCAGATAATTCTGTTTGCGATACGTTAAAATGCCTTTTCGCTGCAGCTTCTTAAGTTCGATACCAGTAGTTTCACGGGTGAGTCCCATGAAGTTTGCAAGGTCCTGCTGAGTCAGCGGTAGCTGAATGCGCACTGTGTCTTTCTTTACCTCTACTCCATATCTTACACACAAGTAATGTATGGTATTGAGTACCTTTGAAGCCGCTTTGGACTGCTCTAATGCATTTATTCGCATCTGGAAATTTAGGTGCCGTGACACGAAATAATTGAAGTAACCAAATAGGGTCTCTGCATCGCGCATCATGTACACAATCAGATCCTGTGCAGGGACACAGTATAATTCGCAGTCAGTAAAAGCTTCATAGTAATACTGTGCTCGGCTAATCTTTGAAAATACCCAGCCAATTGGAAATATTTCACTCGTTACATCAAAAGCAATTGGTTTCTCTTCACCCTGAGAAGTTAGGTTGTATGTTTTTACTACACCCTTCTTAATCACGTAGGCGCAATTAGGCACTTCGCCCTGCACCATGATGATCTCACCTTTGCTAAAGCGGCGAACATGATATTGTTTTAGAAAATTATGAAATTCGTCCATGTATCTCCGTTTGTATTGCTACATATATTGTAACAGTTATTGATTATTTCATAGACTTTCATATTACGCTAGAGCAATAAAAAACCGCAGGTAACTGCAGTGGTTTTCTCGATAAAGATAGATTTTCCGAGTACAATATCAGTAGTGAGCATCACCCGTGAATTAGAAAAACTGAACGCATCTCAGCGCAGCGCCGTCGACACTATCGAGGGCCCCTTATTAGTTATTGCAGGACCGGGAACAGGCAAGACCCAGCTCCTTAGCGCCAGAGTCGCAAATATACTCCAGCAGACCGATACATTACCTCAAAACATTCTCTGCCTCACATTTACAGAAAGCGGCGCCGAGAATATGCGGGAGCGCCTTACGCGCTTCATTGGACAGGCTGCTTATGACGTTACTATTTCTACTTATCATGCTTTTGGCGGGGATCTTATACGAAGATATCCGGAATACTTTTCCGAGACACGCCTTCAGGAGCCCGTAGACGAGCTAGGACGGCATCAGATACTGCAAGATATAGTTGAGGGTATGAGCTACTTAAACCCCCTCAAACAAACCCGACATCACCTAGGCGATCTAATAAGTACAATCAGCGAGCTAAAGCGAGCGCTACTTAGCGGTGAAGACTTACGGGCAATAGCTCAGAAAAATGCATCATTTATAAAAACTGCCAATATAGATATCAAGGAAATATGGAGCGATTTTACGAGGATGCCATCGAAAGTCGATGCTGCTATGCCGTACTTTACAAAATCACTCGATGTCATAAAGCAACTTTTACCCGAGCAATCAGTCAACCCATCATTTCCGCCCTTGGCTCGCATAGCAGGGGAGCAACTGATTAACGCCATAGAGCAGGCTGACTCTACCCGCAAAACAACCCATCTAACCATATGGAAGAATAAA